>JAZBLS010000196.1:0-5444 GCA_037033365.1 Actinomycetota bacterium | reverse complement strand
CATACCACCGGAGGAAAAGGAGCCCACGATGGCAGCGATGAAGCCGAGGACCGGAGACGGACCCATGGAGGCCGTGAAAGAAGGGCGACTCATCATCGTGCGCGTCCCGCTCGAGGGCGGCGGGCGCCTGGTCGTCTCCGTGAACGACGCTGAGGCGAAGGAGCTTCACGACGTGCTGGCAGCCGTCGTGGCGCCGGCCTGACGATCTCGGGTCCGCGACGCGGACTCACGAAGAGGGCGACGGATCATCGATCCGTCGCCCTCTTTCCGTGTACGGGCACCCGCCCGACGGTCAGGCCTCGGCGAGGCCGATCAGCTGGAGCAGGCCCTCGCCCGAGGTCGACACGGTCGCGAGCACGGCCTGCGACTCCTGCGTCTCCTGCACGAGCGACCGGTAGGCCGAGGTGATCTCGTCGCGCTGCACGGGGTCGGCGACGCGGCCACCGGCGAGGATGCGGGGGACGAGCACGAGTCCGCCGGCACGCACGAGGCGGAGTCCGTGCTCGACGTACTCGATGACGTTCTCCGGGTCGGCGTCGACGAGCACGATGTCGTAGGACGCCTCGTTCATGCGGGGGAGCACATCTGCGGCGCGGCCGGTGATGAAACGGGCCCTGGTCGCCGGGATGCGGGCGTCGGCGAAGGCCTGACGCGCGGCGGCCAAATGCTCCGGCTCGTTGTCGATCGAGGTGAGGACGGCCTGCGGGGCTCCGCGGAGCAGCCAGAGCCCGGAGACCCCGGCTCCGGTGCCGATCTCGACGATCGACCGCGCTCCGATGGCGGCGGCGAGCACGGCGATCTGCGACCCGACGGCCGCGCTGATCGGCGCGGCGCCCAATTCCACGGCGTGCGCGCGTGCGCGGGCGATCGGCGTGGGCTCCGCGATCGATTCGCGGAGGAAACGTGCGTTCGCGTCGTGCTCGCTCATTGCCCTGATTCTCCCGAGTGAGGTGTGTGTTCCCCCAGGGTATGCGCTCGGCGTGCGTCGGGCGGGCAGGCGCGGCGGTAGCCTGGACAGATGCAGTTCGGGATCACCTTCGAGAAGCTGCTGCTGATCGGTCTGATCGCTGTACTGCTCGTCGGACCGGAGCGGCTGCCGCGCTATGCCGAGAGCGTCGCCAAGCTCGCTCGGCGCGCCGGCGAGTTCCTGCGCGACACCAAGTCGCGCGTGCGCGATGAGATGGGCCCCGAGATCGACGACGTCGACTGGCGCAAACTCGACCCGCGTCAGTACGACCCGCGACGGATCATCCGCGATGCGCTGTTCGAGGACGACGCGCCGGCGCAGCCGGTGAAGCCCAAGTCGGTCGTGGCCGAGCCCGCCGTGACACCGCCGCGTACCCCGCAGGTGCGACCGGACTTCTCGGTGGCCAGCCCGCCGCCGTACGACCCCGAAGCGACCTGACCGGCAGCGGCGACTCGGCCGAAAGCGACCTGGCCGGAGGCGGACGGAGTCAGTCGATCCGCTCGTGCAGCCGCGCGATGTCGTCGTCCGACAGGAGCGTCCGGGGGATCGTCGAGATCGCCGACGCCCCGCGGAGGCGCAGGAGGACAGCGTCCTTTCCTGCCCGCACGCTCTGGAAGGTGGCGTAGGGGATCTCCGAGCTCCTCTCGCCCGCCCCGAGGAACAGCGCCGTGTCGCCGAGACGCACCCAGACCACGGTGCCGGGCGGTGTCGCCGCGCGCACCGCACGACGCGCGTTCACGACGGTCATCACCACCGCGTAAATCGTCAGGGCGATGCACGCGAACGGCAGCAGGGCGATGAGCCCGCCGCGGCCGGGTTCGAGGGTGAGGATGCTGAGCGTGAAGGCCGCGATCAGGGCGACCCACATCACGATCGCGCTCGGTCGGGTGAGCGAGTACACGGATGCGTCGCGCGCCATGCGCCGCAGCAGCGGCTCCTCGACGGTCAGCGTCCGCATGTCCGGCTCACGAGAGCGACATCGGGAGCGAGCGGCCGGCGAGCCCTCGGCCCTGGCCGGCGAGCGTGCGCGCGAGCGTGCGGATGGACTCGCCTGCGGCATCCGCTCGATCGCCGAGGACCACGGGGATGCCGGCATCCCCGCCCTCGCGGAGTGCGGGGCTGAGGGGGATCGAGGCGAGCAGCGGCACGGGCTGGGACTCTGAGAGAGCCGCGGCGACCGCAGCTCCGCCCCCGGAGCCGAACAGGTCGACGACCGTGCCGTCGGGGAGCGTGAACGGACCCATGTTCTCCACGACGCCGATGACCCGTTGCCCGGTCTGGCGGGCCACGAGACCGCTGCGGATCGCGACCTCGGATGCCGCGGCCTGCGGCGTCGTGACGACCAGCACCTCGGCGTGCGGCAGCAGCTGCCCGATCGATATCGCGATGTCTCCGGTGCCGGGCGGCATGTCGATCAGGAGGACGTCGAGGTCGCCGAAGAACACGTCGGTGAGGAACTGCTGCACCGTGCGGTGGAGCATGGGACCGCGCCAGGCCACGACGGCCTCGCCGTCGCGCAAGAACATCCCGATCGAGATGGTCTTCACCCCGTAGGCGACCGGCGGCAGCATGAGGTCGTCGATGCGCGTGGGCTGCGTGCCGGCGGGGATGCCGAGGAGGCCCGGGATCGAGAACCCGTGCACGTCGGCGTCGACGAGGCCGACCGAGAGCCCCTGATCGGCCAGCGCGACGGCGAGGTTCGCGGTGACCGTGGACTTGCCGACACCGCCCTTGCCGCTGGAGACGAGGATCACGCGAGTGAGCGAATCGGGGCCGAACGGCATCTGCCGCGCCGGGCGGCCGTCCCGGAGCTTCTCGGTCAGCGCCTTGCGCTCGGTCGGGGTCATCACGCCGACCACGACGTCGACGCCGGTGATGCCGGGAACGGATGCCGCGGCCGCGCGCACGTCGGATTCGATCCGCGCCGCGGCAGGGCATCCGACGATCGTGAGGACGATCGCGACGTCCGCCCGACCGTCCGCGACCGTGATGTCCCTGACCATATCGAGCTCGCCGATGGGTCGACGGAGCTCGGGGTCGGTCACCGCGGCGACCGCCGCCCGGACGGCGTCCGCGGAGCTCATGACGCGGAGCGGCCGTGCGGCCGCCCCTCGCTCGTCTCGTCGTCGGAGTCGCCGAGCTCGGCGAGCAGCGCCTTCAGCTCCTGGCGCAGCACGTCGCGGGTGACGACCTGGGAGTTGCGCTCCTCGAGCGACATGCGCAGCGCCACGATCTCGCGGGCCAGGTACTCGGTGTCCGCAAGGTTGCGCTCGGCGCGCTGACGGTCCTGCTCGATCTGCACGCGGTCGCGGTCGTCCTGCCGGTTCTGCGCGAGAAGGATCAGGGGAGCCGCGTACGAGGCCTGCAGCGACAGCATGAGCGTCAGGGCGGTGAAGCCGAGCGCCGCGTCGTCGAAGCGGAGGTGCTCGGGCAGCAGGGTGTTCCAGCAGATCCAGAGCACGCAGAACAGCGTCAGGATCAGCAGGAACGCGGGGGTGCCCATGGCGCGTGCGACCCACTCGGTGAAGCGGCCGAACCGGTCGCGCGAGGTGGCGCGAGGCCGCGACGTCCCGCGACCGAGTGGTGCGTCGAGGCGTGGCGAACGGGCCATCAGCGCACCTCCTTGGTGGCGGGCTCGTCGCTGTCGTGCGTGCGCCAGTCGTCGGGGAGCAGGTAGTCGAGCACGTCGTCGACGCTGATCGCGCCCACCAGCCGGTGCGCGGGATCGATCACCGGCAGGGAGACGAGGTCGTAACTGGCCAGCATGCGCGCGACCTCGGCGGCGGATGCCGTCACCGGCACCGGCTCGAGGCTGTCGTCCATGATCGCGCCGAGGCGCTCGTGCGGCGGGTAGCGCAGCATCCGCTGGAAGTGCACCATGCCGAGCAGGCGGCCGGTCGGGGTCTCGAAGGGCGGCAGCGTCACGAAGACCGCGGCTGCGAGCGCGGGGTGCAGCTCGTGCCGACGGATCAGCGCCAGGGCCTCGGCGACGGTCGCATCGGCCGAGAGGATGATCGGCTCGGGCGTCATCAGACCGCCGGCGGTGTCGGGGCCGTAGCGGAGGAGCATCCTGACGTCCTCCGCCTCCTCGGGCTCCATGAGCTCGAGGAGTTGCTCCAATCGGCTCGGCGGGAGCTGAGCCAGGAGGTCGGCGGCGTCGTCCGGCTCCATCTGATCGAGGATGTCGGCCGCGCGCTCATCGCCGAGGCGGTCGAGGATGTGCACCTGCTCGTCCTCGGGCATCTCCTCGAGGGCGTCGGCGAGCCTGTCGTCCGACAGCTCCTCCGCGACCTCGATCATGCGCTGCTGGGGGAGATCGAGGAGCGTGTTCGCGAGGTCGGCGGCGTGGAGCTCCGAGTACGATGCGACGAGCTGCTCGGCGGACTGCGACTCGCCGGGGGAGCGCTGCTCTGCGACTTCGTTCCAGGCCGCGAACGTGGTCGGGCCCTTCGCGAACGGAGAGGCACTGGTCTTCGGGCGGCGGAGGAAGAGCTGGCTGATCGCCCACTCGCCGAGGCGGTTCGGCTCGATCGCGACGTCCTCGATCACCGCGGTGCCGCTGCCGTCGACGAGGCTGACCCTGCGCCCGAGGAGCTCGGCGAGCACACGCACCTCTCCCGCTCTGGGGGAGAACCGGCGCACGTTGATGAGTCCGGTGCTGATGACCTGGCCGGCGCGGATCGAGGTGACACGTCCGATCGAGAGGAACACCTGCCGACGGCCGGGGATCTCGACCACGAGTCCGATGACGCGGGGCGCCGCCGTACTTCGATACACGATGACGACATCCCGGACCTTGCCGAGCCGGTCGCCCACGGGGTCGAAGACGGCGCACCCTGCCAGGCGCGCGGCGAATACCCGTTGTGTGCTCACCTGTCCAGCGTAGTGCGCGACGACCGAGCGAGCCCCGACGGCGCCCGGTAGTCGGCGACGGGAACGGCAGCTCAGAGGCCGGGCGTCGACGGGCATGGAACAATGGCGGGATGAGCATGCTGAACCGTCCAGCTGACAGCCGCGACGAAGGCGAGATCGTCGCCTCGACCCGCGATTACGAGGGTGCGCAGAAGACGGTGTCGAAACTGATCGCCGCCGAGGTCCCCGCGCGGGACATCGCGATCGTCGGCCAGAGCGTGCGCACAGTCGAGCGTGTGACGGGAAAGCTCGGATACGCCGCGGCCGCGCGCTCCGGTGCGATCAACGGCGTGCTCATCGGACTCTTCCTGTCGGCGATCCTCGTGCTCGGCAACCCGGAGGTGCCGATCCAGCTCTTCGTCGGCTTCGTCTTCATCGGCGTGGCCCTGGGCATGCTGCTGAGCCTCGTGACCTACGCGATCGTGCGTCGTCGCCGTGACTTCGCCAGCGTGACGCAGTTCGCCGCCGACCACTACGAGGTGCGCGTGCAGACCGTGTCGCTCGCGAAGGCCCGGCAGGTGCTCGGCGCCGTCCGGCCGCCGAGCGTCCGCGCACCGGTGAACCT
>JAZBLS010000195.1:0-5452 GCA_037033365.1 Actinomycetota bacterium | reverse complement strand
CGAGCGTCGTGTCGACCGAGCGCTGCAGGATCTCCCGACCCCACGCGCGGTTCGCGGCGATCGCCGGGTCACTGTCGGGCTCGTTGCGGAACCCTTCGACAGGCTCAGGGACCCCGGTGGGCTCAGGCCCTTCGACAGGCTCAGGGACCCCGGTGGCGCGGTTCTGCACGCGGTTCGACGAGGGCACCGAACGGTCGGCCTCGAGGCCTGCGAGCGACCGCTCGAACCGCTCACGCTCCCGGGTCAGCAGCGCGGGGTCCGAGGCGAGCTCGAACACGGCGGACATGAAGTTCTCCGGGCTGGCGTTCTCCTCCAGTCGGCGCACGAGGTAGGCGATCGCCACGTCGAACTCGGCGGGGTTCACGACCGGCGTGTACAGCAGCAGACGGCCGACGTCCTTACGCACGGCCTCGGCCTGCCCGGTCGCCATGCCGAGAAGCATCTCGTACTCGATGGCGTCCGTGACGCCGCGCTCCTGCGCCAGCAGCCAGGTGTAGGCGATGTCGAAGAGGTTGTGCCCCGCGACGCCGATGCGCACGGCATCCAATCGCTCCGGCGTCATCGCCCAGTCGAGCACGCGCTTGTAGTTCGTGTCGGAGTCCTGCTTGGTCCCGTAGGTCGCAAGCGGCCAGCCGTGCACCTTCGAGTCGACCTCCTCCATCGCGAGGTTCGCACCCTTCACGACGCGCACCTTGATCGGTGCCCCGCCCTTCGCGCGGCGCGCGGCCGCCCACTCCTGCAGGTGCTGCATCGCACCCAGCGCGTCGGGCAGGTAGGCCTGCAGCACGATGCCCGCCTCGAGGTTCTCGAGACCGGGCTGGTCGAGGATGCTCGTGAACGCCGCGACCGTCAGATCGAGGTCGCGATACTCCTCCATGTCGAGGTTGATGAACTTCGTCTTCCCCGCGGCCTCCGCACCGGCGGCGAGCTCGTAGAGCGGCGTGAGCTTCTCGACGACATCGGCCACGGCCTCGTCGAACGACCACATCGACAGCTGGCTGACGACGCTCGAGACCTTGACGGAGACGTAATCGACGTCCTTGCGAGCGAGGAAGTCGTATGTCCCCTGCAGGCGACGCCCGGCTTCGCGCTCACCGAGCACGGCCTCGCCGAGCAGGTTGAGGTTGAGACGGTTGCCCGTCTTACGCAGCTTGGCGATCGCCGGCCCGAGCTTGGCGGGGGTGGCGTCGAGCACGAGGTGCCCGACCATGGCTCGCAGCACACGTCGCGAGATCGGCACGACGACGCCCGGGAGCTTGGGCGCCCAGAAACCGCCGGTTCGGATCGCGGCCCGGAGGTAGCCGGGAAGCAGAGAGGGGGTGATCCCCGAGATCTCGGCGAGCTTGCGGCCGGCCACGCTCAAGTCCTCGGGGCGCATGACGCCGTCGACGAAGCCGACCGTGAAGGCGAGTCCGTTCGGGTCCTTGAGCACTTCGGCGAGGCGCTGCGCGGCCGGCTCGACGGGGTGGGTCTCGCTCTCGGAGAGCCAGCGCTGCACGAGGGCGGCGACGTCTTCGGTGCGCGGGGTGGTGTCGGCGGCGACAGTCATCAGGGGTGCCTTTCGGGATCGCACACCCGGGAATCGTGTGCGGCTCGATCATTGTCGAGCGCGCGGCTAGGCTACGTCTATCAACCGATCTGCAAGGTTTCCGTTCGGTTGTACTGAACAATGTCCTGAGTCCCGGAGGAATCGATGCTCGACGTCAATCGGCTGCGGATGCTGGTGGAGCTCTCCCGCCGGGGAACGCTCTCCGCGGTCGCGGATGCACTCTCCTACAGCAAGGCATCCGTGTCCCAGCAGCTGAGCGCCCTCGAGCGCGAGGTCGGAGTGCCGCTGCTCCGGCGCGTGGGCCGCGGCGTGCAGTTCACGCCGCAGGGCAACGTGCTCGTCGCGGAGGCGATCGGCATCCTGGATCAACTGGAGCACGCGGAGGTCGCGGTCGCGGAGTCGCTGACCGAGGTCACCGGCACCGTGCACATCGCCGTCTTCCAGTCGGCCGCGCACTCCCTGCTGCCCCGCACTCTCGACTCGCTGCGATCGGAGCATCCGGCCCTGCGCGTCGAGGTGACCGAGTGCGACCCGGAGACCGGACTCGTCGGCGTCTCGAGCCGTGACTACGACCTGATCCTCGCGGAGCAGTATCCCGGCCGCACACGGCCGATCCACGCCGACCTCGACCGCGTCGTCCTCGCCCACGACGCGATCGTCCTGGCGCGACGACCGGGCGACGCCCCCGTCTCCGACGCGGTGGACGCGCTGCGCGCCACACGGGACGAACCCTGGGTGCTGGAACCGGCGGGCACCGCGTCGCGCGCCTGGGCCGAGCAGCTCTGCCGCACCGCGGGGTTCGAGCCGGATGTCCGGTTCGAGGTCGCCGACCTCACCGCGCACGTCCGCCTGATCCATGCCGGCCTCGCCGTCGGCCTGCTGCCCGAACTGGTCTGGGCCGGCGACACCCCGTCGGTCGATCTCGCGCCACTCCCCGAGGCCCCGCGTCGTGAGATCTTCTCGTCGGCGCGCCGCGTCTCGGCCGCCGCGCCGTCGATCCGCGCGGTCAGAGCGGCCCTCGCGGATGCGGCAGCGCACATCCTTCCCGACTGACATCGCCGACCAGGCTGATCGATGCCGGCCACGAGGCACCGGCGTCGTTCAGCCCCGAGACGCCGACTCCCAGCTCCGCCATGACGAGGCCCGCGACGGGCCAGAGTGCCGCGGACGCGGCCGTGAAGGGACCGACGTTCTGCACGTAGTCGGGGATCCACTGCGCGAGACGGGCCATCGTCTCGGCATCCCGCCCGCGCGGGAGCGCGGACAGCACGGCGATCTCGGCTGGGTGCCCGTCGCGCGCCCCCGGCATCCGGCGCCAGGCGAACTCCACCTCGGACGACAGCACGATCGGTGCCCGCGTACCGGCTCTCAGCAGGACCGCCAGCTTGAGGCACTCCACGGTGATCTGATTCATATCCCTCCTTTACGTCGCATGAAAGGACGATAGTGCTCTTCGTGACGCTTTAGTGGGGACGTATGAGGACATGTGGAGAACTCTCCTGTCCGGCCGGAAGGAACCGGGAATATGCATCCACATGCATCTGTTGGGCCTCTTTGTACGCGGACGAAGGAGTCCGATCCACTCCTTCTCGAAAGGCACTTCCGTGAGCACTCCCCTGATCGATCGCACTGCCCCCACCGAGCACCCGGTCCTCGACGTCCTCGCGGGCCGCTGGAGCCCCCGCGCCTACGACGACCAGACCGCGGTCGACGACGCCAAGCTGAACGCCGCCCTCGAGGCCGCGCGCTGGTCGCCGTCCGCCTACAACCTGCAGCCCTGGCGCTTCATCGTCGCGCACCGCGGCACCGCCCTGTTCGACCAGGTCGTCGACTCTCTGGTGGAGTTCAACCAGATGTGGGCCTCGAAGGCGTCGGTTCTCGTCGTCGCGATCGCGGAGACCGAGTCCGAGGACGGCAAGGCCATCAGCCACGCGGTCTACGACCTCGGCCAGGCCGTGGCGCACTTCTCTGTCCAGGCCCACCACGAAGGCCTCCACGTGCACCAGATGAGCGGTTTCGACCCCGAGGTCGTCCGCGAGTTCGCCGACCTGGCGCCGCGATTCTCCCCCACCACGGTGATCGCCGTGGGTGAGCTCGGCGACGCCGCCGACCTCCCCGAGGGACTGCAGCAGGGCGAGACCGCCCCGCGCGTCCGCCGCCCGATCGACGAGACGGTCATCCTCAGCGCCTGAGCACCGAGTCCCGTAGCCGCGCCCTCACGTCGCCCCGTCCGCATCCGCGGGCGGGGCGACGTCGTGTTCGAGGTTCGTAAGGGGTGCGTCGCGCGTCCCGCGACCTACAATCGTCGGCATGGCGATTCAGCGAAGGATCAAGTCCGTCGAGCAGTCGATGGCAGAGACGCACGACGAGAAGCGGTCGCTCAAACGGTCCCTCGGCGTGTGGGATCTCGCGGTCATGGGCGTCGCCGTCGCCGTCGGCGCGGGCATCTTCTCGGTCGGCGCCGAAGCCTCGGCACGCCACTCGGGCCCCGCCGTGATCATCTCGTTCATCATCGCGGCGGCCGTGTGCGGCCTGGCGATCCTCTGCTACGCCGAGTTCGCGTCGTCGATCCCCGTCGCGGGCTCCGCCTACACGTTCACCTACTCGACGCTCGGCGAGTTCCTCGCGTGGATCATCGGCTGGGACCTCATCCTCGAGATGCTCATGGCCTCGGCCGTGATCGCGAAGTACTGGGGCGTCTACCTGGGTGACGCCGTCTCGCTGTTCGACCTCGAGATCCCGATGACGCTGCAGCTCGGACCGCTCGCGTTCGACTGGGGCCCCGTCGTGATCGTCGCGATCTTCACCGTGCTGCTCGCCCTCGGAACCCGCCTGTCGAGCCGCGTGAACAGCGTCTTCACCGTGATCAAGGTCGCGATCGTGCTGTTCGTGATCGTGGTCGGCTTCTTCTTCATCAACGGCGCCAACTACACGCCCTTCGTCCCGCCGGCCGAGTCCGGCGCGGCATCCGAGAGCGCGTGGACGCAGTCCCTGTTCTCGTTCATGACCGGGTCCGAGCCGACGATGTACGGCGTCTTCGGCATCCTGAGCGGTGCGGCCCTGGTGTTCTTCGCGTTCATCGGGTTCGACGTGGTCGCCACGAGCGCCGAGGAGACCAAGGACCCCAAGCGGACCGTCCCGCGCGGCATCATGCTCGGGCTCGTCATCGTGACCGTGCTCTACGTGCTCGTCGCGATCGTGATCACCGGAATGGTGTCGTACACCGAGCTCGCGAAGCTCGACGAACCGTCGCTCTCGAGTGCGTTCGAGCTGGTCGGAGCCACCTGGGCCGCGCAGGTGATCGCCATCGGCAGCCTCGTCGGCCTCACGACCGTCGTCATGGTGCTGCTCATGGGCCTCGCGCGCGTCGTGTTCGCGATGAGCCGCGACGGACTGCTCCCCCGCTCGCTCAGCGTCACCGATGCCAAGCGCGGCACCCCGATCCGCATTCAGCTCATCGTCGGCGTCATCATCGCCGTCATCGCCGGGTTCACCGACGTGCAGGTGCTGGGCGACATGATCAACATCGGCACCCTGTCGGCGTTCGTGCTGGTGAGCATCGGCGTGCCGATCCTCCGGAAGACCCGCCCCGACCTCGAGCGCCCGTTCACGGTGCCGTTCTCGCCGTGGCTGCCGTGGATCTCGGCGCTCGCCTGCTTCTGGCTCATGCTGAACCTCAGCACCGAGACCTGGGTCCGCTTCGGCGTGTGGCTGCTGATCGGCATCGTGATCTACTTCGCGTACTCGCGACGCCATTCGCTGGTCGGCAAGGCGCTGGAGACGGACGCCGTCGCCGCCCGCGGCACGAGGTTCTGACGCCCTTCGACGGGCTCAGGCCCTTCGACAAGCTCAGGGCCCCATGCGTCGCCCCTGTATGACGCCGTCGACCCTGTAGGAAACCCG
>JAZBLS010000194.1:0-5488 GCA_037033365.1 Actinomycetota bacterium | reverse complement strand
TCGCGCGTGTAGGGGTCCTGGGGGTTCAGGATGACGTCGTCCGCGTCGCCGTGCTCGACGACCCGGCCCTGGTTCAGCACCATGATCTGATCGCTGAAGTGGCGAGCGGTGGCGAGGTCGTGGGTGATGTACAGCACGCCGAGCCCCTCCTCGCGCTGCAGGTCGGCGAGGAGGTTCAGCACGCCGAGACGGATCGACACGTCGAGCATCGACACCGGCTCGTCGGCGACGAGCAGCGAGGGGCGGGATGCCAGGGCTCGCGCGATCGCGACGCGCTGCCGCTGCCCGCCGGAGAGCTCGTGCGGTCGGCGGTCGATCACGGCATCCGGCTCGAGACGCACCCGCTCGAGCAGACGACGGACCTCCGCCTCCGTCTCGTCCTTCGGGACCACGGCGTCGAGGCGGATGGGCCGCTCGAGGTGGTAGCGGATGGAGTGGTACGGGTTCAGCGAGGCGAACGGGTCCTGGAACACCATGCGCAGCTGCTGGCGGTACTTCCGAAGGCCCTTCCCGCGGCGCGGGATGGGCTTGCCGTCGAGGCGCACCTGTCCGCTGGTCGGAGTCTCGAGCTGGGTGAGGATCTTCGCGATCGTCGACTTGCCGCTGCCGGACTGGCCGACGAGGCCGATGGTCTGGCCGGACGTGAGCGTGAAGCTCACCCGGTCGAGGGCCTTCAGCTGGCCGGCGCCGCGGACGTTGTAGACCTTGGTGACGTCGGAGAACTCGAGCGTGGTCATCGCGTCAGCACTCCTCTCTCGCCGGTGAGGCGGGGGAAGGACGACAGGAGCGTCCGGGTGTACTCGTGCTGCGGGGCCGTCCAGATCCGCTCGGCGGTGTCGAGCTCGACGATCTCGCCCTGGCGCATGATCGCGATGCGGTCGCTGATCTCGAGGAGCAGCGGCAGGTCGTGCGTGATGAAGATGACCGAGAAGCCGAACTCGTGCCGCAGCTGGGAGATCTGCTTCAGGATCTCCCGCTGCACGAGGACGTCGAGGGCCGTGGTCGGCTCGTCCATGACCATGAGCTGGGGGCGGAGGGCCAGCGCCATCGCGATCATGACGCGCTGGCGCATTCCGCCCGAGAGCTCGTGGGGGAACGACCGCATGCGCTGACGCCCGACCTTGACGATCTCCAGCAGCTCCTCGGCCTCGGCCCGCCGCTGCCGGCGGTTCATATCGGGGCGGTGGATCTCGAACACGTCCTCCAGCTGCGAGCCGATCGTCGCGACGGGGTTGAGAGCGTTCATGGCGCCCTGGAACACCATCGAGACCTTGTCCCAGCGGAAGCGCTGCATCGCCTCGACGTCGAGCGCGTTGACGTCGATGTCCACGCCGGACGCATCATGGAACGTCACACTGCCGCCGGCGATCACGGCGGGCGCCCGCAGGAGGCGCTGGATGCCGTAGGCGAGGGTGGTCTTGCCGCATCCGCTCTCTCCGGCGAGACCGAGGATCTCGCCGCGCTGCAGTTCGAGGGAGACGTTGCGCACCGCCTCGACGGGGGGATCGACGTCGTACACGACGGAGAAGTCGCGCACGCTGAGCAGGGGGTCTGGCATGGGGTGTCCTTCGTCGTCGGGAGTGGCGCACGTCGTCGAGCGAGGCCCTTCGACAGGCTCAGGGACCCACTGTTTGGGTCACTGAGCCTGTCGAAGTGTCACTCGGCGGGCTGCAGCTTCGTGAGGATCTGCACGATGTTCTGCTGCGTCGGGTCGCCCGAGGCGTACGGGTCCTCCTCCGAAGGCCACCCGACGTAGTTGCGGGTGTTGTACTCGCCGAGCAGCGGGTGCGCGCCCAGCGGGATCGCCGGAACCTGGTCGACGAAGATCTGCTCGAGCGTCGTGATCGCCGCGGTGCGCTCGTCATCCGACGAGGCGTTGGCGTAGGTGTTCAGCGCCTCGGTCGCAGCGGGGTCTTCGAAGCGTCCGAAGTTGAACCCTGCGATGCCCTCGGGCGAGATCCAGCGCGGGTCCATCGTCGAGGTGTACAGGCCGTATGCCGTGCCGCTGTCCTCGAGCCAGTGGATGATGGCCGAGAACGAGCCGTCGTCGCGGGGGCCTGCCCAGCCACCCCAGTCGGGCATGTCGATCTTGACCTCGGCGCCGATGGCCTCGGTGACATCCTCAGCGATGAGCTCCTGCGCGGTGTTCCAGTCGCTCCAGCCCGAGGGAACCGAGAGGGTGAACGAGACGGGCGTGCCGTCGGGGTCGATCAGCGCGTCGTCCTTCCAGGTGTATCCGGCGCTCTCGAGCAGGTCGCGTGCCTTCTCGGCGTCGACCGAGTACTCCTGGCCCTCGAACTCGGGCTGGATCTCGTCTTCGAGGATCGACGAGAGTCCGGTCACCGACCAGACCGGCTCGCTCGCACCCTCGCGGGCGATGTCGACGTAGGCGTCGCGGTCGATGACCCAGGCGAGGGCCTGGCGGAACGCCACGTCGTCGAACGGCTTCTCGTGCAGGTTCATGAAGAGCGTCGCAGAGCCTGTCGTGGGTGCCACGAAGAACTTGTTGTGCTCGGGATCGGCGTCGAGGAACTGCTCCTGGATCTGCGGGATGAACGCCTGCGCCCAGTCGGCCTCGCCCTGCGCGAGCGCAGTGGTGAGGGCCGTGTTGTCGCCGTACGAGACGTAGTGCAGCTCGGGCACGGCCAGGTCGCCGCCCCAGTAGTCGTCGCGAGCCTCGAGCGTGACCGACTCGGTCGACCAGTTGGAGAGCGCGTAGGGGCCGGTTCCGACGAGGTCGTCGCCCTTGATCGGGTCGGTGGCCGGCTCGTCGATGTTCTCCCAGATGTGCTTCGGCACGATCGGGACGTGCAGGACGCGCGCCTGGTTGACGTACTTCGACTCTCCGAAGTTCAGCGTGACGGCGTCTCCCTCGACCGTCGCGCCCTCGAACTTCAGACCGGCGGTGTCGAGCGCGGGGGTCGAGACGAGCTCGTAGGTGAAGACGATGTCGTCGGCGGTGAAGGGCTCGCCGTCGCTCCAGGTGATGTCCTTGCGGGGCACGACCGTGAGCGAGGTGTAATCGTCGTTCCACTCGATGCTCTCGGCGAGCCAGGGCGTCACGCCGCGGTCGCCGGTCTGGTTGACGAGCGCGAGGGACTCGAAGATGACCTTCGCGTAGCCGTACTTCGAGGCGGACGAGTCGCCCACGTAGGGGTTGTTCGACTCGGTGGTGATCGCGCCGTCGGGCTTGGCGATCGTCAGGGCGGCGCCGCCGCCGGAGCCGCCGTCCGCGGAACCGCCCGCGGAGCATCCGGCGAGGACCGAGACGCTGAGGGCGGAGATCGCCGCGACGGCGATGAGGGACTTTCTGAGCTTCATTGCTTCTCCTTGGGCACGGGTCGTTGTGCTGTGTGCACCGGATGCCGCGGCATCCGGCCTTTTACTTACTGGCGAGAAAGTAAGCTGATGCGAGGTTACCCGTCAGTAAGTAGAGTTGCAACTACGATCCACTGCAGGATCGAAGCGCGTTCTGCGCGAGAGAGGAGGGACCATGCCGAAGGATGCCGTGGCGCCCCCGAACGTCCGTCCGGCGACGCGCGAGAAGCGCGAGCAGATCCTGAAGGCCGCCGTCGAGATCTTCGGCAACAAGGGCTCGACCAACGGCACTCTCGCCGATGTCGCCGAGCAGGTGGGCATCACGCATGCCGGAGTTCTGCACCACTTCGGGTCGAAGCAGAAGCTGCTGCTCGAGGTGCTCGCCTACCGCGATCAGGCCGACGTTGCCGAGCTCGCCGAGAAGCACATCCCCGGCGGCCCCGAACTCTTCCTGCACCTCGTGCGCACGGCCTTCGCGAACGTCTCGCGGCCCGGCATCGTGCAGGCGTACACGGTGCTGTCGTCCGAGTCCGTGACAGACAACCACCCCGGTCGCGAGTACTTCGAGGATCGGTACACGACGCTCCGCCGCGAGGTGACCGAGGCGTTCCAGGAACTCTGCGCCCAGGAGGGCGTGACCGAACCCGACACGATCGCGACGGCCGCGGCCAGCATCCTGGCGGTCATGGACGGTCTGCAGCTGCAGTGGCTGCTGCACCGCGACGTGTTCGACCTCGGCGAGGCGAGCGAGTTCGCGATCCGGGCGATCGTGAACGAGGTGCTCCGCCCCGGCCCGACCCTGGAGTCGCACGTCCGCTCCTGACCCGCCCCCTTCCCCCTTTCCGCCGACGCCCCACCTGAGCGCCCACGCCCCACCTGGGCGGCGTCGCTGCGATGGGGCGTGGATGGCCAGATGGGGCGTCGGCGAAATAGGCTCGGGCCATGACGATCGACCTCGAAGCGCTGTACATCGACCTGCACCAGCATCCGGAGCTGTCGTTCCAGGAGACCCGCACCGCCGGCATCGCCGCCGCGCACCTCCGGGATCTCGGGCTCGAGGTCCACGAGGGCGTCGGGGTCACCGGCGTCGTCGGCGTCTTCGAGAATCCTTCGACAGGCTCAGGAACCAAGGGGCCCGTCGTCTGGGCACGCGCCGACATGGACGCCCTGCCCGTCGGCGAGCTCACCGGCCTCTCCTACGCGAGCACCGCGACCGGGATCGACCCGTCGGGGAACTCCGTGCCCGTCATGCACGCGTGCGGCCACGACATGCACGTGACCGCGATGATCGGCGCGGTCGAGAAGCTCGTCGCCGAGAAGGACGAGTGGTCGGGCACACTCGTCGTGCTCATCCAGCCGGCCGAGGAGTACGGTTCCGGCGCCAGGGCGATGCTCGACGACGGCCTGCGCGACCTCGTGCCGCACCCCGATGTCGTGCTCGGTCAGCACGTCACCCCGCTGCCCGCCGGCACGATCGGCGTGCGCCCCGGGACGCAGATGGCCGCATCCGACGGGCTCACCGTCACGCTGCACGGCCGCGGCGGTCACGGCTCGCGCCCGCACTCCACGATCGATCCCATCGTCATGGCCGCAGCGACCGTCATGCGCCTGCAGACGATCGCGTCGCGTGAGGTCGACCCGCGCGACGTCGCGGTCGTGACCGTCGGCTCGATCCACGCCGGGCTCAAGAACAACATCATCCCCGCCGAGGCCAAGCTCGAGCTCAGTCTCCGCTACCCGAACGACGAGATGCGCGACAGGGTTCTCGCGAGCGTCGAGCGCATCGTGCGCGCCGAGGCGCAGGCATCCGGCGCCGAGCGCGAGCCCGAGATCCGCACCGATCACACCCTCCCCCCGACGATCAACGACGCCGACGCGACGGCCCGTGTGACCTCCGCCCTGCAGCGCGCGCTCGGCGAGGCATCCGTCATCGACCCCGGCATGTTCACCGGCAGCGAGGACGTCTCGTGGTTTGCCCGCGACACCGAGGTGCCGCTCGTGTTCTGGTTCTGGGGAGGGGTGGATGCCGCGAAGTTCCGTGCCGCGATGGCCGCCGGCACGCTCGACAGCGATATCCCGACGAACCACTCGCCGTACTTCGCGCCCGAGATCCACCCGACGATCGAGGTCGGCGTCACCGCGATGGCCGCGGCCGTGCGGGAGTTCTTGG
>JAZBLS010000193.1:0-5495 GCA_037033365.1 Actinomycetota bacterium | reverse complement strand
CCACCCTCAGCCTCCCCGACAGAAAGCGCACAGCCCGCGCGCGATCATCACCCACACTCGCGCGAGCCGGATGACGGGAGAACCGCTCTCATGTGCGACGAGCTTCCGGCTGGTCGACAGTCTCGATCGGAGCGCGACAGGAGCCACTGACGCGGGATACCGAATCCCGGGGTCCTGCCCAGCGGACGCCGCCTAGCGTGCTGCCCAGCGACTGCCGCCTAGCGGGTGCTGCCCAGCGGGTGCTGCCCAGCGACTGCTGCCCAGCGGTCGCTGCCCAGCGACTGCCGCCCAGCGACCGCCGCCTAGCGGGTGCTGCCCAGCGACCGCCGCCTAGCGGGTGCTGCCCAGCCCGTGCTGCCCAGCGACTGCTGCCGAGGAAGGCCGTCAGCGAAACTCGACGAGGCCGGCGTGCGCGGCGGTGACGAGGATCTGCACGCGGTCGCGGACGTGCCACTTGGACATGATGCGGCCGAGGTGTGCCTTGACCGTGCCCTCGGACACGATGAGCGTCCGCGCGATCTCGGCGTTCGACATTCCCTGGGCGAGACGCTGCAGCACCTCATGCTCGCGCTCGGTCAGCTCCTCGAGGGACCCGTCGCCTCCCGTGGGCTCCGTGTCGCGCACGTGCTTGATCAGCAGGGATGCGATGCGGGGAGACAGCGAGCTCGCGCCGCTGTAGACCTCGCGCACCGCGGCGACGATGCTCGCGGCGCTGGAGTCCTTCAGCATGTACCCGGATGCGCCGGCGCTGAGCATGGGGAGCACGGTGTCGCTCCCGTCGAGAGTGGTGACCGCGAGCACGCGGATCTCCGGGAAGCGCTCGGCGATCACTGCCGTCGCCTCGATGCCGTTCATCTCGGGCATCTGCACGTCCATCATCACGACGTCCGGGCGCTCGCGCTCGACGGTGTCGATCCCCTCGAGTCCGGTCTCGGCCTCGGCCACGACGGTGATCTCAGGGTCGCGAGACACGAAGTGGGACAGCGCTGAGCGCACAAGGGGATCGTCATCGACGATCACGACGCGGATTTCCGGCATGCAGTGAGCCTACCTGTGGCAGATCGGGGCCGAGCACGTCTAGACCTTTGGCTATTGACGTCTAGACCTAAGACAGATGTGCGGCGTGCAGATCACCGAGAAGATGAATACATCGCTAAACAAAAGTGCAACTCAGGAGGTGAAATCGTATGTCTTTCTGGAACCAGGTTGGTCTCTTCTTCGGCTTCTATCGTTAATATAACTGGCGAATAGGAGATACTGAAGCATGGCTTTAAGTCTTTCAGGCAGCGACAGATCTGATGTCGCTCGGCTCAGCAAGGGCGAGAAGCTCAGCACGATCGAACGCATCGCCATCCTGGCGGTCGTCGGCACGATCGTTCTCTTCGACATCATCGGTCTCTTCCTCCCTCCGGGACTGGAACCGCTGAGTGCGGTGATCGGTATCGCATCCACTGCGGTCCTCGCCCTGTATCTCTGGTCGCCACTGATCGCGACATACGCCCTCGGCGTGGTGTTCGCACTCTCCTTCATCCCCGGCATTCAGAACCAGTCGCTCCTGGTCGTCGCTTTCGCGGCCGGCCTGGTCGTTCGACTGGGATGGACCTCACTGGTCCTCTGCTACGCCGGAGTCTTCCTGCTCGCATCCGCATTCGTCGCCATCAGCGACGGAGTGGATGACGCGTTCAACATCGCCATCTTCCTGATCGCGGCCGCCGTCTCCGGCGCCGTCGGATACGCGCTGCGCCTCGCCTTCGCTCGAGGCCGCACGCTGGAGGTGCAGCTGGCCGAGAAGGCCGAGCAGGAACGTCAAGCAGTGCTCGCCGAACGACGATGGATCGCCGGCGAGCTCCACGACAGCATCGCCCACCACCTCACGGTGGTGTCGTTGCACGTGCAGATGCTCGACGACGAGACGGCGAGCGAAGCTTCTCAGGAAGCGATTCGCATCGCCGCCCGCAAGGCAATGACAGACCTCCGCTTCGTCATCGATCTCGCCGACGACGGCCCCCGCTCGGCGGGTATGCCGGCCGGCGACCTCGCCGCATCGATCGACGAGGCCGCGGAGGAATTCGAGTCCGCCGGTCACACCGTCCGACGCGACGGCGATCCCACCGACGAGCGGATCCCGCGGGCCGCGGAGATCATCCTCGCGCGCATCATGCGCGAATCGGCCACCAACGCTCTCAAGTACGCGGGCCGAGGCGAGATCGGAATCGGACTCGACGTCACTGACGAGTCCGCAGCTCTCACCGTCAGCAGCCCGCTCTCGGAGACGCCTCGCCGCGAGCTGTCCTCCAGCCGCACGGGCATCGGCCGCATGGCCGAGCGCGTCCTCGGCGCGAGCGGTGAATTCGACGCCGGCGAAGCCGACGGCCGCTGGGTCGTCTCCGCCCGTCTGCCCATCGCCCGCGCCTGATACGGCGGGCGAAACGCCGCAAGTTAGACGAAAGTCTAGGCAAGATCTCGACCTTAGACCGTGTTCTGCGGTCTAGTCACCCGCCTACATTGGGTATACCCCAGAAATAGCGCATCCCCAGCGCTGTGATCGCGAGCGCGATTCTTTGGAATCTGATCCCCAATCGCGCTCGCGATCGGCTTCTCTCCTTAGGTGAGGGAACACCGCTTCCGCCGAGACCCTCAGGCAACCGAGACCCTCAGGCACCTCTTCTCGTGTGCCCGCCCGGAGAGCCGACCAGGTGAACGGACCCTGAACTCTTGCGCGACCTGCGTACGACTCGAACCGCCTGATGTCAGAGTGGCTGCTGATCGTCGCTGCCCGCTGTCCACGAGAGGCTCCCATGAACTTCCACGTCGGCCCGTGCGCCTCTGCGGGGCAGATCCTGCTCCCCAGCGCCGACCCTGTCTGACGGACCACATGGGCACCCTGCTCACCCGTCCTCCCGGCCATCGCCGCGACGTCACCCTGCGACCGGCCGCCACTGCGATGGTCTGGAT
Organism: Actinomycetota bacterium; assembly: GCA_037033365.1. Taxonomy (GTDB): domain Bacteria; phylum Actinomycetota; class Actinomycetes; order Actinomycetales; family Microbacteriaceae; genus Microbacterium. The sequence continues at coordinate 2,540 of JAZBLS010000193.1, read as the reverse complement.
CGGCGAGGGGCACCCGCACGAGATGATCGCGGTCCCGGGCGTCGCTCTGGGTGACCACGACGTGCTGGTCGCGGTCGAGATGTCCACGATCTGCGGCTCGGACGTCCACACGGTGCAGGGACGACGCACGGCCCCCGCGCCGCTCGTGCTCGGACATGAGAGCGTCGGACGCGTGATCGCCACGGGAGACGCCGGGGCCACCGCGATCGACGGCGACCCGCTGCGGATCGGCGACCGCGTCGTGTGGTCTGTCACGGTGTCGTGCGGGTCCTGCGATCGCTGCGTCAACGGGCTCTCGCAGAAGTGCCGTGCGCTCGGCACGTACGGCCACGACCGCATCGGCCTGCACGGCGACCTCACGGGCGCCTTCGGCAGCCACGTGCAGGTCCGCGCGGGCACCGCGATCGTCCGCGTGCCGGAGTCGCTGCCGGCATCCGTCCTCGCTCCCGCGTCGTGCGCGACCGCGACCGCCTGGGCGGCGGTCGCTCGTGCCACCCGCGATCATGACCTCGACGGCGCGGCCGTGCGGATCCACGGAGCGGGGCTCGTGGGGCTCACAGCGGCGGCGATCGCGGTCGAGCACGGAGCCTCTGTCGAGGTGCGGGACCCCGACCCCGCCCGCCTCGCGCTCGCCGGTCGGTTCGGCGCTGCCACTCTCGACCGTGAGCCGGATGTCGTGATCGAGGCGTCGGGCCATGCCGTCGCCGACGCCATCGCCGGCGTCGCCACGGGCGGAACGGTGGTGCTGGTCGGCAGCGTGCTCCCTGCCGACCCCGTGCCGCTGGACGCCGAGGCGGTCGTGAGACGGCTCCTCACGGTGACCGGGGTGCACAACTACACGGCCTCCGAGCTCGGCGAGGCCGTCGCCTTCCTCGCAGGGCGCGGTCGCGCCTACCCGTTCGCGGACGCCGTGGGGGAGGTGCGCCAGCTCGCGGCGATCGACGAGGCGCTCGCCGCAGCATCCGCTCGCGACGCGCCGTTGCGCATCGGGCTCGTCCCCGGTCGCTGACGCGCGGCGGATCTCAGCCCGCCGTGCCGGTCCGTCGTGGGCCGGCGCGGTGCAGACTCTCCGCGTGGAACGCGAGGAGCCGCGTGGCGACGTCGACGGTCTCGTCGAGGATCTCCGGCGGCTCGCCCGTGAGTGCCAGCATCCTGTTCCCGACGCCCTCGCTCGACGACCATCCGATGTAGACGGTCCCCGGCGGATGGCCGTTCTCGGAGCCGGGGCCGCCGACCCCCGTCGTCGAGACGCAGAGGTCCGCGTCGAACAGTCGCCGTGCGCCCTCCGCGAGCTGCTCGGCGCAGGTCGCGGAACACGGGTCAGTGCCGGGCGTCAGACCGAGCACGCTCTCCTTGACATCGATCAGGTACGCGACGATCCCGCCAGCGAACCATTCGCCGGCACCCCCGGCGGCGCCGATCGTGCTCGCGAGCTTGCCCGATGTCAGAGACTCCACGACGCAGATGCGCAGACCGCGCTCGCGGGCGACATCGCTGAGCCGCTCGAGCTCCTTCTCCACCGCGCTCACTTCGAGATGCTCTCGACCGTTCGGCCCGTGTTGACCGCAGACATGGTCAGGGCGATGTCCGCCTGGCTCACGATGCCCACGAGGGCATGGTCTTCGATCACCGGCAGTCGACGCACCTTGTGCTCCTGCATGCGGTCGAGCACGACCTGCACGTCATCTTCCGAGTCGACGGTCACCGGCTTCCCCTTCGCGAGCGCGCCGGCCGGCGTCGTCTCGGGATCCAGACCCATCGCGACGGCGCCCACGACGATGTCGCGATCCGTGAGCATGCCCTTGAGCCGGCTGTCCTCTCCGCAGATCGGCAGCGCGCCGACGTCGAGGTTCGACATCAGGGTCGCCGCGATGCGCAGCGAGTCGTTGACCCCTATGCACCGGGGGCTCGGCGTCATGATCTCTCGTGCGGTGGTCATGATGATGCCTCGTCTCGCCGTCGGTGATGCAGAGAGACTAAGCCCGCTTGCGCAGTCGCTGAGGGGGATTGACAAGGTCGAGCGCTCGCGTCAGGCCCCTGCTGGCCGTGCAGCCTCGAGGCCAGGGTGAAGGGCAGATCGACGGGAGAGCTCCATGAGCGAGCAGAGCATGAGACGGCGCGATAGGACGCGCCAGGAGAAGGACACCCGGGGGATGCGAGCGATGTTCTGGGCGTGGGCTGCGATCATCGCGGCCGGGCTGCTCGTGATGATCATCACCCCGCTGACGGGACGCTGATCATGCTCAGGGCACTCAGGGACAACGGACTCAGCCTCTTCTTCCTCGCGCTGTTCGTGCTGGCGTTGGCGGGGCAGTCGGTCGCGGGGTTCATCCGCAACAACTCCGAGCTCACCGACCACGGCAGGCCGCCCATCGGGTTCGGGGAGTTCGTCTCCTCCTCCGACTTCCTCGTGGACGTGGCCGAGAACTGGCAGTCGGAGTTCCTCCAGTTCTTCCTCTTCATCGCGGCCACCATCTGGTTCATCCAGCGCGGGTCGCCGGAGTCGACGAAGCCGGGTGACGAGGGGGTGGGAAGCGACG
>JAZBLS010000192.1:0-5549 GCA_037033365.1 Actinomycetota bacterium | reverse complement strand
GACCCATCCTGGGCGCCGCGCCCGGGTGCAACACGCCCCCGGTCGCGGCGTTCTGGCATCTACCCTGAAGACATGAAGTACGCAGACTCGATCGTCGACCTCGTCGGCGACACGCCCCTCGTGAAGCTCAACCACGTCGTCGAGGGCGTCGCGTGCACGGTCCTCGTGAAGCTCGAGTACCTGAACCCCGGCGGCTCGTCGAAGGACCGCATCGCCTCGCGCATCATCGATGCTGCGGAGGCGGCGGGCGATCTGGCCCCCGGTGGCACGATAGTCGAGCCGACCAGCGGCAACACGGGCGTCGGCCTCGCGCTGGTCGCCCAGCAGCGCGGTTACAACTGTGTCTTCGTCGTGCCCGACAAGGTGGGTGAGGACAAGATCGACGTGCTGCGCGCCTACGGCGCCGAGGTCGTCGTGACCCCCACCTCGGTCGCGCCGGACAGCCCGGAGTCGTACTACAGCGTGAGCGACCGGCTCGCCCGTGAGATCCCCGGTGCGTACAAGCCGAATCAGTACGAGAATCCCAACGGGCCCCGCAGCCACTACGAGACCACGGGTCCCGAGATCTGGCGCGACACCGACGGCACCGTGACGCACTTCGTCGCGGGAGTCGGCACCGGCGGCACCATCACGGGAACGGGGCGCTTCCTCCGTGAGGTCTCCGAGGAGCGCGTGCGCATCATCGGGGTCGACCCCGAGGGCAGCGTCTACAGTGGAGGGACGGGCCGCCCGTACCTCGTCGAGGGTGTGGGCGAGGACATCTGGCCGGGCTCGTACGACCCCAGCGTGCCCCACGAGATCGTGGCGGTGAGCGACGCCGAGTCGTTCGCGATGACGCGGCGACTGGCCCGCGAGGAGGGCATCCTCGTCGGAGGATCCAGCGGCATGGCGGTGGTCGGCGCGCTGCGCGTGGCCCGGGAGCTCCCGGCGGATGCCGTGATGGTCGTGCTCCTTCCCGACGGCGGCCGCGGGTACCTCGGCAAGATCTTCAACGACGGATGGATGCGCTCCTACGGGTTCAGCGACGTCGAGGACGGGGAGACCGTGGCCGACGTGCTGGCGACCCGCACGGGCCGCCAGGGTGAGAGCATCCCGGATCTCGTGCACGCGCACCCGACCGACACGGTGCTCGAGGCGATCGGCATGATGACCGAGTACGAGGTGTCTCAGCTCGTGGTCCTCAGCGCCGAGCCGCCCGTCATGATGGGCGAGGTCGTCGGAACCGTCGACGAGAAGGGTCTGCTCGACCTGCTCTTCCGCGGCGACGCGAAGCCGACGGACGCCGTGGGGGTCCATGTCGGCGCGAGACTGCCGCTCATCGGCATCCACGCGCCGATCGCGCAGGCACGCACCGCTCTCGCGGATGCCGATGCGCTGCTCGTCACCGAGGGCGGGAAGCCCCACACCGTGCTCACCCGGCAGGACCTGCTCGCGCACATCTCGCGCTGAGAGCCGTGACGTCCGGCGCACTGGCGCACCGACGCCGGGCGTAACGGATGGGATGCCGGTGTATGGCCCGACGTAGGCTGAGAAGCATGTCCGATCACGCCTTCGCCACCCGAGCCATTCACGCAGGCCAGGCGCCTGACCCGACGACGGGGTCGATCATCCCGCCGATCTACCAGGCCTCCACCCATGTCCAGGACGGCATCGGCGGTTTCCGCGACGGCTACGAGTACAACCGGGCGGGAAACCCCACCCGGACCTCGCTCGAGACCCAGCTCGCGGCCCTCGAGGGCGGCGCCAGCGCGCTGTCATTCGCGTCCGGCCTCGCCGCCGAGGACGCGCTGCTCCGCGGCATCCTGAAGCCCGGCGATCACGTCGTGCTCGGCAACGACGTCTACGGCGGCACCTATCGCCTGCTGTCCAAGGTGCATGCCGCATGGGGCATCGAGACCACGACGGTCGAGCTGTCGGACGTCGAGGAGGTGCGCGCGGCGATCCGACCCGAGACGAAGATCGTCTGGATCGAGACGCCGAGCAACCCGCTGCTCAAGATCGTCGACATCGCCCTGGTGGCCGAGGTCGCGCACGCGGCGGGCGCGATCGCCGTCGTCGACAACACGTTCGCCTCGCCGGCGCTGCAGCAGCCGCTCGCGCTCGGCGCCGACCTCGTCGTGCACTCGACCACCAAGTACCTCGGCGGTCACTCCGACGTCCTCGGCGGGGCGATCGTCTTCGGCGACGACCGCTTCTTCGAGCAGATCAAGTTCCAGCAGTTCGCGGTCGGCGCGGTGTCGGCCCCTCTCGACGCGTGGCTCACCACGCGCGGCATCAAGACTCTCGCGGTGCGTGTGCGCCAGCACTCGGCGAACGCCCAGGCGATCGCCGAGTGGGCGCAGGGTCGCCCCGAGTTCGAGACTGTCTACTACCCGGGCCTGGCCTCGCACCCCGGTCACGACGTCGCCGCCCGCCAGATGAGCGGATTCGGCGGGATGCTCTCCCTCGGCCTCGCCGGCGGGGGAGCGGCCGCGAAGGCGTTCGCGGAGTCGACCGAACTCTTCCAGCTCGCGGAGTCGCTCGGCGGAGTCGAGTCGCTGATCGGCTACCCGCCGGACATGACGCACGCGTCCGTGCGCGGCACGGCGCTCGCGGTGCCGGAGAACGTCGTCCGGCTCTCGGTGGGCATCGAGGACGTCGCGGATCTCATCGCCGACCTCGAGCGGGGCCTCGCGCGCATCGCACGCTGATCCTCGGCACCCGTCTCCGTCTGCGTGCCCTGCGCCGTGGATGCTCAGATGACGGGCGGATGCTGAGATTCGCCGATCCGGCATCCATCCGTCATCTGAGCATCCATCCGGCAGGCGGGACAGCCGGGGCGCACGGCAGTTGGGCGGGCGGTTGCACGGCAGTTCGGGCGGGCGGACGGGGTAGTGCCTCCGGGCGCGGTAGCATGGGTGATTCGGTTCGAATCGATTCGACCATCTCCCCACCCTGAACTCCGGAAGGACCGTCGTGCCCGACGCTCCACGCACTGACTCCATCCCGACGACCCCCGCACCCGAGCGGACGGCGACCGGCAGCATCCGCATCCCGTCGGCGACCGGAGCGATCCGCACGCTCGGATCGAACCCGGCGACCGCGCCGATCATGCTGCACCCCGGCGACTCGATCTCGAACGGACGCCGCGCGCTCTACATCGTGCTCCTCGGCGCGCTCACCGCCCTCGGGCCGTTCACGATCGACCTGTACCTGCCTGCGTTCCCGGTGCTTGAGCGCGACTTCGACACGTCTGCCGCGGCCATCCAGCTGACCCTGACCGGCACGATGATCGGCTTCGCGCTCGGTCAGCTCGTCGTCGGTCCGCTGAGCGACAAGGTCGGACGACGTCTTCCGCTGATCGCGGTCACTGCGCTGCACGTGCTGGCGAGCCTCGCCGCCGCCTACGCGCCCACGCTGCCGCTGCTCAGCGGCGCGCGCGTGCTCATGGGCGTCGGTGCCGCGGCCGGCGGGGTGGTCGCGATGGCGATCGTCCGCGACCTGTTCGGCGGGCGACGCCTCGTCGTGATGCTGTCGCGTCTGGCCCTCGTGTCGGGCGTGGCGCCCGTGGTCGCACCGCTGATCGGCTCGTGGATGCTCACGCTCATGCCCTGGCAGGGGATCTTCATCGCGCTCGCGCTGTACGGCGTCGTGATGCTGGTGTCGACCGTCGCCTTCATCCCCGAGACCCTTCCGGCGGCGCGGCGCAAGGAGCGCGGCGGAGCGACCGTGCTGCAGCGGTACCGCTCGGTCTTCTCCGACCGCGTCTTCATCGGCGTGCTCGTCATCGGCGGCATGACGTTCTCGGGGCTCTTCTCGTACCTCTCGGCCTCGCCATTCCTCTTCCAGCAGACCCACGGACTCGACGCGCAGCAGTACGGTGTGCTGTTCGCGGTCAACTCCCTCGGCGTCGTCGCGGGTGTGCAGACGGCGTCGCGTCTGGCCGCCCGCTTCGGGCCGCAGTGGGTCATGGCCTGGTCCACCGGCGTCTTGCTGCTCGCGGGCGTCGCGATCATCGTGACCGACCAGATGGGCCTCGGCCTCTGGGGAACCGTGGTCCCGCTGTTCCTCTTCATGACGGCGTGCGGATTCACCTTCCCGAACGTGCAGGTGCTCGCTCTCGACCGTCACGGCAAGGCGGCGGGGACCGCGGCATCCATCCTCGGCGCCACGAACTTCGGCGTCGCCGGACTCATCTCGCCCGTCGTCGGCTGGGTCTCGCAGGGCGCGGGGATCACCGCCACGACCATGGCGTCGGTGATGGTCGGATGCGCCGCCATCGGCGTGCTGGCCCTCTGGCTGATCGTTCGGCCCCGGAGCGTCGGAATGCTCACTCCCTGAATCACCAGGCTCGTCCCGGCAGAATGGTGCGATGAGAACGCGGACGGCATTGTGGTGGGGGATCGGGCTGCTGACGGCCGCGACCCTCCTCGGGGCGGCGATCGTGTTCGGGTACACCGAGCCGCCGGGGTTCGACCGCTGGTGGGACGAGACGATCGTCCGACACCGCGCCGACTGGATGCTGACCTTCGCGATCGCGATGGATCACGTCGGGGGCGGCTGGGTCGCGGTCTACCTCGTCCCGGTGCTCGTGATCGTCGCGCTGCTGCTGGCCAGACGATGGCGCTCGGCCGTGTTCGCCGCGGTCTCGTTCATCGCCAGCGCCCTCGCGGTGCAGATCCTCAAGAACATCTTCGGCCGAGCGCGCCCTGAGGACATGATCGTCACGAGCGACTTCGGCTCATTCCCATCGGGGCATACGGCGAACGCCGCGACGATCGCCCTCGTGGCATACCTGCTCTTCCCCCGCGTGTGGGTCGCGCTGGTCGGGGCCGCCTGGATCGTCGCCATGGCGCTGTCCCGCACCTTCCTCTCGGTCCACTGGGCCACCGACACACTCGGCGGTGCGCTCGTGGGCGCCGGGGTGGTGCTGCTTCTCGCCGCCTGGCTGCTGCCCTGGGTGCGGACGACGCCGCGTGCGACGTCGCCGGGTGCAGGACCCCCGGGTGTGAGCTCGCCGAGTGCAGAACCGCCGATAGGCTGACGACACCCCATCTCGACGAGGAGCTGCTGTGTCCCGCATCCGTCCGTATCGACCATCCGACCGCGCCGCGCTGTACGACGTCTGCACGCGCACCGCGGATGCCGGGGCGGACGCCACCGGCATCCTGTCGGACGACTCCCTCTGGGGCGACCTCTTCGCGGTGCCCTACGTCGAACGGCATCCGGACCTCGCCTGGGTCGTCGAGGCCGACGACGAGCGTGTGATCGGCTACATCGTCGCAACCGACGACACGGAGGCGTTCGCCACCTGGTTCCGCGACGAGTGGTGGCCGCCGCTCGCCGAGCGCTATCCGCTGCCGCCCGAGGTGACGACCCGCGAGGACCGGATGATCGCGCACGGCTACGCCCAGGCGCCGGGCACCAACCCCCATGCGGCCGAGTACCCCGCGCACCTGCACATCGACCTGCTGCCTGAGACGCAGGGGCAGGGGCTCGGTCGGGAGCTGATCCAGACCCTGTTCACCGAGCTCGAGCGCCGAGGCGTCGCGGGCCTCCACCTCGGCATG
>JAZBLS010000191.1:0-5566 GCA_037033365.1 Actinomycetota bacterium | reverse complement strand
GATGGGGCGTCGGGATGCCAGAGGGCGGGGCGAGGGGTCAGGGGTAGCGGGATGCCAGCGGGCAGCGCGAGGGGTCAGGGGTAGCGGGGTGAGGTACCCGTCGCCCGCTCGATGAGGCGGGCGACCATCTCGTCGGACGTCGTGTTCTCCCCCGGCACGTTCGGCTTGCCGCTGCCGTGGTAATCGCTCGACCCCGTGGTGATCAGGTGGTGCTCCCCGGCGATGGCCCGCAGCGTGCGCTTGCCCACCTCGGTGTTCTCGCGGTGGTCGATCTCGAAGCCGCCGAGCCCCGCGGCGATGAGCCGTTCGATGAAGGCCACGGGCATCATGCGGTCGCGCCCGGCGGTCACGGGGTGCGCGATGATCGCGACGCCTCCGGCATCCGTGATCAGCCGCACAGCGGTCAGCGGGTCCGGCGCGTAATGGGGCTCGTAGTAGCCCTCGCGGGGGTGCAGGATGCCGTCGAAGGCCGCCGAACGATCGCGCACGATGCCGCGCGCGACGAGCGCGTCGGCGATGTGCGGGCGTCCGACCGTCGCGTCCAGCGTCGTCTGCTCGAGCACGTCCTCCCACCGGAGGTCGTAGTCGCGGCCGATGTTGCGCACGATCCTCTCGGCGCGCCCGATGCGGTCCTCGCGGATGCGGTCCGTCTCGGCGCGCAGCGCGGCATCCGTCGGATCGAACAGGTAGCCGAGCACGTGCACGCTCCGCCATTCGTGCTTCGCCGAGAGCTCCATGCCCGGGAGGAACGTCATCCCGAGCGCCGCGGTCTCTCTCGCGGCCTCGTCCCACCCTGTCGTGCGGTCGTGGTCGGTGAGCGCGAGAGTGCGGATGCCGTGCTCATGGGCCGCGCGGACGACCTCGGCCGGCGACTGCGTGCCGTCGGAGTGGTTCGAGTGCATGTGCAGGTCGGAGGGACCCGCGAAGCGGTGAGAGGGAGCGACGGCCATCCTCCGAGCGTACCCACGACCGACGACTCCGGACGCGCGCGGCCGCGGCAGGGTCTTCACAGAGACGACTCCTAGGCTGGACGGGATGCTTCGACTACTGGGGATCCTGTTCACCGTGCTGCTGGCGATCGCGACGGCGATCGTCGTGTGGCCGCAGTTCTTCGGCCTCGAGCAGACCTGGCCGATCGCGCAGATCGTCGCCGCGCGCGGCGTCGTCCTCGCCGCCTTCCTCGTGATCGCCGCGGTCGCCCTGCTGCTGCTTCTCGCCCGGCCGCTCCGCGGGTTCGCGGCATCCGTGCTGATCGTCGCCCTGCTCGGTGCCGGCGCCTCCGGCGCGATCGGCGCCATGCGCGGCTTCGGTTCCGATTCGCTGCCGGCCGCGACGGACACCAGCGTGCGCGTCCTCACCTGGAACACCGCGGGCGACGTCGTCTCCGCAGAGCAGATCGCCCAGCAGATCCTCGACCAGGGTGCCGACATCGTGGCGCTGCCGGAGACGACCGAAGAGGTCGGTGAGCAGATCGCCGTGATGCTCCGAGAACAGGGACACCCGATGTGGGTGCACCACGTGCAGTTCAAGCCTGATGTCGTCGACGGTCCGAAGTCGTGGCACACGACGGTGCTCGTCTCCCCCGAGCTCGGGGAATACGCCGTGATCGAGTCGTCGGAGGACGGCACGAGCAACACCGGATCGGTGCCGAGCGCCGTGCTCATGCCGGTGAGCGGTGCGGGTCCCACGATCGTCGCGGTGCACGCCGTCGCCCCGCGCAAGGACGAGATGGAGCAGTGGCGGGAGGATCTGCGTTGGATCGCCGACCAGTGCCCTGAGGGGAACTTCATCCTCGCCGGCGACTTCAACGCGACCGTCGACCACATGGCCCGCCTGGGCGTCGCGGGAGGCGACATGGGATATTGCCGCGACGTGGCCTCCCGCACGGGCAACGGCTACAGCGGCACGTGGCCGAGTTCGCTCCCGGCGCTCCTCAGCACGCCGATCGACCACGTCATGGCATCTCAGAACTGGACGCCGACCGGCTCCGTCGTGATCGACGAGGCCGGCGGCAGCGACCACCGCGGCCTCGTGGTGCAGCTCGAGCCCGCCGGCTGACATCCCGCCACTGTCGCGCAGGTGACAGACTGGACGGATGAGCACCGCAGAACGCGACACGATCGCAGAGCCCAGCGTCGAGGCACCCGTCGAGAACAGCACGACGAACCGGAAGCAGCCCTTCCCGAAGGGCTTCCTCGACACGATCTCCACCGGCTGGGCCGAGCGCCCTGAGTCGATCCCCGCTCCGCGCGCTCAGGCCGAGTTCGCCGCCGCCCGCCGTGCGAAGGTCTCCGCCGCGTTCCCCGGCAAGCGTCTCGTGATCCCCGCCGGCTCCCTCAAGCAGCGCAGCAACGACACCGACTACCCGTTCCGCGCGCACTCGGCGTTCGCGCACCTGACCGGATGGGCTGCGGACTCGGAGCCCGACTCCATCCTCGTGTTCGATCCCGCCGAGGACGGCCACGACATCATCCTGTACTTCCGCGAGCGCGCCGATCGCACGACGACCGAGTTCTACGCGGACGCGACGGTCGGCGAGTTCTGGATCGGGCCGCGTCCGTCCCTCGCCGGCGTCGCGGCCGACCTCGCGATCACGACCGCGCACCTCGACGGCTTCGCGGCCGTCGACGGCGAGCTCGTCCTCGACGAGGACGACGACCTGACCCGCGTCGTGTCCGAGCTCCGCCTCATCAAGGACGAGTTCGAGATCGCCGAGATGCGCCACGCCGTCGACATCACCGCGCAGGGGTTCGACGACATCATCCGCTCGCTCCCCGACGCCGTCGCGCACGCGCGCGGCGAGCGCGTGGTCGAGGGCGTCTTCCACCGCCGTGCGCGAGAGGACGGCAACGGCGAGGGCTACGACACGATCGCGGCCTCCGGACCGCACGCGTGCTACCTGCACTGGACCCGCAACGACGGCACGGTCGTGCCCGGCGACCTGATCCTCGTGGACGCGGGTGTCGAGGCCGACAGCCTCTACACCGCCGACATCACGCGCACCCTCCCCGTCTCCGGCACCTTCACCGAGGTGCAGCGACGCGTCTACGAGACGGTGCGCGAGGCCGCGGACGCCGCGTTCGCGGCCGCCCGGATCGGCGTCCGGTTCCGCGAGGTGCACGAAGCGGCCATGAAGGTCATCGCGGCACGCGTCGCCGAATGGGGCCTGATCCCCGTCACCGCCGAGGAGGCACTCGACGCGGATGCCGGTGGCCAACACCGCCGCTACATGGTGCACGGCACATCGCACCACCTCGGCATCGACGTGCACGACTGCGCCCAGGCGCGCCGCGAGATGTACTACGACGGCATCCTCGCCCCCGGCATGGTCTTCACGATCGAGCCCGGCCTGTACTTCCAGATCGACGACCTCACGGTCCCGGCGGAGTACCGCGGCATCGGCGTGCGCATCGAGGACGACATCCTCATGACGGAGGACGGCCCGGTGAACCTCTCCGCCGGCATCCCCCGCACCGCCGACGAGGTCGAGGCCTGGATCGCCCGCGTCCAGTCCTGAGGTCCGACCGCGGTCGGGGGTGTCAGACCTGCCGGCCGCGGTACACCGCGGTGCGGAGCTCGACGGCCCAGACGTCGGCCGTCGGCATCCCGAGGGCATCCGCCACCGCGATCTCCGCCTCGATGTCGTACGGCACGCGGACGAGCTGGATGCCGTACGGATCCCTCGTTGAGTCCCCGCCCTCGAGGATCGCGTAGGACGGCACCGGGGTGTCGAGCGGATTCCCGACGCTGCCGACGTTGAACAGGGTCCGTCCGCCGGTCGTCTCGATGTACGCGTCGTGGATGTCCGCGTAGCCGACGACGTCGGGCGTCGGCCCGTCGCCCGTCATCGCCGTGTTCTGGAACATCGCCGCGAACTGCTCGTCCGTGTGGTGGAAGTGGACGCGCACGTGCGGGCTCTCGGCGGAGGCATGGAACAGCCGGATCCGCCGCCCGCTGAGTTCGAGGTCCACGCTCAGCGGGAGCCCGACGAGCCATGCCCGACTCGATTCCGAGAGCTCGTCGCGCCACCAGCGTATCTCCGGCAGGCCGTCGTCGGGGATGCCGGGGAGGAAGTCGTCCCAGTTCCCGCGGACGTTCACCTCGCAGGCCTCGCGGCAGCGTCGCACCGCCTCGTCTCCGCGCGGACCCTTGCCCGCCGTGTCGCCGAGATTGATGATGCGCCGGATGCCGCGGCGCTCGATGTCGGCGAGCACCGCGTCGAGCGCGGTCAGGTTGCCGTGCACGTCGGAGATCACCGCGATGCGTTCGAGAGTCACGGCACCATCGTGTCAGGACCGCGCGAACTCGTCGACGAACGACGCCAGTGACGCCCCGATGTCGGATGCCGGGCGCTTCCGTCCCTTGATCTCGAACGTGTGCCCGCCACCCTCGACCCAGACCACCCGTGCGTCCCTGCAGGTCGCGACGACGTCCTCGAACTGCGAGATCGGCTGGATGAACGGGTCGTTCGTGCCCTCGACGAACAGCTGCGGGACGACGATCGCGGGGAGGTGCTCGGCTCGCGGCTTCTCCGGCTTCCCCGGCGCATGCAGCGGATAGCCGAGGTAGGCGAGGCCGTCGACCTCGAGCCCCTCGGCGACGGCCATCGACGCCATGCGCCCGCCGTACGACTTGCCGGTCGCCCAGACCCGGGCGGCAGGGTCCTGCTCCCGCGCGAACGCCACCACCGCCCGCCACGTCGCGATCGCATGCGCGGCCGGCCCCGGCATCCGTCGCCCTTGCTCGACGTACGGGAAGTTGAAGCGCAGTGCGGAGTATCCGAGGGCGTGCAGCGCCTCGGCGTAGCCCGTGAGGAACGGATGGTCCTTGCCGGTCCCTGCGCCGTGAGCGATGAGCACCGTGTCGCCGTTCTCCCCCTGCGCCCAGTCGGCGGAGACGTCGACCGGCCCCGCCGGGAGCTCGACCGGGATCGTGACCATCAGGCGCGGAGGTACGGGATCGCGAACGGCACGCGCATGACCTTGCCCGCCGAGGCGCGGACCATCCCGATGATCACCAGCACCAGGTGCAGCAGCGAGAGCGCGAAGTAGATCGTGATCGGGATGCCGAGCGGGAAGAATCCGGAGACGCCACGGCCTCCCGCCAGCGCGAACAGCAGGACGAAGTGCGAGACGAGCAGCACGGTCGAGACCAGCAGGTACGTCAGACCCCAGTTCAGGGCGTTGCGGGCGTTCTCGCGCGCGACTCCCCCGGCACGGCGCGACGCGCCGCCGCTCGTGGCCATCGCGATGCCGGATGCCAGCCCGCCGAGGAACGGGAAGGGGATCACGATCAGGAGACCCAGTGCCCACGGCAGGAGGCCGCGCGGAGGCGTGGCGGGGACCATCGAGACCGGGTAGCCAGGCGTGGGATAGCCCTGCGGCGGCGCGTAGCCGGGTGCCGGCGGTGCGTAGCCGGGTGCCGGCGGAGCTGCATAGCCGGGGGCCTGGGGCGGGGCGTACCCAGGAGCCGGCGCCTGCGGGGCCGCATAGCCCGGAGCCTGGGGCGGCGCGTAGCCGGGAGTCGGGGCCTGCGGTGCTCCGTACCCGGGAGGAAGCGGCGGCGC
>JAZBLS010000190.1:0-5586 GCA_037033365.1 Actinomycetota bacterium | reverse complement strand
TGCTCAGAGGCCGATGACCGCCCGTGCACCGTCGATGTCGGCCTGCTGGTACTCGGCGGCGAGCTTCGCGGCACGCTCGGAACCGAGCCGCAGTGTCGCCGCGTGCAGGCGCCACTGCGCGTCGTTCGCCGAGGATCGACGCGTGAAGGCCGACTGGGCGTCGCCCTCCCAGCGGCTCCGCAGATCCTGCGAGGATGCCGCGAGGGAGTCGAGCAGCTCGACGATCGCGGCGGCCGAGGCTGCTCCGCTCGCCGCAGCCTCGCTCAGGCGCTCCGGGTCGACCTTCAGGTCCATGAGCCGGCGCTCCCTGCACCGGGTGCGGGGTAGGCGCGCTCGGCATCCGTGCGGATGCTCGTGGCGATGTCGGACTCCTCGCCGAACAGCTCGGCGCTGCGATCGGCGAGTGCCGTCATCGCCTTGTGCTGCGCCTGAGCGATCGTCTCGAGGGTGATGCGTGCGAGTGACGGCAGATCGAGGTCCTCCGCGGAGGGACCGAACTCGAGCCCGGCGAGCTTCCCGCCGACGCGTGCGCGGACCACGACCTCTCCGCGGCCGCTGCGCACCGACTCGACGATCGTGTCGACGTCGGAGGCGAGGGCGTTCGCCCGCTCGCGGTTCTGCTGCGCCTGTCGGTTGATGTCGTCGAGCTGCCGTCGCGCGGCGGCGAACCCCTCATCGATGTCGAAGCCGTTGTCGGCCATGCCCGTCCTCTCTATTCCTTCACGGTGATGCCGGCCGCGGCATCCGGTGCGTCGCCCGGCCACGATCCGAGTCGCCCGAGATTGCGCTCGCCCTGCTCCTTGTCGGCGCTGAGGTCGATCGCGACCGAGCTGTACGTGCTCGGGGTGGTCGCCCCGGCCGAGGTCCAGCCCGCGTCCGCCGCCGCAGCGGCCACGTCGAACGGCGCAGCCTCGGGCGTGCGCACCCGGATGTCGATCCGTGCGTTCGGCATGTACCCTTCGCGGACCGACCATACCGAGGCGACGACGAAGTCGACGAGGGCCGCACCGTCGGCCACCGCGTACCCCGGCTCGACCTCGAGCGAGAGGGCGTAGCCGGTGTTGCCCTTCACGTTCGGGCGCTCGCCCCCGACCACATCCGTGACCAGCAGGCCGGGGACCGCGCCGAGGGAGTCCTTCATCTCGGCCAGCGTCTGCCCGCCGGATGCCGCGTCGTGGGGAACGTCCTGGGCGGAACCGCCCCCGCCTCCCATCGCGCAGCCGGCGAGAGCGATCACGCTCGCGGCGACGGCGGAGACCGCGAGCCAGCGCTTAACGGCCATAGTGCATCATGTCCTCGAGTCGGTACTGCATGTCGGACCAGATGCTGACATCGGCGATGCCCGCATAGGCCGGGTTGGTGTTGCCGGAGAAGCCCATCCCGTCGAGGATCGTCTCGTCGTAGGCGCCCGTGACCTCGAACACCCCGTGGCCGTCGACGTTGCGCAGCCGGAAGGCCACCTCGCCCGGGTACTCGGGGTGTCCTGGCTGCGCGGCGATCACGAAGCCGTCGTCCGTCACCTGCTGCACGACGATGTCGCCCGCCGTGACGCCGGGAATGCCCATGCCGAACAGCGAGGTCTTGATCGTCTGCCCCTCGCCCGTGAGCTGCATGTTGAGCTGCGAGTTGTCGCCCTCGCGGGAGGGGAGGAAGACGTGGCCGAACTCCTGCGCGAGCATCTGGTTGAGCTGCTCGGTGGTCATGTCGGTCGGGCCGAGGTCGAACTGGTGCGAGTATCCGAGGTCGTACTCGCCGACGAAGCGGTGATCGGAGCCGGCGTACGGCGTCGGACCGGGGTTGTAGGTGTCGCCCATCGTCCCCGGGGTGATGCCGCCGGGGAGGCCGCCGAGCGGACCGAGGAGCTGTCCAGGGGGGAAGCGGTCGAGCAGCTCGCCGAGGAGATCCTCGATGCGCTGATGGAACGGGATGATCGCGCGGTAGAGATCCGTCGCGAGGCGCAGCATCTCCCGGAGGGCCTGCAGTGCGCGGTCGACGTTCGAGGTCGCCTCGGCGACCACCTCGGCGCAGTTGTCGGCGAACTCCCTGATCACCTGCGCCTTCTTGTCGAGCTCCCACGGCCAGCTGCCGAACAGGAAGTCCTTGATGCCTCCGCCGATCGTCGACAGCAGCTCGAAGCCGGCGCACACGAGCGAGCGCATGATCTCGACCGCTCTGACGCAGAGCTGCAGGGCCTGGCTCATGACCTTCGACCAGTCGGCGATCGAGTGCGTGGCGGCGGACATCACGCCCAGCGCGCCCTCCACGACGGCCGCCGTGATGCCCTGCACGTGACCGCTGATCTGGGTCAGTGCACGCTGGTACAGCTCCGAGGTCGACTGCACGTCGCCGGCGTAGGTCTCCCACGCGTGCGAGGCCTGGTAGAGGCCGGCCGGGTCGCCCGTGACCTGCTCCAGGAGCTGCTCGAGCGGGCGGACGAACTGCATGATCTCCGAGGCGAAGCCGCTCAGGCCACCGCCGCAGTCGTTCCCGCCGGACCCGCCGGCGGGGAGCTGGCTGCTCCAGCTGCCCGATGCGAGAGCGGAGGCGGCGCTGTCGGCCTCCGGGAGCACGGCCGTGGGCATCTCAGCCCTCCGCCGCGATGCGCTCGAGGTCGGAGCGTCCGGCCTCGTCGACCGTTCGGAACCCCTCGACGGCCTTCGTCACGCCGTCAGCGGTGCGCTGCGAGACCGTGCCGACGAATCCGGCTGCTCCCTCGACGACCACGCCGACCGAGTTCAGCACCGGCGGGATGAAGGCGCCGATGGGACCGAAGGCCATGCCGGGCACGGCTGACGAGATGGTGCCCCTGGCAGCGGAGAGCTTCCCCGCTGCCTCGGTCAGAGTGGCGCGAACCGCCTCATAGGCGTCGCTGTGTACTTCGATCTCCGCCATACGGTCGAGATCCCCCCTCGAATCAGCCCGTCCGTGCGCCCGATGGGCGCATGCACGCTCCACGATATGCGGGGCGGATGCGGATGCCAAGCCCCGGCGTCCGGACGAGCCCAGCCGGTGTCGGTGGGTCGGCCTAGACTCGTAAGGCCATGACAGAAGCCCCCCTCATCGTCCCCGGATCCGTCGGCCCCCGCTCCACAGGCGCCCAGGGCCAGGACGACCTCCTCGCCGGCCTCAACCCTCAGCAGCTCGAGGCCGTGACCTATCGCGGTCCGGCGCTGCTCATCGTCGCCGGTGCGGGCTCGGGCAAGACCAGCGTGCTCACCCGCCGCATCGCCTCGCTGCTGCGTTCGCGCGAGGCGTGGCCGAGCCAGATCCTCGCGATCACCTTCACCAACAAGGCCGCGGGCGAGATGCGCGAGCGCGTCGAGGGGATCATCGGCGACGCCGCTCGTGGCATGTGGATCTCCACCTTCCACTCCGCGTGCGTGCGGATCCTGCGTCGCGAGGCCCAGCAGTTCGGCTTCACGAAGTCCTTCACGATCTACGACTCCGGCGACTCGCGGGCACTCATCAAGCGGCTCGTGAAGGAGCACGAGGCCGACGCGTACGGCCTCACTCCGGCCTCCGTGCAGTCCCGCATCTCGAAGCTCAAGAACGAGCTGTCGGATGCCGAGGCCTACGCGCGCCAGGCCAACATGACCGACCCGGCGGAGCGGATCTTCGTCGAGCTCTTCGCCGACTATCAGCGGCAGCTGCAGAAGGCCAACGCCTTCGACTTCGACGACCTGATCGGGCAGACCGTCTACCTGTTCCGGGCCTTCCCGCAGGTGGCCGACACCTACCGCCGGCGGTTCCGGCACATCCTCGTCGACGAGTACCAGGACACCAACCACGCGCAGTACGCGCTCATCCACGAGCTCACCCGACCCCCTTCGACAGGCTCAGGGACCCATCACGAGGACCCGTATGCCTCGAACGGCATGATGATCTTCGAGCCGGAGCCTCCGACCGGCTCAGGGACTCAGCTCGAAGGCGCGTCACTCACCGTGGTCGGCGACTCCGACCAGTCGATCTACGCGTTCCGCGGCGCCGACATCCGCAACATCAGCGAGTTCGAGCGCGACTTCCCCGGCGCGCGGGTCGTGCTGCTCGAGCAGAACTACCGCTCCACGCAGAACATCCTCTCGGCCGCGAACGCCGTGATCGGCAACAACTTCGACCGCAAGGACAAGAAGCTGTGGAGCGACAAGGGAGACGGTGACAAGATCATCGGCTTCACCGGGTACTCGCAGCACGACGAGGCCCAGTTCGTCGCCGACGAGGTCGACGTGCTCCGACGCTCCGGAGTGCCGTACTCCGAGATGGCCGTCTTCTACCGCACCAACTCACAGTCCCGTGCGCTGGAGGAGATCTTCATCCGCTCGGCGGTGCCCTACAAGATCATGGGCGGCACGAAGTTCTACGAGCGCGCCGAGATCAAGGATGCGCTCGCGTATCTCGTGGCGGTCGCGAACCCCGCCGACGAGATGGCGGTGCGCCGCATTCTCAACAAGCCGCGTCGCGGCATCGGCGACGTCTCCGAGACCGCCATCGCGCGGTTCGCCGACGATCACGGCATCACGTTCCGCCAGGCGCTGTCCGTGCCGGATCAGCTCGGCTTCGGCCCGAAGATCCAGGCCGGGATCGCGCAGCTCGACGCGGTGCTGGCCGAAGCCACCGAGATCATGCTGCCGGCCTCGGGCGAGGTGCCGGCCCCGACCACGGTCGCCGACGGTCTCAGCCTGCTGCTCTCGAAGAGCGGTTATCTCGATGCCCTGCGCGCGAGCCGTGACCCGCAGGACGAAGCACGTGTCGAGAACCTCGACGAGTTCGTCGCGGTCGCCCGCGACTTCGCCCGCAACAACCCCGAGGGCACGATCGTCGACTTTCTCACCGAGGTGGCGCTCGTGTCGGATGCCGACGACCTCGACGACGAATCGGGATCCGTGTCGCTCATGACGATGCACACCGCGAAGGGGCTCGAGTACGACGCCGTCTTCGTCACCGGCGTCGAGGAGGACCTCATCCCGCACCGGATCTCGGCGGGGGAGCCCGGGGGTCCGCAGGAGGAGCGACGGCTGTTCTATGTCGGCATCACGCGTGCCCGCAAGCGCCTGCACCTGTCGCTCGCGATGACGAGGGCTCAGTTCGGCGAGGTGTCCGTCGCGATGCCGAGCCGCTTCCTGCAGGAGATCCCTGCCGGGCTGATCGATTGGCGGCAGTCCCCGGGCGACGTCAACTCGCGTGGCGGCACGCAGTCGCGTGCCCTGAACGCGCGGCGCGGCGGAGGCGGGTTCGGTGGCTCCGGCAGCGGCGACCGCTTCGGCGTGAAGCCGCTCCCCGGCCGGGAGTCACTCGCCCCGCTCTCGACGGCGATGGACAAGTTCCCCAACCGCGTGACGGCGAAGATGCGCGACAACGGCGACCTCGAGCTCACCGCCGGCGACCGCATCCGTCACTCCGACTTCGGCGAGGGGCGAGTGGACGCCGTGACGGGCGAGGGCGCCAAGCGCATCGCCCATGTGCGCTTCGATTCCGCGGGTCAGAAGAAGCTGCTCATCAAGGTCGCTCCCATCGAGAAGATCTAGACCGCGCGAGGGTTAGGCTGGCTGATATGGCCCTGTTCTCCCGCCGCAAGAAGTCCGCTGACGA
>JAZBLS010000189.1:0-5594 GCA_037033365.1 Actinomycetota bacterium | reverse complement strand
GGTAGGTCGAAACCTGGAGTTTCGGCCTACCTCCGCGTTTTCGCCTACCTGGGCGGCGACGCAACTGAAGAGAGTGAACGGCGTCCTGTCGTCGGAGACCCGATATCCGGCGACAGGACGCCGTTCGCAGCGATTCCGAGGCCCCCGCCAACGGTGTCGCTGCAGCCCCCGGCACGGGGCCCGCTTCCTAGGGGAAGGCGGGGTCTGCCGTGCGAGAGGCGAGTAGAGGCTCGACCGGGCTGGCTGCCACGACGGCGGCCTTCGCGAGGTCGAGGGCGGCGAAGCATCCGATGAACTCGGACGTCGCGCCGAAAGCGGAGTATCCGTCGGCGCCGGTGGTGACCGACCCCAGGAACCGTCCGCGGTCGTTGCCGACGTAGAAACCGGGGTCGACCTCGGCCCACAGGCCGGATGCGGTCGTCCTCCGCCTGGTGATCGTGGTCCTCTTGGGGATCCTTCTCATGACCGACATGTCAGGCGCTCATCGCGTGCATCGTGCGGGACCGGTCGAGCGGCGCGGTGAAGCGCGGCTTGGTGAGGTCGAGACCCAGGGCGGAGTTCGAGGCGTCCATCATCTCGGCGAGGAGCGGTCGGTGAAGAGCGATGTCCTCCGTGACCACGAACTGGATCGGGATCGACGGGTGGATCCAGAAGGTCTCGCTCGTGTCGCCGGAGAGCGGGATGGTGAGTGCGAAAGACTCGTTGCGGCGGAGCTTGGTGACGGTCACAGCGCGCAGGTGGACGAGAACATCGTCGTCGATCTCGATCGGCGCCTCGACGTTCGCGTATCTCAAGGTTCCCATGCACTTTCCTCCTGCCTGACCGTTGGTATTTAGATTACTAGTTTACCTAGTTATCAACGACCCCTTGACAAAAGAGATGCGCGTCAGGAGCGTTCCGGGTCAGCGCTCGACCGAAGAAGAGCGCTTCTCCAGCACCCCCGCGAGCAGCACTGCCACGATCGCCGCGACCGGCGCGACGATGAGCCCCGCGCGAAGGCTCTCGTTCTCGGCGATGAAGCCGACGAACGGCGGCGACAGCAGGAAGCCGAGACGCAGCAGCCACGAGACGATCGTGAGCCCGGCGCCCGCCTTGAGGCCGGGCAGTTCGTCGGCGGCGTGCATCGCTGCGGGGATGAGCGTCGCGATGCCGAAGCCCACGGCGGCGAAGCCGGCGATCGTGCCGAGCACGCTCGGGAACAGGAGTGCGAGGGTCATGCCGACGGCGGCGATCAGCCCGCCGACACGGGCCACAGCCCGCGGGCCGAACCGGTCGGTCATGCCGTCGCCGAGCATCCGTCCGATGAACTGGGCGCCGACCAGCGCGATGAATCCGAGGGGCGCGACGGCGGCCGCAGCACCCAGGGAGTCCGCGAGATAGAGGGTCGCCCAGGAGTTGCCGGCGTCTTCCGCGACGGCTCCGGCCATCGCGATGAGCGTGAGCGCGATCAGGGCGAAGAGGACGCGAGGACGGATGCCGCGGCGCACCGCCGCGCGGATCTCTGCCGGGTCGGCGGTGGCGTCGGCATCCGTCGCCTCGGCATCCGCCGCCTCGGCATCCGCCTCGTCGTCCCGACCGGGGAGGCAGAGCCCGAGCGCGATCAGCGCGACCGTCGCGAAGACGGCCGTCGAGATGCCCAGGTGCACGCCGAGCGGCAGCTGCAGGGCGATCGCCGCGGCCGACATGCCGCCGCCGAGCACCGCGCCGATCGACCAGATGGCGTGGAAGGAGTTGATGATCGAGCGGCCGTAGCGCTTCTGGACGCGGAGTCCGTGCGCGTTCTGGGCGACGTCCGTGATCGCGTCGGACGCCCCGCCGAGGAACAGGGCCACGGCGAACAGCGCGCCGTTCGGAGCGAGGGCGGCGGCGAGGATGCCGAGCCCCGTGGCGATCGTCCCGAAGACCGCGATGCGACCCGAGCCGACGCGGCGGATGAGCACGGCCGCGAGGAGGCCAGCCGCGATGGCGCCGGCCGGGAACGCGGCGATGGCCAGGCCGTAGCCGACGTTGTCGAGGCCGAGCGCCGCCTTGATCTCCGGATACCGGGGCAGGATGTTCGCGAACAGGGCGCCGTTGGTGAGGAAGAGCGCCGAGACGGCGAGGCGCGCGCGACGCGACGCCCGGTCGGGAACCGTGCGTCGAATCGATTCGATGGATGCCATGCGTACGATCGTACACGCCGCTCAGGAACGGCGGGTACGCGGTGGCTCAGGGAAGCGTGGAGATCTCTTCGGTGAGGCGACGGAGGAAGCGCCCGATGACCTCGGCCTGCTCCGGGGTGAACTCGCTGGCGAGCGATTCGACCCGCTGCGTGAGCTCGTCGGCCGGAGAGTTGAGGTCGCGCAGCGAGGGACGCAGCACCTTCGAGCGCGCGTCCTCGGGGTGCGCGGCGATCACGATCTGTCCGCGCTCCTGCAGGCGACGCAGCACGCTCGTGATCGCGGCCGTGCTCACGTTGAGATGCGCGGCCAGATCGCCGGGCGTCGCCGGCGCATCCGCCGGGGCCTCGGCGATGAAGCGCATGGCCTCGCGATCGGTGTCATTGGGCGCGCGCACGGCGGCGAGCCGCCGAGCGAACTGCGCCTCGGCGCGTCGCAACTGATCGACGCTCCCGACGAGGTCGGTCGCGTTCGTGGTCGTGTTCGATTGGATCACCATGTGTCACCCCCTGACGCCTCCATGCTACTCGATTGACAGGTAACGAGGTGGCCTAGCAAAAGACGATGCCATCAGCCCCTCTTTCGAGTGCGAAGATGGACTCCTGACGCGAAGGGATGTCATGGTCGAGCGATTCACTCTCGAGGATGCGGGATACATCATGTATTCCGAGATGCTCGACCGCCTGCGAGAGCGATTCCCCGAGGTGCCCACGTGGCGCCTGGAGCAGATCGTGGCGGCCGAGAACGACGCGATCACGGGCGGCCTCCTGCGCATCGTCCCCGCGGAGGTCGAATCGGGCGCGATCGAGATGCTCGAACGCGAACAGGATCGGATCGACGACGATGGCGAGGTGGCGTGATGGAGCGTCCTGAGGAATACGGCCGCTCGGGCTACTGGTACCCGGATGGCGAGACCGCCAGCACCGTCGACGTGCTGAACCTGCTGCGCCGCTACCGCTCCGCCGAGACAGCGATGCGCGCCCGCACCCGCGCCTCGATGGGCATGAACGAGACCGACCTCGTCGCGCTGCGCTTCCTGCTGCGCGAACAGCGGGCCGGCCGCATCGTGCGACCGATCGACATCGCCCGCATGCTCGACATCTCGACCGCGTCGACGACCACGCTGATCGACCGCCTCGAGAAGGGCGGCCATGCCCGCCGCGAACCACACCCGACCGATCGCCGCGCCGGCGTCGTGGTACCCACGGTCAGCAGCGACGACGAGGTGCGCTCCACGCTCGGCGCGATGCACCGACGGATGCTGTCGCTCGTCGACGAGATGAGCGACAAGGAACGCGCTGTCGTCACCCGCTTCCTCGCCGGCATGACCTCGGCGATCGAGGAGGCGTCCGATCTCGATCAGGAGCTGCGCGACGTCATCCGCTCGCACGAGGAAGCAGAGTCGAACGGGGAGTAGTCCCGTCGACACTCAGCTCCGCTCCGGCTGGGGCTCGGCCGGCGATTCCGTCTCGTCGCCCTGCCCCGCACCGGACTGACCCTCGAGTCGCTCGGGGAAGAGCTCGTCGAGGTCGAGGTCGGGATTCTCCTC
The DNA here is from genome assembly GCA_037033365.1 of Actinomycetota bacterium. Taxonomy (GTDB): domain Bacteria; phylum Actinomycetota; class Actinomycetes; order Actinomycetales; family Microbacteriaceae; genus Microbacterium. Next base: position 1,886 of record JAZBLS010000189.1, on the reverse strand, counting down.
CTGCGTCTCGACCAGTTCGACGGCCTCCTCGATGGTCTGCACGCTCGGCATCGCGCCCGGCAGCGGCCTGCGCGCCGACTCCTTGAGCACGACCACCGCGACGAATCCGGCGATCGACGTGCCGATCACGTAGAAGGCCGGCGCGAGGGACGACCCCGTGATCTGCACCAGTGCCTCCATGACGACCGGCGCGGTGCCGGCGAAGAGCGCGACCGCGAGGTTGTACGAGATCCCCATCCCGCCGTAGCGCGAGGCGGTCGGGAAGAGCGCGGGCAGCGACGAGGCGAGATTCGCGACGTAGAACGTGACGGGGAACGCGAGCAGCACGAGCCCGAGCAGGGTCGACCAGATCTCGCCGTGCATCATGAACAGGAAGGCGGGGACGGCGAGGACGATCGCCGAGATCGAGCCGATGAACAGCACCTTCTTGCGTCCGATGCGGTCGGAGAGCTGTCCGGTCAGCGGGATGCAGAGGGCCATCGCCACGAGCACGGGAAGCGTGAGCAGTGTGCCGTGCACCTCGTCGTAGCCGAGCGTGCCGGTGAGGTACGTGGGCATGTAGGAGGTCAGCGCGTAGCCGACGGTGTTCGCGGCGGCCACGAGAACGAAGGCCGTGAGCAGCTCGCGCCAGTACGAGCGGATCAGCGCGAGGACGCCCTTCGGAGCATCCGCCGACTCCTGCGCCTCGTCGGCCGCTCGCTTCGCGGAGTCCTGCGCCTCCTGGAATGCCGGGGTGTCCTCGATCTTGAGGCGGAAGTAGATCGCGACGAGGCCGAGCGGCAGCGCGACGAGGAACGGGATGCGCCACGCGAAGCCCTGCATGGTCTCCGCCGTGAGGGTCAGCTGCAAGATCGACACGAAGGCAGCGCCGATCGCGAAGCCCATGTACGACCCGAGGTCGAGCAGCGAGGCGTAGAAGCCGCGGCGCTTGTCGGGGGCGTACTCGGTGATGAAGGTCGTGGCGCCGGCGTACTCGCCGCCGGTCGAGAAGCCCTGGGCGAGCTTGAGCACGATCAGCAGGATCGGCGCCCAGACGCCGATCACGGAGTAGTCGGGGAGCACGCCGATGAGGAACGTCGCCGCCGCCATCATGATGAGCGTGAAGGCCAGGATGCGCTGGCGGCCGAGCCGGTCGCCCAGCTGACCGAGCACGATGCCGCCGAGCGGACGCGCGACGAAGGTCACGGCGAACACGCCGAGCGAGAAGAGCGACTGCGCCCCGGCCGAGGCGTCGGGGAGGAAGGCCCGCCCGATGATGACGGCGAGGTAGCCGTAGACGCCGATGTCGTACCACTCCATGAGGTTGCCGACCACGGTGCCGGCGACGGCACGACGGAGCATCGGGCGGTCGACGACCGTCACGTCGTCGACGGTCAGCCGTCGCAGTTCGTCGTCCTTGATCAGGCCGAACCGGCGGCCGAGGCGCCGCCAGAGGGAGTCGTTCTTCACGGGGTCGGACATGGCGTCAGCTTCCTTCTCAGTTCACCCGGTGCGGATGTATCACACCGGACATGCAACGGGGAGGCGACGACCGTCGCCTCCCCGTTGCGTCTCAGCGCTCTCAGTTGAGGGCGTCCTTGACGTTCTCTCCGGCCTTCTTGACGTCGGCCTTGGCCTGGTCGGCCTTGCCTTCGGCCTCGAGCTTCTCGTTGTCGGTGATCTTGCCGGCGGCTTCCTTCGCCTTGCCCGCGAGATCCTGGGCCGCGTTCTTGATCTTGTCGTCGAGTCCCATGGGGTCCCCTTTCTCTCTTCTTCCGGTGGTTCGGTGGTCTGTGATGGCGGGTCAGTGGGGGATCGCGAACATACCCGCGATCAGCGGCAGCGCGCCGGCGGCGATCAGGGAGACCAGGCCGACGATGCCCGCCGAGCGCCAGAGCGGCGCCCGC
>JAZBLS010000188.1:0-5615 GCA_037033365.1 Actinomycetota bacterium | reverse complement strand
CACGGCGGCATCCCGCACAACGAGCGTCTGGAGTTCCTCGGCGACTCGGTGCTCGGGCAGGCCGTGACGGTGATGCTGTTCACCACGCACCCGGAACTCGATGAGGGTTCGCTGGCGAAGCGGCGCGCGAGCGTCGTCTCGACGGTCGCCCTCGCCGAGGTCGCGCGGGCGATCGATCTGGGCAGCCACCTGCTGCTCGGCCGTGGCGAGGAGCAGACCGGTGGCCGCGACAAGGACTCGATCCTCGCGGACACGATGGAGGCCGTCATCGGCGCGACGTACCTGTCGGCCGGTCCCGCCGCCGCCACGGAACTGGTGCTGCGTCTGACCAAGCCGCTGCTCGCCGACCCCGAGCGCTACGGCGCGGCCATGGATCCGAAGACGAGCCTCCAGGAACTCGCCGCCCGACTCGGGTCGACCCCGCCGCAGTACTCCGTCGAGGCCAGCGGCCCGGATCACGACCGCCGGTTCACGGCCACCGTCGAGGTCGGCGACGTGCTCATGACCGGCAACGGCACGAGCAAGAAGACGGCAGAGATGGCAGCCGCGCTGAGCGCCTGGCGCCTCCTCGGCGAGCGTGCCTGAGCTCCCCGAGGTCGAGGTCGTCCGCGCGGGCCTCGCTCCGGCCGCGATCGGTGCCCGCATCACCGCGGTCAGCGTCTTCGACGAACGCGCGCTCACCCGCCACCCGGCGGGGGCGGCCGACTTCGTGCAGCGGCTTGAGGGCAGGTCCTTCGCCGACGCCTCGCGACGCGGGAAGTTCCTCTGGCTTCCTCTCGACACGGGCGACTCGGCGCTCATCGCCCACCTGGGGATGAGCGGCCAGATGCTGCTGCGGGCACCGGATGCCGCGGCTGAGCGGCACGAGCGCATCCGCCTCCACATCGAGCATCCGGCACACGGTGAGCTCGCGATCGTGTTCGCCGACCAGCGCACGTTCGGTTCGCTCGCGGTGGATGGACTGATCCGCGACGGTCAGACTGCGATCCCCTCGCAAGTGGGTCATATCGCCCGGGACCCGATGGATCCGTTCTTCGACGACGCGACGTTCATCGCCAAACTCCGGACGCGCGTCAGTGCGATCAAGCGCGTCCTCCTCGATCAGCAGGTGATCAGCGGCGTCGGCAACATCTACGCGGATGAGTCGCTGTGGGCCGCCCGGATCCACCCCGAGACCCCGGCCAGCGCGCTGTCGACTCAGGCGATCCGGCGATTGCTTGCCGAGATCCGCTCTGTGCTCGCGAAGGCTCTGGCCGAGGGCGGCACGAGTTTCGACGCCCAGTACGTGAACGTCAACGGGCAGGCCGGCTACTTCGCGCACTCCCTCAACGCCTACGGCCGTCAGGGGCAGCCGTGCCCACGGTGCGGCGGTCCGATCAGACGTGAGGCCTTCATGAACCGGTCCAGCCACTACTGCCCGAGGTGCCAGCGACGCCGCTGACGGTTCACGCCGTGAAGGCGCGGGCCAGCAGGGGCCGTGTCACGCGCGTGCTCACCCAGACGATCCCGATGCCCGCCGCGACGACGATCGCGATGGTCAGGATGGACAGGGGAGCCGTGATCAGCGCGATGCCCAGGAGCGGGAACACGAGGATGGCCGCGCACAGCGCTGAGCCGATCGCGGTGGTGAGCAGCGGCGACATGATGGCGCGTCGCCGCGCCCGGTCGACCGTGTCGAGCGGCATCCCGAGCCGATGCAGGCTCCGGTGGAGCTCGTCCTGATCGAGGATCGCGGCTGCCTGGTTGACGCCCACGGATGCGGCGACCATGAGGAACGATCCGATCAGAGTGATCGCGAGTCCCGTGCGGATGTCGGACGCGAGAGTCAGATCGGCAGGGGTGGCATCCTCGCCCATCAGGTCCAGGAGTGAGACCCCGGTGCCGGCGAACACCGCGATGAAGCCGGCCATCGCGATCCCGCTCACCTGACGCCACGCCGCCTTGGGCGAGTCGAGGACCAGACGCGCGGCGAGCAGCCGATCGGCTGTCTCCGCACGGCGGAGCCGGCGAGACGCCGAGACCCTGAGCACCCACGGACCGACGACGTTGAGGATCGCGAGAGTCAGGCCGAACAGGGTGCCGAGCACGACGATCGTCGTCGTGAGGTCCGCGACGGAGGGGAAGACCTTGACGAGCACGACCGCGACGGCGATGACCGAGACGGCGATGAGCGCGCGGAACCAGTGGACCTGGGTGGCGGTGCTCCGCATCCGCACGCCCAGGGGAGAGATCACGACTCGGTGCAGGCCCACCGCGGCGCTCACGGCGGCGATCGCGAGGACGCCGCCGATGACCGCCAGTACGGCGAGCGGCGACAGCGCGACAGCTGAGATGCCGAGCGGCTCACCGCGGAACGGGATCGCGCCGATCAGAGGGAGGAGCGCGAGCGACAGCACGGTGCCCGCAAGCGCACCCACCGCGGCGACCAGGGTCGACTCGACGACCGTCGCGACGCCGACGCCGAACGGGGTGACGCCGAGGAGGCGCAGGGTCGACAGCCGCTCGTCCCGACGTCGGGCCGACAGCCGCGCCGCTGCCCCGCCCAGCGTCATGAGCGGAACGACGAGCAGCACGAGTGCGATGGCTGCGAGCGCCTGATAGATCGGGGCCTCGGGATCGGTCCACGCCCAGAAGGACTGCGCGCCGCCGACGACCGTGAGCACGAGGGCCGTGACGATCCCGAAGGCGATGATCGGCAGAGCGACGATGGCGCGCTGCTCCGGTGCGGGCCGGAGCAGCAGCGCGAGCACGCGGGCGTTCATGCGGACACCGACGAGATGACGTCGCCGTCACGCACGGCGACGATGCGCGAGCAGCGTGCGGCGACCTCGGGGTCGTGCGTGACCACCACGAGTGTCCTCGCCTGCCCGGTCGTCGACCACAGCAGGGCGTCCATCACCTCGCGGGACGTGTGGGAGTCCAGTGCTCCCGTCGGCTCATCCGCGAACACGAGCTCGGCGCCGGTGGCCTGAGCCCTCGCGATCGCCACGCGCTGGGCCTGCCCCCCGGACAGTTCGCCGATCCTCCGGTCCTCCATGCCGGCGAGTCCCAGAGCGGCGAGCCAGGATGCCGCATGATGCACGGCATCCGCTCGTCGCACTCCGTTGATCATCGAGCCGAGCGCGACGTTCTCCACGGCAGTGAGCTCGGGGATCAGGAGTCCTTGCTGGAACACGAAGCCGAAGCGCTCGCGCCGAAGGCGGGATCGCGCGGCCTCTCCCAGTCCGGTCAACTGCACGGGTTCACCGGCTGCCGGCTGGAATACCACGGTGCCGGTGTCAGGGGTGACGATGCCCGCCAGGACGTGCAGCAGCGTCGTCTTTCCCGAACCGGAAGCCCCCATGATCGCCACGGACTCGCCGCGATGGATCGTCAGATCCACCCCGGCGAGTGCGCGAGTCGTGCCGTAGGACTTGGTGAGCGAGCGGGCTTCGAGGACGGAGGCGTTCATGTTTCCAGCCTCGCCGCCGAGGTGCCGGACGGTCATCGATCCTCGGGATGATCCGAGGCGTCGGCGCTACATCCGTCGGATGATCTACAGGCGCTTCTGCCACGCGCCGGCGTACGAGACAGGCTCGAACCCCAGGGCCTCGTTGATTCCGAGCATCGGCCGGTTCTCCTCCGCGTTGTATGTGGACACCGTGGGGGAGAGCGGCATGAGCTCCCGCCACCGCAGCAGGTTGGCGCACTTCACGAGCGTGCCCAGCCGGTGACCGCGGTGCTCGCGCGACACGAGCGTGCCGAACTGGTGCGTGACACCGGCTCGGTCCTCGCCGATGAGCAGTTCGTTGTACGCGACGAGTTCGCCGCTCGGGATGTGCTCGACAGCGACCACGCCGAACGTCTGGCCCGCACCGGTCAGACGCCTGTCACGACGGACGACGCGCTCGGCATCCCAGACCTCGGCCACGAAGTCCATGTCGCCGCTCGGCGCGTCCGTCGACAGTCGAGCGAGGATCGCTGCATATCCGGCGCGGTACTCCGGGGGAGTCGGCGCCAGCCAGTCGATGACGCGATAGTCAGGCCCGGCCGCCGATTCCGCCTCCCGGAGCGCAGCGCACAGGGGTGCGGGGTCCGAGCGCAGATCGAATTCGCTGTTCCGCTCCACCTGCTCGAAGTCGAACCCGTGTGCCGTGACGATGTCCGAGAGCGGTGTCGCCGGAACCCGTCCCCAGCCGGTCCGTGGCACGATCATCCGATCGGCTTCGGACGGGCGGTGGAGAGTCCACAGCTGGAGCAGGGATCGTCCGTGCGCGCGGGCCTCCGACTCTGCGAGAGAGAGCAGGGCGTCCTCGACGCCGAGCCCGGCATGCTCGTTCGCGACGAGCACGTCTGCCTCGGCGGCGTGGGCATCCTCCTCCTGCGCGTAGTCGATCGTGACGATGCCGACGATGCGACTGTCGACCCGCGCGACGAACCCGGTGTGCAGCGTGTCGGTGTCGTCCTGCCAGCCGGCGAGCAGCTGCGCGGCGTCGGGCGCGATGTCCGGCAGGCCGACGGCTTCATCGCAGACCTGCCGATTCAGGGCGCCGTAGGCGCGGAAGTCGGCCGCCTCATCGCCCTCCAACGAGGGAGGGACGACGAGGGGGTCGATGGTGAGTGACATGGTGCTCATGTCGAATCCTTTCCGGATGCTCCGTCGAGGCCGTTCAACGGATGTGGCGTTGCAGATCGAACACGAGCAGAGCGTTGATCTCCGCCGTGGAGCGTCCACGCCGTTCGATCAGAAGCACCTCGTCCCCACGGAGGGGTGCGGGGCGACGCTGGCGCCGGCTTCTCTGGAGCAGCCAGATGCCGATGCGGAGCGAGAGGCGGTCTGTGAAGACCAGCTCGCGCAGCTCGTCGGTGTCGGGGATGTGGAGGACCTGGCGGTCCTCGATATCCGGTGGGTGGGTGGTGCTGTGAGACAGCGTGGTGTTCACGATGAGTCCTTTGATACATGAATCGGGTGGCGTGGAGTACGCGGTCGCGCATCGAGAGCCGATGAGCGAGGGAGGAGCCGGGGCAGCGGGCCGAAGGGTCGGCTGCGGGACGGCGGAATCCGCGATCCGAGAGAGGATCAGCGGTGGGGCGCGAAGACACGCGATCGAGGATGCCCTATACGGGGCGGAGTCCTCCGGTGGCGGTGTCAGGAGGCCGCGCTGTAACGGACGCCGGTGGTGGTCACCGAGTGCGCGAGGCGCGGCGCGAAGGGCGCGGCGAGGCCTGTGGCCTGTGCGTGGGACTGAGTCATGAACATCGGTAACCTCCTTTCGAGTGGCGATCCGGGTGAAACCGTAGCGACACCCGGGCGTGTCCGTCAAGCACCGCCCACCCGCTTCGGCGTGTCGCGGTGGCTCCCGGTTCGGATCTTCGCCGCGCGGTATCGCCGGAGATCCGCGTGATTCCGGTAGCGTGAGGGCGTGATCCAGCCCGGAAGCGCGGTGCGCGCATGCATCTGAAGAGCCTGACCCTCAAGGGGTTCAAGTCCTTCGCGCAGCCGACGAGCTTCGTCTTCGAACCGGGAGTGACCTGCATCGTCGGCCCGAACGGGTCGGGCAAGTCCAACGTCGTCGATGCTCTCGCCTGGGTCATGGGCGAGCAGGGCGCGAAGACGCTGCGCGGCGGCAAGATGG
>JAZBLS010000187.1:0-5644 GCA_037033365.1 Actinomycetota bacterium | reverse complement strand
GGAGGCCGCCGACGAGCTGGTACGCCACGGCGGCGACGGGCCCGCGGTAGGGCACCTGACCCTCGATGCCCTCGGGGATGAGCTTGTCGTCGCTGGGCACGTCGGCCTGGAAGTAGCGGTCCTTGGAGTACGAGGTCTGCTTGCCGCGCGTCTGCATGGCGCCGAGCGATCCCATTCCGCGGTACTGCTTGAACTGCTTGCCCGACTGGAAGACGATCTCACCCGGCGACTCGTCGGTGCCGGCGAGCAGCGAGCCGAGCATCACGGCGTCGGCGCCGGCGACCAGCGCCTTGGCGATGTCGCCGGAGTACTGCAGACCGCCGTCGGCGATCACGGGGATGCCGGCCGGGCGGGCGGCGAGGGAGGCCTCGTACACCGCGGTGACCTGCGGAACGCCGACGCCCGCGACGACGCGGGTGGTGCAGATCGAGCCGGGGCCGACGCCGACCTTCACGGCGTCCACGCCCGCGTCGACGAGCGCCTGTGCGCCCTCGCGGGTCGCGACGTTGCCGCCGATCACGTCGATGTGCGCGAAGCTCTCGTCGGCCTTGAGCCGCTTGACGAGATCGATGACGCCCTGCGACTGGCCGTTGGCCGTGTCGACGACGAGCACGTCGACGCCCGCGTCGCGCAGAGCCTCCGCGCGCTCCCATGCGTCACCGAAGAAGCCGATCGCCGCGCCGACCCGCAGGCGGCCCTGGTCGTCCTTGGTGGCGAGCGGGTACTTCTCGCTCTTGTCGAAGTCCTTGATGGTGATGAGTCCGGCGAGCTTGCCGTCGTCGTCGATGAGCGGCAGCTTCTCGACGCGGTGCCGTGCGAAGAGCGCGATGACCTCGCCGGCGGCGACGCCCACGGGTGCCGTGACGAGACCCTCGCTGGTCATGACGTCCTTGACGAACGTGGTCTGGCGTTCGAAGCCCGAGACGAAGCGCATGTCGCGGTTCGTGATGATGCCGACGAGGCGGCCGCCGTCGTCCACGACGGGCAGGCCCGAGATGCGGTACTTCGCGCAGAGGGTGTCGACCTCTTCGACGGTGGCGTCGGGCGTCGTGGTGATCGGGTCGGTGATCATGCCGGACTCGCTGCGCTTCACACGGTCGACGTGTGCGGCCTGGTCGGCGATCGAGAGGTTGCGGTGGAGGATGCCGATGCCGCCCTCACGCGCCATGGCGATCGCCATGCGCGACTCGGTGACGGTGTCCATCGCGCTGGAGAGCAGCGGGGTCGCGACCGAGATCCGGCGAGTGATCCGTGACGAGGTGTCCGCCTCGCTGGGGATGACGTCGGTGTGCCCCGGCAGGAGCAGCACATCGTCGTATGTGAGTCCGACGAAGCCGAAGGGGTCGTGCTGATCCATTGATAGTCCTCCTGCGGGCGCTGTCTGGGCGAGGGTGTACCAATTCTAAGCGTGGCGGGACTGAAGAAATTCCCGGCGGACGGCGGGCTCCCAGGGAGATCACGACGTGTCGCATGAAACGGTCTTGGCATCTTCGTGATGTGATCGTTCTCACCGTGAGCAGATCGTGCCTTGGTCGAAACAAGCCCGACACATTACGCTCATACCGTCGTACATCAGGGCCGATGAACAACTCCGTCTTGGTCTGTGTACTGGACTGGAGGTTCCGTGAGCCCGACGATCTCGGCTACTCGAGCACGAACGAGGTGGGTCATCGCCCTGCTCGCGCCGCTTCTCGCCATCGCCTTCCTCTGGTTGCAGCCGCCTGCATCCGCCTCCGCCGACGAGACGGACGACGGTCAGGAGATCACCGAGTTCTACTTCGCCGGCGTCATCACCTTCGACGACGAGCCGGTCGAGGGCGTCGTGATGACCATCGAGGGCAACGGCTTCGACGGTGAGACCGAGACGGATGCCGAGGGAAAGTGGCGCCTGTACGTCCCGGAGAAGGAGACCTACACGCTCACGGTCGACGAGGAGACCCTCCCCGACGGTGTGATCGTCGATGCGGCGCAGCTCCCGGAGGGGACGCAGCCGATCGCCGGCACCTCGGCGTCGTTCGAGGTCGAGTTCGGCCTCACCGGCACCAAGATCATGAACCTCTTCCTGGGTGAGGGAGAGCGCGTCACGACGTCGTTGCTCGACCAGATCCTCTCCCGCCTCGTCGGTGGTCTGAACTTCGGTCTGCTCCTCGCTCTCGCCTCCATGGGTGCGGCGCTCATCTACGGCACCACCCGCCTGTCGAACTTCGCGCACGCCGAGATGGTGACGTGGGGCGGCCTGGTCGCGCTCGTGGTGACGAGCTTCTGGCAGCTGCCGCTGTGGCTCGGCATCGTGGCCGCGGTGATCGGCGGCGGCATCCTCGGCTGGGCCATGGACGCGGGCCTCTGGCGGCCGCTGCGGCGGAAGGGCCTCGGCGTCGTCCAGTTGATGATCGTCAGCATCGGCCTCTCGCTCGCGCTGCGCTACGTCTTCCAGTACTTCATCGGCGGCGGCACCCGCCAGCTCCCGGGAGCGAGCCCCGAGCCGATCCAGTTCGGGCCCATCTCGCTCTCGTACATCGACATGATCGCGATGGGTGTCAGCATCGTCGTGATCCTCGGGGTCGCGTACTTCCTCACCCGCACCCGCATCGGCAAGGCCACGCGAGCGATCTCCGACAACCCGCAGCTGGCCGCGGCATCCGGCATCGACGTCGACCGCGTGATCCGGATCGTCTGGATCCTCGCGGGTTCGCTTGCGGCGATCTCCGGCATCCTGTGGGCGTACTTCCGCCCCGGCGTGAAGTGGGACATGGGCGTGCAGATGCTGCTGCTGATCTTCGCGGCGATCACGCTCGGCGGCCTCGGCACCGCGTTCGGCGCACTCCTCGGCTCTCTGATCGTCGGCATCGCGGTCGAGATGTCGACGCTCTGGATTCCCTCCGACCTCAAGTACGCGAGCGCGCTCGTGGTCCTCATCGTCATCCTCCTGGTGCGACCGCAGGGTCTGCTCGGACGCAAGGAAAGGTTGGGCTGATCATGGACTTCGGAAGCATCTTCTCCAACACCGCCGTCTACCTGTTCAGCCCCGTCACGATCGCGTACGCCCTCGCGGCGACCGGTCTCGCGGTGCACTTCGGGTACGCGGGTCTGCTCAACTTCGGCATGGCCGCCTTCATGGCGATCGGCGGATACGGCTACGCCATCTCGGTGCTGACCTTCGGTCTCCCCTGGTGGATCGGCATGCTCATCAGCCTTCTGGGCGGAGCGCTGTTCGCGATCATCCTCGGCATCCCGACCCTGCGCCTCCGGGCGGACTATCTCGCGATCGCGACCATCGCCGCGGGTGAGATCGTGCGTCTGCTGTTCACCACCCAGGTGTTCGACGAGTACACGAACTCGGCCGACGGTCTCGCGCAGTTCAACGGCGGATTCCGCGACGCGAACCCCTTCCCCGACGGCACCTACGGCTTCGGCCCGTGGACGTACACCGCGAACGACCTGTGGAACCGCGTGTTCGGCGTGATCCTGCTCGCGATCGCGATCCTGCTGGTGTGGGCGCTGATGCGCAGCCCGTGGGGCCGGGTGCTCAAGGGCATCCGCGAGGACGAGGACGCCGTGCGCTCGCTGGGCAAGAACGTCTTCGCCTACAAGATGCAGGCGCTCATCGTCGGTGGCATCATCGGCGCGGCGGGCGGGATCGTGTTCGTGCTCCCCTCGGCCGTCGTGCCGGGCAGCTACACGACCTCGCTGACGTTCTTCCTGTGGACGATCCTCCTGCTCGGCGGTGCAGCCACGGTGTTCGGACCGACGCTCGGCGCCATCCTGTTCTGGGTGGTGTTCGCCTTCCTCGCCAACCTCCTGCCGAGCATGGCGAAGGCGGGCTTCCTGCCGATGTCCGACAGCCAGGCCTCCACCCTGGTGTTCATCTTCGTCGGCATCGCCCTCATGCTGCTCGTGATCTTCCGACCGCAGGGCATTCTCGGAGACAAGAGGGAGATGACCTTTGTCAAGTGACCTGACCCCCGGCGCCGAATCGGCACCGGCCACCGGCAGCATCCGCCGCCCCAAGACGACCGGCCTCACGAAGGGGCCCGCGGCCCCCGGCGTCGCCAAGGTGGACCCGATCCTCGTGGTGGATGCCGTGCAGCGGCGCTTCGGCGGCCTGACGGCCGTCGACGTCGAGCACGTCGAGATCCCCCGCGGGGCCATCACGGCCCTCATCGGCCCGAACGGTGCGGGCAAGACCACCCTGTTCAACCTGCTCTGCGGGTTCGACAAGCCCAACAGCGGCACGTGGTCGTTCGACGGCACCAACCTCTCCGGCGTCCCCTCGTTCAAGGTGGCCCGGATGGGACAGGTCCGCACGTTCCAGCTGACCAAGTCGCTGTCGCTCCTGACCGTGCTCGAGAACATGAAGCTCGGCGCTCCCGGCCAGCGCGGCGAGGGGTTCTGGTCGAGCCTGTTCCCCTTCCTCTGGCGCAAGCAGGATCAGGAGATCGAGGTGAAGGCGCGCGAGCTCCTCACGCGCTTCAAGCTCGACGCCAAGGAGAAGGACTTCGCCGCCGCGCTCTCGGGCGGCCAGCGCAAGCTCCTCGAGATGGCGCGGGCGCTCATGAGCGACCCGACGCTCGTCATGCTCGACGAGCCCATGGCCGGCGTCAACCCGGCGCTCACGCAGTCGCTGCTCGACCACATCCTCGATCTCAAGGAACAGGGCATGACCGTGCTCTTCGTCGAGCACGACATGCACATGGTCCGCCACATCGCAGACTGGGTCGTCGTGATGGCCGAGGGTCGCGTCGTCGCCGAGGGCCCGCCCGAAGAGGTCATGGAGGACCCCGCGGTCGTCGATGCCTACCTTGGGGCGCATCAGGATGTCGACCTGGGTGCCGTCACAGGGCGCATCCCGGTGCTCGCCGACACCGCCGCCGTCAAGCTACGCGAGCAGATCGAGGCGGAGGCAGACGCCGAACTGGCCGCCGAGTCCACCGAGGAGAACAAGCCATGACCGACGCGACCGCGAACCACGACCAGGTCGTCGTCGAGCTGAAGGACGTGCACGCCGGCTACCTGCCGGGCGTGAACATCCTCAACGGCGCGAACCTCGTCGCCCGCCAGGGCGAGCTGATCGGCATCATCGGGCCGAACGGCGCCGGGAAGTCGACGCTCCTCAAGGCGATCTTCGGGCTGGTGCAGGTGCGCAGCGGCGACGTCACCCTCAACGGCGAGAGCATCGTCGGTCTCAAGGCCGACAAGCTCGTGGGCCGGGGCGTCGGCTTCGTGCCGCAGACCAACAACGTGTTCCCCTCGCTCTCGATCGAGGAGAACCTGCAGATGGGGCTTTACCAGAACCCCAAGGTCTACGCCGAGCGACTGGAGTTCGTCTCGAGCATCTTCGCCGAGCTCGGCAAGCGCCTCAAGCAGCGTGCCGGTTCGCTCTCCGGTGGGGAGCGGCAGATGGTCGCGATGTCCCGCGCGCTCATGATGGACCCGTCCGTCCTGCTGCTCGATGAGCCGTCGGCCGGCCTCAGCCCGGTCCGTCAGGACGACGCCTTCATCCGCGTCTCCGACATCAACAAGGCCGGTGTCACGACCATCATGGTCGAGCAGAACGCCCGCCGCTGCCTGCAGATCTGCGACCGCGGCTACGTGCTCGACCAGGGCAAGGACGCGTACGAGGGCACCGGACGCGACCTGCTGAACG
>JAZBLS010000186.1:0-5646 GCA_037033365.1 Actinomycetota bacterium | reverse complement strand
TAGCGCGCCTCGTTCGCATCGAGGAGGTCAGGGGTTCGAATCCCCTTAGGTCCACCGACAGAAGAAGACCCCCGAGCATCGCTCGGGGGTCTTCGTCGTTGTGCGCCGGTGGGTTCTGTGTGTCAGACCCTTCTGCACGTCGGATGCTCAGAAAACAGATGGATGCCGAGAACGGCTGTTTCGGCATCCATCTGTCGTTTCGGCATGCATCCCACAGGTGGTCGTCCTCGACTCCCGGCCCGGGCTCAGCGCGCGAGCCGGGACTCGAGCACGGATGCCGTGGAGCGCACGGCATCCGCCAGATCCTGCTCCGTGACATGATCTCCGGCCCACGTCACGGCCACGGAGGCGACCGGCCACCCGCTGTGGTCGCGCACGACGGCGCCGACGCTGCGGAGCCCGTCGGCGACCTCGCTGTCCTCCGTGGCGTAGCCGCGGGCTCGCACCTCGCGCAGCACCTCGCGAAGGGCTGCGGGGGTGCGGGGCCCGACGCCGGTGAGGTCGGGGCACGCCGAGGCGCTCGGGTACAGCGCACGGACCTGCTCGCGGGGGAGTGCCGCGAGCATCGCACGCCCGCTCGCCGTGAGGTGGGCGGGCAGTCGCACGCCGACGTCCGTCACGAGTGCGGGGCGCCGGGGAGCCCGCTCCTCGACGATGTACAGCACGTCGCCGCCGCTCATGACCGCGAGGTGGGCGCTCTCGCCGAGTCGGTCGGAGAGCGCCGCGACGAGCGGGCGGCCGAGACGGGCCAGCGGCTGCTGCCGCGTGTACCCGCCGGCCAGCTCGAAGGCGGAGGTCCCGAGTCCCCAGCGGCGGTCTTCGCGGAAGTGCAGCACGAACCCGTGCGCGGCGAGGGTCGCGAGCAGGTGATACACCGTCGACCGGGGGAGCTGCAGTTCGCGAGCGATCGCCGAGGCCGCTACCGGAGCAGGGCGCCCGGCGAGATGACGCAGGATGCGCAGCGTGTTGTCGGCCGCGGGCACCTGGGATGTCGGATGCGCCGCGGCATCCGCACTGTCTGGGATCACAGACAGATGATCTCACGAACCGCTGTCGCGGGCGAGCCCCCGGGTGTGGAATCGAGGCATGAGCGAACCCCTCCCCGTCCTCGTCGGCGCCGCGCCGTTGACCCCGGCCGACGTCGTCGCCGTCGCGCGGCATGACGCCCCGGTCACGATCGACCCCGAGGCGCTCGCCCGCGTCGCGCAGACCAGGAGCGTCATCGACGGTCTGGCCGCCGACCCGAACCCGCACTACGGGGTGTCGACCGGATTCGGTGCACTCGCCACCACCTTCATCGCACCCGAGCGGCGCCTGCAGCTGCAGGCGAGCCTCATCCGCTCGCACGCGGCGGGCACCGGGGTCGAGGTCGAGCGCGAGGTCGTCCGAGGGCTCCAGCTGCTCCGTCTGCAGACGCTCGCCTCGGGCCGCACGGGCGTGCGCCCGGTCGTCGTCGAGACGTATGCGGCGCTGCTCAACGCGGGGATCACGCCGATCGTCCGCGAGTACGGGTCGCTCGGATGCTCCGGCGACCTGGCTCCGCTCGCGCACATCGCCCTCGCGGCCATGGGCGAGGGGGACGTCCGCACCCGTCGACAGGCTCAGGCCCTTCGACAGGCTCAGGGACCCATCGGGGCGGCCGAGGCGCTCGCCGCCGCCGGCATCGAACCCGTCACCCTCGTCGAGAAGGAGGGGCTGGCGCTCATCAACGGCACGGACGGCATGCTCGGGATGCTCGTCCTCGCCCTCCACGATCTCGACGAGCTGCTCCTGACGGCCGACGTCGCGGCGGCCATGTCGATCGAGTCGCAGCTCGGGACGGATGCCGTGTTCGCCGCCGACCTGATGGCCCTGCGCCCCCAGCACGGCCAGGGCGTCTCGGCCGCGCACCTGCGTGCCTTCCTCCGTGACTCGCTGATCGTGCAGAGCCACAAGGGCCCGGAGGACGGACGGGTACAGGACGCGTATTCGCTGCGCTGCTCGCCCCAGGTGCACGGTGCCGCACGCGACACAGCCTCGCACGCGGCCATGATCGCGGGTCGCGAACTCGCCAGCGTCATCGACAACCCGGTGATCACCCTCGACGGACGCATCGAGTCGAACGGCAACTTCCACGGTGCACCGGTCGCGGCCGTCCTGGACTTCCTCGCGATCTCGGTCGCCGACGTGGCATCCGTGTCCGAGCGTCGCACCGACCGCGCGCTGGACCCCGCGCGCAGTCACGGCCTCCCGCCGTTCCTCGCCGACGAGGTCGGCGTCGACTCGGGCCTCATGATCGCGCAGTACGCGGCCGCCGGCATCGTCTCCGAGCTCAAGCGTCTCGCCGTCCCGGCATCCGTCGACTCGATCCCGTCGTCCGCCATGCAGGAAGACCACGTCTCGATGGGCTGGGCCGCCGCCCGCAAGCTGCGCCGCGCGATCGACGGTCTCGGCCGGGTGCTCGCGATCGAGATCCTCACCGGCGCACGTGCCCTCGACCTGCGGGCGCCGCTCGTGGCGGGGCCTGCGACGGGCGCAGTGCGCGACCTCGTGCGCACGGTCGCGCAGGGCCCTGGCCCCGACCACTTCCTCTCACCCGACATCGAAGCGGTGACCGCTCTCGTGCAGTCCGGCGCCGTGGCACGCATCGCAAAGGAGCACGCGAATGACTGACCCTTCGACAAGCTCAGGGACCCAGGTGGGCTCGGGCCCTTCGACAGGCTCAGGGACCCAGGTGGGCTCGGGCCCTTCGACAAGCTCAGGGACCCAGGGGGCGCGGGTGGTGCGCGCGGCGCGCGGCAACCAGCGCACGGCCAAGAGCTGGGGTGCGGAGGCCGCCAAGCGGATGCTGATGAACAACCTCGACCCGGAGGTCGCCGAGCATCCGGAAGACCTCGTCGTCTACGGTGGCACCGGTAAGGCCGCCCGCAGCTGGGAGGCGTTCGACGCGATCGTGCGCACGCTCGACGAGCTCGAGCCCGACGAGACCCTGCTCGTGCAGTCGGGGAAGCCGGTCGGGGTCTTCCGCACGCACGAATGGGCGCCCCGCGTGCTCATCGCGAACTCGAACCTCGTCGGCGACTGGGCGAACTGGCCTGAGTTCCGTCGGCTGGAGGAGCTCGGACTCATCATGTACGGGCAGATGACCGCCGGGTCCTGGATCTACATCGGCACCCAGGGCATCCTGCAGGGCACCTACGAGACCTTCGCGGCCGTCGCCCGCTCGCTCGGCCGTGACTCGCTGCGGGGAACCCTCACCCTCACGGGCGGTGCCGGCGGGATGGGCGGGGCGCAGCCGCTCGCCGTCACGCTCAACGAGGGTGCGGTGCTGATCGTCGACGTCGACGAGTCGCGCCTCGCACGTCGTGTCGAGCACGGCTACCTCGACGAGTACACGACCGACCTCGACGCGGCGATCGACCGCGCGGTCTCAGCGAAGAACGACGGCGAGGCGCTGTCGGTCGGTGTGGTCGGCAATGCGGCGGAGGTCTTCCCCGAGCTGCTCCGCCGGGGCGTGCCGATCGACATCGTCACCGACCAGACCAGCGCGCACGATCCGCTCGCCTACCTGCCGATCGGCCTCGCGGTCGAGGAGTGGAAGGCGGAGGCCGAGCGCGACCCCGCCGGGTTCACGCAGCGGGCACGCGCCGCCATGGCGCAGCAGGTCGCCGCGATGGTGGCTTTCCAGGATGCCGGTGCGGCAGTGTTCGACTACGGCAACTCGATCCGCGCCGAGGCCCAGCTGGGCGGATTCGACCGCGCGTTCGAGTTCCCCGGCTTCGTGCCTGCCTACATCCGCCCGCAGTTCGAGGAGGGCCGCGGACCCTTCCGCTGGGCCGCGCTCTCGGGCGACCCCGAGGACATCCGCAAGACAGACCGCGCGATCGCCGAGCTCTTCCCCGAGGACGCCTCGCTGCACCGGTGGCTGGAGAAAGCGGGGTCGACCGTGCACTTCGAAGGCCTCCCCGCACGCATCTGCTGGCTGGGTTACAAGGAGCGTCACCTCGCCGGGCTGAAGTTCAACGAGATGGTCGCATCGGGCGAGCTCGCAGCCCCGATCGTGATCGGGCGCGACCACCTCGACTCCGGATCCGTCGCCTCGCCGTACCGCGAGACCGAGGCCATGAAGGACGGCTCCGACGCGATCGCGGACTGGCCCCTGCTGAACGCGCTGCTCAACACGGCATCCGGGGCCTCCTGGGTCTCGCTGCACCACGGCGGCGGCGTGGGCATCGGACGCTCGATCCACGCAGGACAGGTGACCGTCGCCGACGGCACGGCGCTGGCCGCCGAGAAGCTCGAGCGCGTGCTCACGAACGACCCGGGCACCGGAGTCCTGCGCCATGTGGACGCCGGGTACGAGCACGCCCGCGACATCGCTCGCGAGCGCGGACTCAAAGTGCCGATGCTGTGACCACGACGCTGCTGACGAACATCGGCGAGCTGCCCACGAACGTCGGCTCGGTGGATGGCGACCGCACGGGCACCCTGCACGATGCCGCGGTGCTGTTCGACGGTGAGCGGATCCTCTGGGTCGGCGCGGCGATCGATGCGCCGACGGCCGACGACGAGGTGGTGGACGCCGCGGGTGCCGCGGTGATCCCCGGGTTCGTCGACAGCCACAGCCACCTCGTGTTCGCGGGCGATCGCGCCGCCGAGTTCGAGGCGCGGATGGCGGGGCAGAAGTATGCCGCGGGCGGCATCCGCTCCACCGTCGCGGCGACGCGGGCCGCCAGCGACGACGAGCTCCGCAGTCGTCTGCGCGGGTTCCTCGACGAGATGCACGCACAGGGCACCACGACGGTCGAGATCAAGAGCGGCTACGGGCTGAGCGTCGCCGACGAAGAGCGCCTCGTGCGCCTCGCTGCCGAGGTCACGCCCGAAGTGACGTTCCTCGGGGCGCACGTCGTCCCCGTCGAGTACTCCGACCGCGCGGACGACTACGTCGACCTCGTCACAGGGCCCATGCTCGACGCGTGCGCACCGCACTCCCGGTGGATCGACGTCTTCTGCGAGACGGGGGCGTTCACGGTCGAGCAGTCCCGACGGGTGCTGGAGGCGGGCATAGCGCGCGGACTCGCTCCTCGCATCCACGCCAGCCAGCTGGGGCCGGGGGAGGGCATCGCACTCGCGGTCGAGCTCGGCGCGGCATCCGT
Organism: Actinomycetota bacterium; assembly: GCA_037033365.1. GTDB lineage: Bacteria > Actinomycetota > Actinomycetes > Actinomycetales > Microbacteriaceae > Microbacterium. Next base: position 511 of record JAZBLS010000186.1, on the reverse strand, counting down.
CGACCATGGCACGTATCTCACCGACGAGGATGTCGCGGCGCTCGCCGCCTCCGACACCGTGCTCACGCTGCTGCCGGGGGTGGAGTTCTCGACACGGCAGCCGTACCCCGATGCGCGCAGGCTCCTCGACGCGGGCGTGACAGTGGCGATCGCGTGCGACACGAATCCCGGGTCGAGCTTCACGTCGTCGATGCCGTTCTGCATCGCCGTCGCGGTGCGCGACATGGGAATGACGCCCGGCGAGGCCGTGTGGGCGGCGACAGCCGGCGGAGCCCGAGCGCTCCGACGCGACGAGGTCGGCGTGATCACTCCCGGGGCGAGGGCGGATCTCGTGCTGCTCACGGCACCCACGCGCACCCACCTCGCCTACCGCCCCGGCGTCCCGCTGATCGACAGGGTCTGGAAGGACGGCGTCCTGGTCGCCGCCCACGAGAGGAGCGACCGTGGCGCTGTCGCACGATGACCTCTGGCCGCGCGCCGGATCCTGGCCCGCCTTCCGGGCGGGCGACGA
>JAZBLS010000185.1:0-5683 GCA_037033365.1 Actinomycetota bacterium | reverse complement strand
CGACGACGGGCTCGAAGCCGCTCTCCTCCAAGTGTTCGATCAGGGCGTCCAGCTGATAGGTCGCGTCGCGACCGAGGACGGCGGCGGATGCCGCGGATGCCGGAAGCACGCGGCGCAGCAGGTCGCCGCGCTCGGCCGCGGCCTTGGCCTTGTTCCGCGCGATGGGGCTCGAAGCGTCGCCCGTGCCGGTGGCCGCGCTGTACAGCGTGCGCGGGCGGCCGCGGGTCGTGCGGTGCTCGGTGGCCTGGATCACGTAGCCGCCCTCGATGAGGCGCTGCAGGTGCTCGCGGACGGTGTTCGCGTGGAGGCCCGTGGCCTCGCACAGCTCGCCGATCGTGCGCTGGCCACGGCTCTGCACCAGGTGCAGGAGACGCACCCGGGAGAAGCTGGAGATCGGCCCGCAGACGGGCCCGCCGTTGGCCATGACTCCAGTATTCCGTTGGATCGGGGCGGCATCGACGGTTCCGGCCGTGAATAATGCCCCGCGCAATAGGGATGTCGGATACCGGCGATAGCCTGGCTGCATGGCCACCCGTAAACCCGCTGCTCCCGCGTACGTCTGCACCGAATGCGGGTGGACGACCGCGAAGTGGGTCGGTCGCTGCGGCGAATGCCAGCAGTGGGGCACGGTGCAGGAGCAGGGTGCGCAGACCGGCATCCTGAGCCGCATCACTCCCCTCGCGCCGATGGCCGACCGAGTCGCGCGCCCGATCACGCAGATCACGACCGAAGATGCCCCTCGCCGCACGAGCGGGGTCGGCGAGTTCGACCGCGTGCTGGGCGGTGGCATCGTGCCGGGGGCGGCGATCCTCCTCAGCGGCGAACCCGGGGTGGGCAAGTCGACGCTGCTGCTCGAGGTGGCGGCGCAGGCCGCCCGCTCGGGTCGGCGCGTGCTGTACGCGAGCGCCGAGGAGTCGCCCGCGCAGGTGCGGCTGCGCGCCGAGCGCACCGGAGCGCTGCACGACGAGCTGTACCTGGCGAGCGAGACCGATCTCGCGACGATCCTCGGGCACATCGACGCGGTCGCGCCGCAGCTCGTGATCGTCGACTCGGTGCAGACCGTGTCGTCGTCGCTCATCGACGGCGCCGCAGGTCAGCCGAGCCAGGTGCGTGAGGTCGCGGCGACGCTCATCCGCGTCGCGAAGGAGCGGAGCCTCCCGATCATCATCGTCGGGCACGTGACGAAAGACGGGCAGGTCGCCGGGCCCCGCGTGCTCGAACATCTGGTCGACGTGGTGTGCCACTTCGAGGGCGACCGCCAGACGTCGCTGCGCTTCATCCGCGCTCTCAAGAACCGCTTCGGCCCGACCGACGAGGTCGGCTGCTTCGAGATGACCGGCGACGGCATCGCCGAGGTGCCCGACCCGTCCGGCCTCTTCCTCTCTCAGGGCGCGACCGAGCCGGGAACCTGCGTCGCGATCTCCCTCGAGGGCCGCCGCGCGCTCCCCGTCGAGGTGCAGGCACTGACGATCACCACCACGGCGCCGAACCCGCGCCGCGTCGTGCACGGCCTCGACGCCTCGCGCGTGGCCATGGTGCTCGCGATCCTCGAGCGCCGGGCGCAGATCAAGACGAGCACGCTCGACGTGTACGTCTCGACCGTCGGCGGCGTGCGGTTCACCGAGCCCGCCGCCGACCTGGCGATCGCGATCGCGGTGGCGGGGTCGATTCAGCAGATCTCGGTGCCGCGCACGGTCGCGGCGGTCGGCGAGCTCAGCCTCGCGGGAGAGATCCGCCCCGTCACGCAGTCGGCGCAGCGACGCTCCGAGGCCTCTCGCCTCGGCTACGAGCAGGTGGTCGACGACCGGTCGAAGACCCTTCGCGCGGCACTGACCGATGTCCGCGCCCGCTCGACCTCACGCCGCGACGAAGGCGACATCCCGCCCTTCTGAGCCCGGTCGCCTGCGCCCGCACCCGTCCGGGGCCACAAACGCACCCTCGCACCCGTCCGGGGCCACAAACGCACGCCAAACCGCCGAATGCCGTGCGTTATCGACCCCGCACCATCGCCCGATGCGAATTCGACCCCGCACCGCGACACGGCAGCGGGCGAACGCCTCAGACGTCGAGCGCCTTGAGGATCTCCTCCGGCGAGGCCTGCATCGGGTGCGGACCCGCGATGTCGAGGAAGACCGTGGTGATCGGATGCGCGGCGAGGAACTTCCGCAGCCAGTCGGCGGTGTAGATGCCCACGCCGGGCGGCAGGTTCGCGGGCTTGTTCTTCGCGTCGCTGAACAGCAGCAGCGCGAGATCGCCGGACTTCGGGTCGCGGTACGTCCACACCTCACCGCTGTCGAGCGGGTTGTCCCTGGCGCCCGGCTTGATCAGCGGGACGACGGTGGTGCCATGACGCAGGGCGAGGGCCACAGCCGCGACGTCCTGCTTCTCGAGTGCCTGCGCCAGAGCATCCGATCGGAACTCCTCGGGTGCGGGCTTGCTCGACTTCGCCTTCTTCGCTGCCATGAGTCCAGCTTATTCACGCACGCAGCCACAGGGAGTCCGGGCGAAGGCCGGCGGAGAGAGTTGGGGCCCTCTCGAGTCCTCCATTGGGGACTGGGGTACTCGAGAGGGCCCGCAGACCCCCGGGCGGCAGTGTCGAGCGCTGGGGACGCTGTAATCGACGCCACTGGGGATGGCATGCGCCGCAAGTCTGCGAGGGTCGCTCCAATGGTATCCCAAAGAATCCGACGTGTCAGCAACAAACTGAGTTCGGATCTGTATTGGAATGGGCGTTCAGTAGAGCAGGATCTGCTTCGTGGCCGTGCCCTCGAAGCCGCCGATCTGCACGGCCACGTGATACGAGGCCCCGCCGCCGGGTGCGCGGGGCCGGTTCTCCTGCGCACAGGTCTCGACGCTCGAGCGCGTGCGATCCCAGACGACGGGCACCTTGCTGGTCACGGTCGCACCCGCGGTGAGCGTGGCGATCATGCTGCTCGGATTCTCCTGGCAGTCCGTCGAGCGCCACCAGACGTCGGCTCCGCTCGACACCGTGAAGACCTGCGTGGTGGATCCGACGTCCATGGCGCAGTCGACCGACCCGCGGTTGGTCAGCGAGATCGACAGGTTCGGCAGCACTCCGGGCTGGTAGCTGTCGGCATCCGTCACCGCTGTGACCTCGATGTCGCGCGCCTCGCAGGCGACAGGGCCCGGCGTCTCCTCGGTCGTCGGCTCCGGCGACGGCGACTCCGCGGCATCCGTCGCCTCGGGCGTGGCCGACGGCGCTGCCGAGCTGGTCGAGGGAGACGGCGAGGGAGTCGCCTCCGCCGCACCCGCCCACGGGCGAGCGATCAGGAGCCACACCGCAATGCCGATGACCGCGACGAGAAGGATCAGCGCGGTCAGGGTCACCAGTCGCCGACGGCGATAGACGGCGGCGGACTGACGGGGCATGGATCCAGATTAGTTGAGACGCTTGAGCATCCTGGTGTTGCCCAGGGTGTTCGGCTTGACGTGCGCGAGGTCGAGGAACTCCTCGACTCCGGCGTCGCCGCTGCGCAGCAGCTGCGAGTAGACGTCCGGGTCGACGACCTGCTCGCCGATCGTGGTGTAGCCGCGGCGTCCGAAGAACTCGACCTCGAACGTGAGGCAGAAGAGGCGGCTGAGGCCGAGGACACGCGCCTGCTCCTCGAGGCGGCCGACGATCGCGCCGCCGACACCGTGGTGCAGCCAGTCGTCACGGACCATGAGGGTGCGGACCTCTCCGAGGTCCTCCCAGAAGACGTGCAGCGCACCGCATCCGATCAGCTCGCCGTCGGCCTCGGCCACGACGAACTCCTGCACCGCGCCGTAGAGCACGGCGAGATCCTTGCCGAGCAGGATGCGCTGCTCGACCATCGGCTGCAGGAGATTCCGGATGCCGACGATGTCGGCGCTGCGCGCAGGCCGGACGATGTACTCGCTCACGTGGTCAAGCCTAGAACCGCTCAGCTCCACGCCGCCTGACCGCGCGCCGGAGACGCAGAAAGGGCGGATGCCGAAGCATCCGCCCTTTCTGATCTGTCGAAGGATCAGTCGTTGCCGGTGATCGCGAGGTCCGGCGTCGCGGCGATCTCGCCGCCACCGGTGTTCACGCCGACGGCGACCTTCTCGCCACGGGGACCGTGCTCGAACAGGAACTCGCCGTCCTTCGCGTCCACCTTCACGTGGTCGCCGGGGTTGAGCTCGCCGTGCAGGATCTTCTCCGAGAGACGGTCCTCGACCTCGTGCTGCATGGCGCGACGCAGGGGGCGGGCACCGAGGGCCGGGTCGAACCCGATCTCGATCAGACGCTCCTTGGCGGCCAGCGACAGCTCGATCGTCATGTCGCGGTCCAGCAGACGCTCGCCGAGGCGCTTGGTGAACAGATCGACGATCTGCACCAGCTCCTCCTTGTTCAGCTGCGGGAAGACGATGATGTCGTCGACACGGTTGAGGAACTCGGGCTTGAAGTTGCGCTTGAGCTCCTCGTTGACCTTGCCCTTCATCCGCTCGTAGGTCGTGGAGTTGCTGCCCTCGACCTGGAATCCGACCGGTCCACCGGCGATGTCACGAGCACCGAGGTTGGTGGTCATGATGATGACGGTGTTCTTGAAGTCGATCACGCGGCCCTGACCATCGGTCAGTCGACCCTCCTCGAGGATCTGCAGCAGCGAGTTGAAGATGTCCGGGTGGGCCTTCTCGATCTCGTCGAACAGCACCACGCTGAACGGCTTGCGGCGCACCTTCTCGGTCAGCTGCCCACCCTCTTCGAATCCGACGAATCCGGGAGGGGCACCGAACAGACGCGAGACGGTGTGCTTCTCACCGAACTCGCTCATGTCGAGCGAGATGAGAGCTGCCTCGTCGTCGAACAGGAACTCCGCGAGAGCCTTGGCGAGCTCGGTCTTTCCGACACCCGTGGGGCCGGCGAAGATGAACGAGCCCGACGGACGCTTCGGGTCCTTGAGACCGGCGCGCTGACGACGGATCGTCTTGGAGAGGGCCGCGATGGCCTCCTCCTGACCGATGACGCGCTGGTGCAGCGCCTTCTCCATGAAGACGAGTCGCGAGGACTCCTCCTCGGTCAGCTTGAACACCGGGATGCCGGTCGCCTGGGCGAGCACCTCGGCGATCAGGCCCTCGTCGACGACCGCCTGGGTCGCGACGTCACCCGAACGCCACTGCTTCTCGAGGCGCAGGCGCTCGGCGAGGAGGCTCTTCTCCTCGTCGCGCAGCGATGCAGCCTTCTCGAAGTCCTGATCCTCGGACGCGCGCTCCTTCTGCTCGCGCACGGCGGCGATCTTCTCGTCGAACTCGCGCAGCTCGGGCGGGCTCGAGAGGATCGACAGACGCAGGCGTGCGCCGGCCTCGTCGATCAGGTCGATGGCCTTGTCCGGCAGGAAGCGGTCGGAGACGTAGCGGTCGGCGAGGTTCGCCGCCGCGACGATCGCGCCGTCGGTGATCTGCACCTTGTGGTGTGCCTCGTACCGGTCGCGCAGCCCCTTGAGGATGTTGATTGCGTGCGGCAGGCTCGGCTCGTTCACCTGGATCGGCTGGAAGCGGCGCTCGAGAGCGGCATCCTTCTCGAAGTGCTTGCGGTACTCGTCGAGCGTGGTCGCACCGATGGTCTGCAGCTCTCCTCGTGCGAGGAGCGGCTTCAGGATGCTGGCGGCGTCGATCGCGCCCTCGGCGGCACCCGCACCCACGAGGGTGTGGATCTCGTCGA
>JAZBLS010000184.1:0-5762 GCA_037033365.1 Actinomycetota bacterium | reverse complement strand
GGAGCTCATCGCGGCGGCCGACGGCGAGAGCCGGACGGTGGTCGAGGTCCCCGGAAATCCGCTCCGCGGCCGGGGCCGGGACCTCGCCCACCTGCTCCCGCTCCTCGCGGCCGGCGTCGCCCCCACCATCACCGGGACGGGCGGGGTGGGCAAGACCCGGCTCGCGCTCGAATGCGCACGACGCCTGGAGGCGCGCGCCCCGCTCGTGGTGGTGCTCGACCAGGCCGCCCCGGAGGACGTGATCCCGCGGGTCGCCCGCGCTCTCGATGTCGGATCCGCGCCGAGCAGCGACATCACGGCAGCGGTCGCCGTGGCCCTCGCGGCGCATCCGCACCTGCTCGTCCTCGACAACGCCGATCACGTGGGCGCCGTCACCGCCGAGTTCGTGACCGCTCTTCGGGCGCGTGCACCGCATCTGACGGTTCTCACGACCTCGCGCACGCCCCTCGGGGCGACGGACGAGATCGTGCATCCTCTCCAGCCGCTCGTGGCGGATGGACCGGATGCTCCAGCGACGGCGCTGCTGCTCGACCGGATCGCGGAGCCGGAGCTGACCGACGACGAGCGGTCCACCGCCGCCGCGATCGCGGCTCGGCTCGACGGACTGCCTTTGGCTCTCGAACTCGCCGCGTCCGCGGCCAAGCATCTCCCACTGCGCGAGCTGGAAGATCGTTTGCAACGCGGTTTCTCATCGCTGGACCGTGCCGCTCCCCTGGGCCGTCACCGGAGCCTCGTGACGGCCTTCGACTGGACCTGGGACCTCCTCACCACGGACGAGCAGGACGTGCTGTCGCGACTCGCGGCCCTCCCCCGCACCTTCGACATGGATCTGGCGGTCGCGGTCTCGCACCCGGGCGCCGAGGGCATCGTGATGCGGCTGCTCGACCATTCGCTCATCGCTCCGTCCGCGTTCCCCGGGCGCTGGCGACTGCTGGCCGTCCTTCGGGAGTTCGTGCTGGCGCGAACAGACCCCGATCTCATCACGGAGGTGCTCGACGCGCACGCCGAGTTCGTCGACGCGGTGGCCGCGTCCTTCATCCGCTCGGCCCGCACCGACGCCAGCCTCGAGGCGATGATGACGTCGCACCTGCTGTGCCCCGAGGCGAACGCGGCCCTGCGCTGGTCGGTCAGTCAGCGTCTTCCGGTCGCCGCCCGCCTCGCGTCGACGCTCGCGGTCGGCGTCGAGCAGTACGGCTCGGACGTCGCGAGCATCGAGGGCCTCGTGATCGCGGCACACGACGAGGCGCTCCTCTCCTCGGCATCCGCTCAGCAGCTGGCCCTTCTCGGCAACGCGCTGGCCGTCTTCGACCTCGAACGCGTGGACGCGCTCGCCCAGCTCGCCCTCGCCAGAGCGAGCGAGACCGATCCGCAGGAGATGAGAGCCGCGCATCTGCTCGCGGGCCTCGCCGCGTCCTACGGCCCCGACCCGGCCAGCGCCTTCGAGCACCTCGATATCGCAGAGCGCCTCGCCGTCGCCGACGGCGAGGCGTGGGAGACGGCGGCGGCTCGGCAGTTCCGCGGCGTCGCGCTCCGGTCTCTCGCGGCCGGGGGCGCAGGAGTCGAGCTGGAACAGGCGCTGAACGCGTGGGAGGCGTCGATGCGGGCGTACGGCCGCGCCGGCGACCTCACGCATGTGAACAACGTCCGATTCATGATGGCCCTGACCGCGGCGGAGACGGGATACGACCCTCATCGAGCGAGCGCGTGGGCTGCCGAGTGCGTGGCATACGCGGAGGCGACGGCGAACGAGCACGAGCTCGCGCACGCGCACCTCGTGCAGGCCACGCTCGGCGAGACCGACGACGACGACCTGAGGGAGCTGTTGGAGGTCTTCCGCCGGCTCGGCGACCTGCGCTGCGTCGGCCGATCGCTCCTGCTCTCGGCCGATCGTGCGAGCGATCCCCGCCAGCGGATCGACCTCCTCCGCGCCGCTCTCGGCATCGCGGAAGCCGCGGGCGACACCGGACGGCGCGCCAGGACGCTCGAGATGCTCCTCGTCGCGCTGCACGAGGCGGGCGACGATCCCGGGGCGCTGCTCACGCTGGACTCGCTCGCCCAGCTCGTCGGGCGTGCGGCGGCGGAGGCCGCCTGCCCCGCCGCGCTGTCCGCGTCCTTCGCAGCGCTCTGACGAGGCCCCGGCCGCTCCATCGTCAGCCGTCCTCGACCATGTCGAGAGCTGATCGGAACCATGCAGGAACGCTATCGAGGTCGCGGCGGTAAGGCACGCCTACGTCGCTCCCGGGCGGTCGACGGGAATAGGATGGACACCGATCGGCCGTGCCTGGTGCTGTGACAGGCCACGCTTGGAGAACGCGATGCACGCGACCGAGTCACATCGATCCAGGGAGGACGACCGTGTCCACAAGCGCTCGCTTGACACCGTCGATTTCGGAAACCACTTCCAAGACGCCGCGCGGCACCCTCTACCGGGGTCGCGAAGGCATGTGGTCGTGGGTGCTTCACCGCATCACCGGAGTCGCCATCTTCTTCTTCCTGTTGGTGCACGTGCTCGACACGGCACTCATCAGGGTGTCGCCCGAGGCGTACAACGCGGTCATCGGCACGTACAAGAACCCGATCATGGCGCTCGGCGAGGTCGTCCTCGTCGCCGGCATCGTGTTCCACGCCATGAACGGCCTGCGCATCATCGCCGTCGACTTCTGGTCGAAGGGCGCGAAGTACCAGCGCCAGCTGTTCTGGGGCGTCCTGCTCGTCTGGGGCATCATCATGGCCGGCTTCGTCCCGCGCCACCTGATGCTCGCGTTCGCCGGCTTCGGAGGGGGTCACTGATGTCCGCTCAGACCGTCGCCGCAGCTCCCGTCCGCCGCCAGCGCGGATTCAACCTCGAGAAGTGGGGCTGGCTGTTCATGCGCCTCTCGGGCGTCGTGCTCGTGATCCTCATCTTCGGCCACCTGTTCATCAACCTCATGGTCGGCGAAGGCATCCACGCCCTCGACTTCGCGTTCATCGCGGGCAAGTTCGCCTCGCCGTTCTGGCAGTGGTGGGACGTGCTGATGCTGTGGCTCGCGCTGATCCACGGCGCCAACGGCATGCGCACGATCGTGAACGACTACGTCACGAACAACACCGCTCGCAAGGCGCTGATCTGGGCGCTCGGCCTCGCCGCCGGCCTCCTGATCCTCCTCGGCACCCTCGTCGTGTTCACGTTCGACCCCTGCCTGGGCGTGACCGAGTCGAGCACGCTGTGGGATTCGTGTCAGGCACTGGGCAAGTAGAAGAGAAGGCAAACGAGAAGTGACTACCGAGACCCAGGACTCCGTCGTGCGCGACGGCGTGCACTACCACCAGTTCGACATCGTGATCGTGGGCGCCGGTGGCGCCGGGATGAGGGCGGCCATCGAGGCCGGCCCCGGCGCGAAGACGGCCGTGATCTCCAAGCTCTACCCGACGCGCTCCCACACGGGTGCCGCGCAGGGCGGCATGGCCGCAGCGCTCGCGAACGTCGAGGAGGACAGCTGGGAGTGGCACACCTTCGACACGGTCAAGGGCGGCGACTACCTCGTCGACCAGGATGCCGCGGAGATCCTCGCGAAGGAGGCGATCGACGCCGTCATCGACCTGGAGAACATGGGTCTCCCCTTCAACCGCACGCCCGAGGGCAAGATCGACCAGCGTCGCTTCGGCGGGCACACGGCCGAGCACGGCAAGACGCCCGTGCGCCGTGCGTGCTACGCCGCCGACCGCACGGGGCACATGATCCTCCAGACGCTGTTCCAGAACTGCGTCAAGCTCGGCATCAACTTCTTCAACGAGTTCTACGTGCTCGACCTGCTCACGGTGAAGGACGCCGACGGCAAGACGCAGGTCTCGGGCGTCGTCGCCTACGACCTGTCGACGGGCGAGCTGCACGTGTTCCAGGCCAAGGCCGTGATCTTCGCGACCGGCGGCTTCGGCAAGATCTTCAAGACGACCTCCAACGCCCACACCCTGACGGGTGACGGCGTCGGCATCGTCTGGCGCAAGGGCCTCCCCCTCGAGGACCTCGAGTTCTTCCAGTTCCACCCGACCGGCCTCGCCGGCCTCGGCATCCTCCTCACCGAGGGCGCCCGTGGTGAGGGCGCCATTCTGCGCAACGCCTCGGGTGAGCGATTCATGGAGCGCTACGCCCCGACCATCAAGGACCTCGCGCCGCGTGACATCGTCGCGCGCTGCATGGTCCAGGAGGTCGCGGAGGGCCGCGGTGCCGGTCCGCACAAGGACTACGTGCTGCTAGACTGCACGCACCTGGGCGCCGAGGTCCTCGAGACCAAGCTGCCCGACATCACCGAGTTCGCCCGCACTTACCTGGGTGTCGACCCGGTCGTCGAGCCCGTGCCCGTCATGCCGACCGCGCACTACGCGATGGGCGGCATCCCGACGAACAACAACGGCGAGGTCCTCGCCGACAACGACACCGTCGTCCCCGGCCTCTACGCCGCCGGCGAGTGCGCCTGCGTCTCGGTGCACGGTGCCAACCGCCTCGGCACCAACTCGCTGCTCGACATCAACGTCTTCGGCAAGCGCTCGGGTCGCAACGCGGTCGAGTACGTCAAGACGGCCGAGTTCGTGCCGCTGCCGGAGAACCCCGCCGGCTTCGTCTCCGACATGCTCGAGGGTCTGCGCAACAACCAGGGCACCGAGCGCATCGCCGTCCTCCGCAAGACGCTGCAGGACGAGATGGACAAGGGCGCGCAGGTGTTCCGCACGCACGACTCGCTGCAGCACGTGCTGGGCGTCATCGCCGAGCTGCGCGAGCGCTACAAGAACATCCACGTCGACGACAAGGGTCAGCGCTTCAACACCGACCTGCTCGAGGCCGTGGAGCTGGGCTTCCTCCTCGACATCGCCGAGGTCGTCGTCTACGCCGCGCAGAACCGCGAGGAGAGCCGTGGCGGTCACATGCGCGACGACTTCCCGAAGCGCGACGACGAGAACTACATGAAGCACACGATGGCGTACCTCACCGGCGACGCCCACTCGTCCGACCCGAGCGACCACATCAAGCTCGACTGGAAGCCCGTCGTCTTCACCAAGAACGACAAGGGCGAATTCAACTACCCGCCGATGGAGAGGAAGTACTGACCGTGTCGAACGCCATCGCCGAAGCACCAGCGGACACCACGGAAGAGACCGGGATCCAGTCCTTCATCGTCACGTTCAACATCCGCCGGTTCGACCCCGAGGTCGACTCCGAGCCGCACTGGGTGGACTACGACGTCGAGCTCTACTCGACCGACCGCGTGCTGGACGCCCTGCACAAGATCAAGTGGGAGGTCGACGGCTCGCTGACCTTCCGCCGCTCCTGCGCCCACGGCATCTGCGGATCCGACGCCATGCGCATCAACGGCCGCAACCGCCTGGCCTGCAAGACGCTGATCAAGGACCTGGACATCTCCAAGCCGATCTACGTCGAGGCCATCAAGGGTCTGCCGCTCGAGAAGGACCTCGTCGTCGACATGGAGCCGTTCTTCGCGTCGTACCGCGAGGTGCAGCCGTTCCTCGTCGCGAGCTCCGTGCCGGAGAAGGGCAAGGAGCGCACGCAGTCGATCGCCGATCGCGAGATCTTCGACGACACCACCAAGTGCATCCTCTGCGCCGCGTGCACGTCCTCGTGCCCCGTGTTCTGGACCGACGGTCAGTACTTCGGCCCCGCCGCGATCGTGAACGCTCACCGCTTCATCTTCGACTCGCGCGACGACAACGCCGCCGTGCGCCTCGACATCCTCAACGACAAGGAGGGCGTGTGGCGCTGCCGCACGACC
>JAZBLS010000183.1:0-5771 GCA_037033365.1 Actinomycetota bacterium | reverse complement strand
CACCGGGGATTCGTGGCTGGACCTCGCCCATGAGCTCTCGCAGATCGGTTACTGGGAATTCCGGAATTACCGCGAGTGACCAAGCCTCCCGTCACACTTCGTGCCGCTCGCCGGCGCGGGGAGCGGCACCAACTGCGACCGGAACAACCGGGATGGCCACGTGCGCGCCGCTCAGGCCCCCGCGGTCCCCGCGCGATACAGCTCACGCAACCCGACGACCCCGCCCTCGGCATAGGCCCGGAGCTGCCGCTGCGCGCCGGTGCCGTCCGCGCGGATCCGGGCGAGCCCCTCGACGACCAGATCCTCGTCGCCGAAGTGCCGCAGCGTCGGGCGCAGTCGCTCCAGCATCCGATCGACGACCTCCGTCGCCGGCGGGACCTCGCCGGTGGTCGGATCGACGATCCGCGCATCCGGACCCCGCCGCGCGGCGGTCCACAGGGAGGCATCGATTGCGTCGGTGCCGACGCCAGGCGCATCACCGAGCTCGTCGCTCACGATCATGGCTCGCGTCAGGGCCACGGGAAGCAGAGTGTCCTCGACCGTCAGCTGCACGTCGAACACGCGCACCTCGACGGTCGGGTATCTGTGAGCGAGCCGCACCGTCCACCCCAGAGAACTCGCCTCGGCAGCGACGCCCAGGTCGATCATCTGGGCGACCCGCTCCTCGTAGTCCGTGAGGTCATGGAATCGCGGCGGACTCCAGCAGGTCGACAATCGCCGGATCTGGATGCTGCGCCAGCTGGCGAAGCTCGAATCCCTGCCTTGCGAGAACGGGGCGTTTCCCGTGACCGCGAGGAGCGCCGGCATCCAGGGGGTCGCCCGGTTCAGCGCGCGAACCCGCTCCTCGTCATCCTGCACCTCGACGTGGACGTGCAGTCCCGCCGCCAGGTGTCCGCGCGTGATCTCGCCGAGCAGCTCGGCGACCGCGACGTAGTGATCCGAAGGCGTGAGATCCACCACCTCGGGTGAGACGAAGGGCGTGCCGGTGGATGCGGCGATGCTGCCGTGACGGGCGGCATGCTCGCCGAGATGCGCTCGGAGACCGTGCAACTGGGCGGCCGCGTCCGACAGCGTGGAGAGCGGCGACGTCGCCGTCTCGATCTGACACGTGAGGTACTCGGGCATGACCCGGCCGCCCGCATGCTCGCCCACCATGAGTCCACGGGCATCCGTGGACATCGAGACGGGGACGAGCGACTCCTCGTCGAGGAAGACGAACTCCTCCTCGACGCCGAATCGTGCCACCGGCGGCGCCTAGTGGTTCCGCAGCGCGGAGATGAGCTCGGCCTTGCGCTTGCCGCTGTAGCCGGTCAGGCCGATCTCCTTCGCGCGCTTGCGCAGCTCGGCGACGGTCCAGTCCTCGTAGTCGCCGTGCTCGCCGCCGCGCTTCCCGACGGCTTTGCGACCGTCGCGGGCCGCGGCGTTGGAGATGCGGGCGGCCTTCTCCTTCGACGCGCCGTCGTCCCGGAGCTCTTCGTACAGCTCCGGATCCTTCAGAGAGTTGTTCCTGCGTCCTGGCATGTCCCCTGCTCCTCACTCACGTCGGGATACCTCACGTCAAGCCCCTCCAGGGGGAGGGCGATCAGGTCTACGTTGATGGACACCGCAAACCGGGCGCGCCCTGCGCCCCAGAGAAGGGAAGAAAGATGAACATCCTTCTGATCATCGTCATCGTGATCGCGATCATTCTCGCGATCACCGGCGGGCTCGTGCAGTCTCTGCAGTTCCTCCTGTGGGTCGGTCTCGTGCTGTTGGCGATCGCGGTGATCGCCTGGCTGATCCGATCCATCTCGGGCAACCGCACGCGCTAGACCCAACGAATGAGGCCCGCCGGATGGCGGGCCTCATTCGCGTCACTTCGAGTCGCGGCGCAGGCTCTCGCCCGCGTTGCGGGCCGCGTCCTTGACGTTCTCGCCCGCCTGCTTGACCGAGGCCTTCGTCTGGTCGGCCTGACCCTCGGCCTCGAGCTTCTCGTTGTCCGTGGCCTTGCCGACGCCTTCCTTGACCTTTCCGGCCAGCTTCTCGGCGTTGTTCTTGATGTCGTCTCCTGCACTCATGTGCTCGTCCTTTCATCGGTGGATCAACGGGAATGCCACCCTCGCACGAACCTCCGAAACCGACCACGGGATTGACAACCGGCGGGTCTCGTGACAGAAAACGTCCGCCATCGACGCGGGCGGATACGAGGACTACTCTGGCCGCAGGCGGGTGCACCTGCCCGCTCTCCCCTCGGCGGCAGCCGACGACGAAAGCGGTGTGCGATGGACTCGATGATGATGGGCGCGATGTCGAAGCAGATGATGTCGATGCCGGACATGGCGGCGATGGACATGTCGGTCATGCAGGCGTGTATGGACGCGTGTTCGGCCTGCGAACAGGCCTGTACCGTGTGCTCCACGCAGATGATGGACTGCTCGCCCGCCTGCATGAACTGCGCGGACATGTGCAACACCATGATGCGATCGATGATGCGGATGCAGGGGATGACCGCAGCGTCGATGATGGCGATGCTCGACGCCTGCATCGCGATGTGCCGGCAGTGCATGGCCGAGTGCATGGAGCATGCCGACCACAGCGATGTCTGCCGGATGTGCGCTCAGGCGTGCTCGGCGTGCGTCGACGCCTGCATGGCCGTCAAGGACATGATGTCCGCGATGGCCTGAGCGTCAGGCGAAGGCGATGTTGAACTGCGCGCGGCCGACGGCGAGCACGCCGTAGCGCACGTGCAGGGCGACCGGGGTTCCCGCCGGCGCCTCGAGGGCGGCACCCGCACCGTTCCACAGAGAGTGGGCGGTGCCGTCGAGCGTGCGCACGAGGAGCGCACCCTCTGCAGCATCCGCCTGCTCGACGATCGCGTCGACCCACTCGGTGGGCGTCGCCGAGGCGATGCGCGCCTGGATCAGGTGCAGGGCGTGCCCGGCCGCGAACGAGGAGCAGACGTCACCGTGCTGGCACATGCACGCCGAACGCTCACGCACCGAGAGGGGCGACAGGCGGTTCAGCGGCGTGGACACGGTGGGTCTCCTTCAGGATCGAGGTTCCGGCAAGCGTAGGTCGATCACGAGGCGCACGGAACCCGAGCCGACATGCGGTGAAACAAACCGGCGTATACTCGCCGGGTGCTGTTGTCGATGAGCGCTCTCCGGATGTCGGAGCGGGCGCGGAACGGAGCCGCAGGCGCATTCAGCGCCGCGGACAGAGGCTGACGATCGGCCGGAGGCGGAACATCCCGTCCCCGGAGCCACGTCGTACCCGGCATCCGTCGATGCCGTTCCTCTGATCTCCCGCCGCTCACGCGGCCGTCTCGAAAGCACTCACTCATGCGTCCCATCGACGAGCGCACCCTGCGCGCCTCCTTCATCAACGCCACCCGCAAAGAGGTCTCGGACCTCGCCCTTCCGCCCGGCTTCGCCGACATCGACTTCGACCGGCTCGACTACCTGGGGTGGACGGACCCGAAGATGCCCCGCCGCGCCTATGTGGTCGTGTGGATCGACGACACAGCGACCGGGGTGATCCTGCAGCGCGCCGAGCAGCGCGTGCTGTCACGCGCCCAGTGCTCCTGGTGCGAGGACGTGACGCTCCGCAACGACGTACAGCTGTTCGTCGCGCGCAAGGCCGGCCCCGCCGGTCGCAAGGGCGACAGCATCGGCAACCTCGCGTGCGCGGAGTTCGGATGCTCGGCGAACGTGCGCGTGCTGCCGCCACTGGCGTACCAGGGCTTCGACCGCGAGTTCGCCCGCGACATGCGCATCCTCCGCCTGCAGGAGCACGTGACCGCTTTCGTCCGCGCCGTCAGAGGCTGATGTCGAAGGACGCCGCGGTCTCCTCGTGATCGCACGCCTCGCCGACCCACACGCGGACGCGACCGGGTTCGACGCGCTTCACGCCGTCGAGCCCGGTGAACGCGAGCCGATCGACCGGGACGTCGAACTCCACGACGACCTCTTCTCCCGGTTCGAGCACGACGCGTCGGAAGTCGATCAGCTGTGCGACCGGGCGGGCGACGCTCGCGACCTCGTCGTGCGCGTACAGCTGCACGATGTCCGCCCCCGACCGCTCGCCCGTGTTGCGGACGACCACGGAAGCGCGGATACGGCCGCCGGAGGGCACGGATGCCTCGTCGATCCGAAGCTCCGTCCGCGAGAACGTCGTGTAGCCCAGTCCGAAGCCGAAGGGCCGGCTCGGCGTGGGGTCGGCGCTCGTCACGTCCGTCCGACCACCCAGCGCGGCATGCAGGTACGAGTACGGCTGCGCCCCCGCTGACCGGGGGAGAGAGACCGGGAGCCGACCCGACGGCGCCACCCGTCCGCTGAGGAGCGATGCGAGTGCGGTCGCGCCCTCCTCGCCGGGGAAGAAGGACTGCAGCACGGCCGCCGGACGGGGGCGGTCGACCTCGACGGTGGTGCCCTCGACGCCCAGCGCCCCGAGGCCGACCGTGGTGCCCGACGCGCCACGGCGCGGTGGCAGAGCCCAGTCGATCGCATACGGACGGCCGGTCATGCTGACAAGAACGACGGGGACGCCGGTCGCGACCACCGCCTCGACGAGCTCCCGCTGCGCGCCGGGCAGCTCGAGGGATTCGACGTCATTGCCCTCGCCCACGGTGCCCCGGCCGAACAGGCCGGCCCGATCGCCGACCACGACGACCGCGACGTCCGCAGCGGAGGCGATGCCGACGGCATCCGCGATCCCGTCACGCTCGTCGCCCTCCACCTCGCAGCCGCGCGCGTGGGCGACGGTCGCTGCGGGGAACTCGGCGCGCAGCGCGTCGAGCACGGTCGGCAGCTCGATCCCCGCCGGGAAGGAGGGGTGATGCGCCAGCACGTGGTTCACGAACGAGTAGCAGCCCATCAGCGCCTCGCTGCTGTCGGCGTTCGGGCCGATCACGGCGATCGTCGACGTCGTCCCCGCGTCGAGGGGGAGGACTCCGTCGTTGCTCAGCAGCACGACGGACTCCTCCGCCAGCCGCCGGGCGAGAGCCCGATGCGCGGCGGGGTCGAGGTCGATCTCGGCCGGAGGTTCGCTGAAGTCCGCGTCCAGCAGCCCCAGCTCCTCCTTCTGTGCGAGCACCCGAGCCACGGCCTCGTCGAGGATCTCCGGGGCGAGCTTCCCGTCGCGCACCTGATCGGCGAGCGTCAGGAACGCGTCGGGCGAGGGGAGCTCGACGTCGATCCCGGCGGTGAGGGCGAGACGCGCGGCATCCGCACTGTCCGCGGCGACGTGGTGCATGCTCCGCAGGAAGTCGACAGCGAAGTAGTCCGAGACGACGACGCCGTCGAAGCCCCAGCGCTCGCGGAGGACGCCCGTGAGGAGGCGGGGGTCGGCTGCGACGGGCACCCCGTCGATGTCGGAGTAGGAGTTCATGACGCTCCGCACCCCGCCCTCGCGGATCGCCATCTCGAACGGCGGCAGCAGGACGTCCTCGATCTCGCGCGGACCCGCGCTCACGGGCGCGTGGTTTCGCCCGGCGCGGGAGGCGGAGTAGCCGACGAAGTGCTTGAGAGTCGCGTGCACGCCCTCGGCCTGGAGGCCACGGACGTAGGCGGTGCCGACGCGGCCGACGAGCAGCGGGTCCTCGCCGATGCACTCGTCCACGCGTCCCCACCGGGGGTCCCTGATCACGTCGAGCACCGGCGCGAGGCCCTGGTGGATGCCGAGGCGCCGCATCGAGTCGCCGATCGCGCGACCGACCTCTTCGACCAGCTCCGCGTCGAACGAGGCGCCCCACGCGAGCGGCGTCGGGACGGTCGCGGCCTTCCACGCCGCGA
>JAZBLS010000182.1:0-5778 GCA_037033365.1 Actinomycetota bacterium | reverse complement strand
GGTTCCAGTGTCGGCGTGTCGAAGGTCGATGCGCCGGAGGAGCTCGATGCGGCGCTCGCGATCGCGTTCGCCGAGGACGACAAGGTGCTGATCGAGACCGGCGTCACGGGGCGCGAGATCGAGGTCGCCGTGCTCGAAGGAGCGGAGGGCGTCCGCGCCTCGCTCCCCGGCGAGATCGTCCTCACGTCCCGCGGCTTCTACGACTTCGAGGGCAAGTACCTCGGTGGCGACGGCGTCGACGTGGTGTGCCCGGCCGAGCTGTCGGACTCCGAGGTCACGGCCATCCAGGAGGCGGGCGTCCGTGCGTTCGAGGCTGTCGACGGCCGGGGCCTCGCCCGCGTCGACATGTTCCTCACGCACGAGGGAGAGCTCGTCGTGAACGAGCTCAACACGATGCCCGGCTTCACGCCGATCTCGATGTTCCCGAAGTGCTGGGTCGCCTCGGGGCTCAGCTACGGCGACCTGATCTCCGAGCTCATCGAAGCGGGGCTGCGCCGCTGACCCTCAGCCCTCGGCGGAGCCGTCGTCCGACGTCTCCGCCGTCGGCACGCGGTCGGTGCATCGCGCCGTCGCGGGCGCGAGACCGGACTGGATGTTGGTCGTCAGGCTCTCGACCACCGTGCGGAAGTCGATCTCCTCGCCGCGACGGATGATGACCTCGACCGCGGGGTCGCGCCCGTAGGTCACGAGGCGCTGGCGCTCCTCCTCCTGGTCGAGCACGAGCCAGTCCACGCCGCCGATCGTCGTGCACACCTCGGTGGACGGAGCCGGCGGCTCGACGCCGCAGCGGAGCACCACGGTCGGCTCACCCCATGCGCCCGTCGCCTGCGCGTCGGTCCACACACGGTCCAGGTCTCCCACGGCGTCGGGGAGGAGCACGGAGACCTCGGCGCAGCCGGGGTTGTTCGCATCGTCCGCGGGCTCCAGGTGGACGGTGGTCGAGCATCCGGAGAGGGCGGCGATCAGGGCCAGCGCGCCCGCGACGAGGCCGAGGCGGCGAGAACGGGACATGCTTCCAGGCTACCTTTGACTGCATGCCCTCCCGACCCGACGACGATGATCCGCGCCTCGGCGACCTGTCCGAAGGGGAGATCCTCCGCGCGATCCTGGACCGCACGGCGCCGGGTGCGCACACGCTCCTCGGGCCCGGCGACGACGCCGCCGTGATCGCCGCGCCGTCGGGGAGCGTCGTCGCGACCACCGACACGCTCGTCCACGGACCCGACTTCCGGCTCGCCTGGTCGAGCGGCTTCGACCTCGGCTGGAAGGCGGCGGCTGTCAACCTCGCCGACGTCGCTGCCATGGGCGCCCGTCCGACCGCCCTGCTCGTCGCGCTGGCCGTGCCGCGCGACCTGCGTCTCTCGTTCGTCGAGCGTCTCGCGGACGGGTTCCGCGAGGCGTGCGCGGCACTGGCCCCGGGCTGCGCGGTCGTGGGCGGCGATCTCACCGTCTCCGACGTGCTCACGGTCGCCGTCACGGCCCTCGGCGACCTCGAAGGCCGAGCACCCGTCACCCGGTCCGGAGCCCGCGCGGGAGACGTCGTCGCCGTGGCCGGTGAGCTGGGGCACGCGGCGCACGGCCTCGCGGTGCTGTTCGGCAGGTTCCGTGACGGCGAGACTCCGATTCCCGTCGCTCAGTCAGCCCTGGCGTCCGGCGAGAGCTCTGCGCTCGACGCTCAGCTCCGTCCGTCTCCGCCGATCGGCCTCGGGCCCGTGGCGGCGGCCGGGGGAGCGACGGCGATGATGGACGTGTCGGATGGCCTCGCCCTCGATGCGCGACGGATGGCGTCGGCATCCGACGTCACGATCGCACTGCGAGCGTCGGCCCTCGGCCCGAACCCGGAGCGTGCCCTCGCCGGCGGAGAGGACCACGCCCTGCTCGCGACCTTCCGCGCAGACTCGCTCCCGCCGGGCTTTCGCGCGATCGGCGAGGTGCGAGCGCGGGGTGACGAGGCGCTCCTGCTCGACGAGGAGCCCGTCGACGTGGCGGGGTGGGACCCCTACCGCGACTGGGATTCCGCGGCCGGCTGAGCACTATCCGCGTCGGCGCGGGGCTCGGCCCACCAGAGCGTCGTGTCTCCATAGGTCTTCTCGCGGATCAGCGAGAGGCCGGCGGCGTCGAGGTCCGGCGGGGTCGACCGCCGCGCGCGCTCGACGATCACGAGAGCGTCGGGGGAGAGCAACGGCGCCAGTGCGATCAGGTCGGCCGTCATGGCATCGTCCGCGAGGTCGTAGGGCGGGTCGGTGAAGACGAGATCGAACGGACCGCTCCCGCGCTGCAGGAAGGAGCGCACCGAGGTCTCGTGCACGCGCCCCGCAGGCAGCCCGCCGGCCTTGGCGACCACGGCGGCGTTCCGCTTCACGATCGCCGCCGCTGCGCGGTTCTGCTCGACGAGGTCGACGCTGGACGCTCCACGGCTCAGGGATTCGAGCGCCAGGGCACCTGACCCCGCGTACAGGTCGAGGACGCGAGCGCCCCCGATCGCATCCGCGGATTCCAACGCGCCGAAGAGGGATTCGCGCACCCGGTCGCTGGTCGGTCGGGTACCCGCACCCGGAACCTCGAGTCGTGCGCCGCGGGCGGCTCCGGCGATGATCCTGGTCACCCGTTCACGATACGGCAGGCCGACCGCACGCCATGTCGGCGCGGCCTCCTAGACTCGGATCATGTCGCTCACGCTCGATTCTCCGCTCGAGGAGGCGCTCGGCGCCACGCCGGCGAAGACCCTCGATCGGGCTTTCGGGATGAAGACGGTCGGCGACCTCGTGTCGCACTATCCGCGTCGCTACGCCGACCCCGGCGAGCTCACGCCGATCCGAGAACTCCCGATCGGCGAGACCGTCACGATCGTCGCCGAGGTGCTCTCGTCGGGTGCCAGGGCGATGCGCAACCGCCGCGGCGCGATGGCCGAGATCGTGATCGGCGACGGCATCGGCAAGATGTCGCTCACCTTCTTCGCGAAGAACATCGGCGCGGCGAAGTGGCGTTCCGAGGAGCTCGCGGTCGGCCGACGAGGGGTGTTCTCCGGCAAGGTCGGCGAGTTCAACGGCGTGACGCAGTTCTCGCACCCCGAGTACGAGCTCTTCGACGACGAGGACGCGGCACGCCGCCGTGCGGATGCGCGTGCCGCCGTGCTCATCCCGATCTACCCCGCGACGGCGAGCCTGCAGACCTGGCAGATCGCACGCTTCGTCGGTCGGGTGCTCGACGCGCTCGGCGAGGTGCCAGAGCCTCTGCCCGCCGAGGTGCGCACCAGGGAGGAGCTGCTGACGGCGCGAGAGGCCCTCGAGCAGATCCACCGCCCCAAGACGCGCAATGACATCGACCCGGCGGTCCGCACTCTCCGGATGCACGAGGCGCTGACCCTGCAGACCGCGCTCCTCCAGCAGCGCGACGCGGTCCGCTCACTGTCGGCGACGCCACGGCCCACGGCACCCGGCGGCCTGCTCGAGCGGTTCGACGCGAGCCTTCCGTATTCGCTCACGCCGGATCAGCAGACGGTGGGAGAGCAGGTCGCCGAGGATCTCGTCGGCTCATGGCCCATGAACCGACTCGTGCAGGGCGAGGTCGGCTCCGGCAAGACGCTCGTGGCACTCCGGGCGATGCTCCAGGTCGCCGAATCGGGAGGGCAGGCGGCGCTGATCGCCCCGACGGAGGTGCTCGCGGGTCAGCACCTGCGGTCGATCACCAAGATGCTCGGGCCCGATCTCGCGCCCCTGGTCATGCCGACGCTGCTGACCGGTCAGCTCTCGGCAGGGGAGCGTCGCAAGGCGGCGCTGCGGGTCGCATCCGGGCAGTCGCTCATCGTGGTGGGCACTCACGCGCTGCTGGGGGAGAAGACGACCTTCGCGGACCTCGGGCTGGTGGTCGTCGACGAGCAGCACCGCTTCGGTGTCGAGCAGCGGGAGGCGCTCCGCGCCAAGGGCTCGAGTCCGCACGCGCTGGTCCTCACGGCCACCCCGATCCCTCGCACCGTCGCGATGACGGTGTTCGGAGACCTCGACACCTCGGTGATCCGCACGATGCCGAAGGGCAGGGCGGGCATCGAGTCCTTCGTGGCACCGCTCGCCGAGCACCCCGGCTGGTTCAACCGGGTGTGGGAGCGGGCGGCGGAGGAGATCGCGCAGGGTCGACAGGTGTTCGCGGTGTGCGCCGCGATCGACACGACGAAGAAGACGGCCGAGGCGGGAGCGTCGCTCGCGCCGCAGCCGGAGGGGGCCTCGGGGCCGCGGTGGGGCGTGGTGCAGCTCGATGAGGCACTGGCGACCCACCCCACGCTCGGTGGACTGCGACGCGCAGTGCTCCACGGCCGCATGCCGTCGGACGAGAAGGACGCCGTGATGCAGACCTTCGCCCGCGGCGACATCGACCTCCTGATCGCGACGACCGTGATCGAGGTCGGAGTCGACGTGCCCAACGCGTCGACCATGATCGTGCTCGACGCCGACCGCTTCGGCGTGTCGCAGCTGCATCAGCTGCGCGGCCGCGTCGGCCGTGGCGGTGTCCCGGGGCTCTGCCTGCTGGTCACCGAGGCGGAATCCGGCTCTGTCGCCCGCGAGCGGGTGGATGCCGTCGCAGCGACGCTCGACGGCTTCGCGCTGGCCGAGGTCGACCTCGAGCTCCGCGGTGAGGGCGACGTCCTCGGTGCGGCGCAGGCCGGCGTCCGTTCCTCGCTCAAGCTCCTGCGCGTCGTGAAGGACTCGAAGCTGATCGTGAGAGCACGCGAGCTGGCCGAGGCGATCCTGACCGCCGATCCGCTGCTCGAGGAGAATCCGGGTCTCCGCGCGGCGATCGAGCGACGCGTCAGCGATGAGGATCGCGCAGCACTCGCGAAGAACTGACTGTCGTATACGGTGCTCTAGGCTGATTCCATACGGTCTGCGGAACGAATGAAGGAGCCGAAGTGAGCAGCAGGATCGCCGTCGTCCCCGGTTCCTTCGATCCGCCGACCCTGGGCCACCTCGACGTGATCCGACGCGCGGCCACGCTCTACGACGAGTTGCACGTGCTCGTGGTACACAACCCGGGCAAGGAGGCGATGCTCCCGATCGCCCAGCGCATGGCACTGCTCGAGCAGTCGATCGCGGAGGACGGCATCGACGGCAACGTCGTGGTCGGCTCCTGGAGCATGGGCCTGCTCGTCGATTACGCACGCGACGTCGGCGCCGGTGTGCTCGTGAAGGGCATCCGGTCGCAGGTCGATGTCGCCTACGAGTCACCCATGGCGATCGTCAACCGGCACCTGGCCGACATCGAGACCGTGTTCCTGCTGCCCGACCCCGCCCACGCCCTGGTGTCGAGCTCGCTCGTCCGTCAGGTCGCCGGGCTCGGCGGAGACGTCGCCCCGTTCGTGCCGCCGGCCGTGGCCGCCTTTCTGGACACCGGGGCACGCGGCATCTGACCCGCGGCCGTTCGGGGCGCGTCCAGCCCGTTCCCGGCCCCGCGCCGGCTCGAGCCGGTAATATCGCAGGGTGCGTCCCCGTCTCAATGGCCCCTTCGTCCTCCCCGTCCGCGACATCGTCCGCAAGCCGGGCGAGATGCGCGAGCACGAGTACTCCGTGACCCTGCCCGACGCCTGGGGCGAGGGGATCGTGTCGTTCGAGAAGGGGTCCGAGATCGATCTCGACGTCCGGCTCGAGTCCGTCCACGAGGGCATCCTGGTGTCCGGAACGATGGATGCCGAGTACTCCGGTGTGTGCGGAAGATGCCTTATCGACATCGCTCGGCCCGTCGAAGTCGAGTTCCAGGAGCTTTTCGCGTATCCTGGTGAGGAAGAAA
>JAZBLS010000181.1:0-5787 GCA_037033365.1 Actinomycetota bacterium | reverse complement strand
GACGTCACCGTGCGGTACCCGAACGGGACGATCGGACTCGATCGAGTCTCCCTCGACATCGACGCCGGCGAGATGGTCGCCGTCGTCGGACTCTCGGGCTCGGGCAAGTCGACGCTGATCCGCACTATCAACGGCCTCGTGCCGGTCACGTCCGGCGCCCTCGACGTGGGAGAGCACCGGGTCAGCGGCGCCTCGCCCCGTACGCTGCGTCGCCTCCGCGGCGACATCGGCATGGTGTTCCAGGGCTTCAACCTCGCCGGACGCGCGAGCGTGCTGCAGAACGTGCTCGTCGGCCGTCTCGCGCACACCCCGCTCTGGCGCACGCTCCTCGGCGCCTATCCCGAGGCTGACAGGCAGCTCGCCTATCACGCGCTGGATCGCGTCGGCATCCTGGCGAAACTCCACTCGCGTGCGTCCGACCTCTCCGGCGGACAGCAGCAGCGCGTCGCGATCGCCCGCGCGCTCGCACAGGAGCCGCGCATCGTCCTCGCCGACGAGCCGGTCGCGAGCCTCGATCCGCCCACGGCGCACGGTGTCATGAATGACCTCCGTCGCATCAACCGCGACCTCGGCATCACGGTGCTCGTCAACCTCCACCTCCTCGACCTCGCCCGCGAATACGGTGCGCGGATGATCGGCATGCGGGCCGGACGGATCGTCTACGACGGCCCGGCGACGAGTGCGACGGATGCCGACTTCGAGAGCATCTACGGCCGATCGCTCACCGCCGAAGACCGGCTGGACGCATGACGGACATCGCTCCGCCCCGCGTTCTCGACATCCCCGCGCGGCCGCCCGGCGCGTGGAAGGGACCGGTGATCGTCCTCGCGGTCGTCGCCGTCACGGTCGTGATGTGCCTGCCCATGATCGGCATCGGCGTCGACCTCGGCGCGATCGCCCGCAACTGGCAGAACGGCGCGGGCAAGGTCGTGCAGCTGCTCGTCCCCGATTGGAGCTTCTTCCCCCGCACGGTGGCGCCTCTGATCGAGACCCTGCAGATGGCCGTGATCGCCACCGCCATCGGCGCGGCGGTATCCCTGCCCCTGAGCTTCTGGGCCGCGAGAGCCACCAATCCGAACGCCGCCGCCCGGATCGTCGTGCGCGGCATCCTCAACGTCATCCGCAGCGTCCCCGACCTGCTGTACGCCGCGATCCTCGTCGCGATGGTGGGAGTCGGGGCTCTGCCCGGCATCCTCGCCCTACTGCTGTTCAACGTCGGCATCATCGTCAAGCTCGTGTCCGAGGCGATCGACACGAACGACCGAGGTCCCCTCGAGGCGGGGCGCGCCGTCGGTGCGACCCAGACGAAGATCAACCGCACCCTCGCGCTGCCGGACGCCTGGCCCGCCTTCGCGAACCAGACTCTGTACGTCTTCGAGCTCAACGTCCGCGCCTCGACCGTCCTCGGCCTCGTCGGCGCCGGCGGCATGGGACTGCTCATCGATGCGGTCCGCACGTTCTACCGCTACGACCAGCTGTCGCTCATCATCCTGGAGATCCTCATCGTCGTCATCGTGATCGACCTTGTCTCGGATGCTATCCGCCGGAGGCTCGTATGACCGCCGCGTTCACCGTCATCCCCGACAAGCCCCGCCGGCCCTGGCTGATCGCCGGATGGGCGCTCGTCACGGGCATCGTCGTGCTCGCGTTCTGGTCGATCGACATCGACTGGACGCGTCTGGCCGACCTCCCCGCCGAGATCCTGCGCTACGCGGTCCTGATGTTCGGGAACCCGAACTGGGAGAAGCTCCCCGAGGCGCTGTGGCAGACCTGGCGGAGCATCGAGATGGCGTGGGTCGGCACGATCCTCGGCATCCTGCTCGCGACACCGCTGAGCCTGCTCGCCGCTCGCGGATTCGGCCCCGCCTGGCTGCGTGCGCTGCTGCGCGGACTCTTCTCGCTCATCCGCGCCGTCCCCGAGATCATCATCGCGATCGTCATCCTGTCGGTCACCGGGCTGACGCCGTTCACGGGCGCGCTGGCGCTCGCGATCAACGGTGTCGGAACTCTCGGCAAGTGGGGATACGAAGCGGTCGAGGCCGTTCCGCGCGGACCCATCGAAGCCGCCGGGGCGGCGGGTGGAGGGACGCTCCAAGTCCTCCGCTGGGGAGTATGGCCGCAGGCCGAGCCGGCGTTCTGGTCGTTCTGGCTGTACCGCTTCGAGATCAACGTGCGCTCCTCCGCCGTGCTCGGCCTGATCGGCGTCGGCGGGATCGGTGACATGCTCACCTCGTACACCCAGTACCGTGAGTGGTCGACGGTGGGTGTCCTGCTCATCGTGGTCGTGCTGGTGACGATGCTGATCGACGGGGCATCCGGTGCCATCCGACGCCGCATCATGGACGGAGCTCGCGCCCGTGTTCTCGCCTAGCGCCCCGCCGACTGTGCGCATCGCGGCGGTCGTCAACGCCCTGCAGCCCGCCGAGCGCCGCGTCGCCGAGCTCATCGTCGGCGAGGCGGATGCCGTCGTCGAGTGGACGGCACAGGAGCTCGCCGACCGGGCGGGCGTCGGTCGCGCCACGGTCGTGCGCACCTGCCAGACCGTCGGCTATCGCGGCTATCCGCAGCTGCGGGTCGCGCTCGCCGCAGAGCTGGGGTCGGGCCCGGGGGAGTCCGCTGTCGACCACGGGCCGGGGGTCCTCGGGCGGATGCGCGGCGAGATCGACCGCGTGGCGGCATCGCTCCCGGCGCTCGCGAGCCTGCTGGACGCGGATGCGGTCGACGACGCCGTGCGCCTTGCGGCATCCGCCCGTCGGCTGCTCGTGCTCGCGAACGGACTGTCGTCGCCGATCGCCGGCGATCTCGCGATGAGGCTCACGGCATCGGGGCGGTCTGCCGAGTTCATCGCCGATGCCATCGCGCAGCAGATCGCCGCGCGGCATCTGACTGCAGACGACGTCTGCCTGGTGGTGAGCGGCTCCGGAGCGAACGAAGCGAGCCTGCGCGTCGCGACGGCCGCCGCGCGCGGAGGGGCGACCGTGATCGCGCTCACCTCGTTCGCGTCATCGGCGCTGACCGAAGTCGCGACACTCTCGCTCGTGATCGCCCCGACCGGCGTGAGCTTCCGCGACGAACTGCAGCACGCGTCGCGGGTGGCGTTCCTCGTGTTCGCCGAGGTCTTCGCCGCCGCAGTCACTGCGGAGCGCGGAGAGGATGCGGTGCAGGCCCGCGCTCATGTGATGGAGGTCGTGTCGGACAACCTGGGCGAGGGCGGGTCGAAGTAGGTCCGACAGCCCGTCTATTTGTGCCGAATGGCATGAATAGAGGGTCTATTCAGGTCATTCGGCATGAATAGACGGTCAGTCGCGGGCGGTCTCGAGCAGCGCCCAGAGCTCGGCGCGGGCGGGGAACGACGAGAGGTCCATGCCGAGCAGCGCCCCGGCCTGCGCGATCCGCGACCGCAGGGTGTGGCGGTGGACTCCGAGGGTGATCGCCGCGGCCTCGGCTCTGGCGTCGTGCTCGAGCCACGCCCGAAGGGAGCCCTCCAGATCAGCACCCGTCCTGGCATCCGCCTCGCGGAGCGCGGCGAGACGGGACTCCGCGACGAGACGCGCCTCATCGGTCGCCAGAGCGCTGAGGATGCTCGACCCCACAGTGTCCGCATAACGGTGGACACCGGCATCCGCTCGCTGCCGCAGCGTCGTCAGCGCTTGGGCGTGAGCTCGGGAGAAGGCGCTGTATGACTCCGGAGCCGAGGCCCCGATGCGGATGCCGAAGCGAACCGCTGCCTCGTCGAGCAGCGCCTCGTCGGCGAGCGACACGCACATCGTGATGCCGTCCTCTGACTCGGCGAGGAAGGATGCGGTGCCGAGCTCGACCCGTCGACGCTCCCACCAGTCGGTCAGGGCTCCGATGGGAGCGCCCGTCGCGACCGCGACCACGACCGGTGCCTGCGGGAGGCTCCCGAGCACGCGGCGTGCGAGGGCGGGGTCGTCGCCGAGCAGCGAGCCGAGGACCTGCGTGTGCAGGCGTCGACGGCTGCGGGCGAGCTGCTCGCTCTGCTCCAGCGCCAGCCCCGCCATGGCGATCACCGAGGTGACGACCGTCCGCGCCTCGGGGTCCAGAGCGTCGACGGCGAGGGCGATGACACCGCGCAGCTGGCCGCCGCGACCGACCGTGAAGAGCATGAAGGTCTGACCCGAGATCGTCAGGGACTGCCCGGCTTCGAGCCCGCGCGTGAGCACCTCGGCGACCCTGTCGCCGAGCTCCACGTGTACGGACTCGTCGACCGCGTCGCGCGGATGCGAGTGCACGAGTGTGCCGGAGGCGTCGAACATGCCCGCCCACACGCCCAGTCGGCGGCCGAGCTCGGCCAGGGTCGCATCGAGCCCGCGAGGGCGCAGCGCCGCGAGGGCGAGGGCGCGCTGCGTGTCCAGTGCCCAGGATCGTCGGGCGTACGCCTGCGCGGCGATCGCCTCGGAGTGCGCGCGGGCCAGGGCGATGAACGGTGTGCGATACGGCACCTCGAACAGCGGCATCCCTCGCCGCGCACAGGCGTCGATGAGTTCGTCCGGGGTTCCTGGGCGGTGCACCTCGGTGCCGAACCCGAGACCCAGCACCCCGCGGTCGGCGAGCCGTCCGACGTAGAGGTCGACGTCGGCATCCGCGTCGAACTGGGTGCCGGTCGTCAGCAGGGCGAGGTCCTCGGCGAGGAAGGGCGTCGGGTCGGCGAGGTCGGAGCTGTGCACCCACCGCAGCGGGCGGTCGAGCGCCCCCTCGGGCAGGTCGCTCTCGTCCGGGACGAGACGCAGCCCGAGGTCGCGACGGCGCAGCAGGGCACGGAGCGTCGGCTGATCCACAGAGTCCATGACGCTCCTCTCAACAGTCGGATTGTACGCACCGGCGAACCGATGATCCAGATTGTACAAGGCGGCGAATGCTCTCGACATATCGCTCGTCCTACGCTCACGGACATGGCACTCCTCGACACCGCAGCTGTTGCAGTTCCCCTCGGCGGACCCGAGCTCCCGCAGGAGCGACGTCTCGTCACCGAGCTCCCCGGGCCCCGCTCGGCGGAGATCCTGGCGCGCAAGGCGGATGCCGTGGCGGCCGGAGTCGGGCACACGGTGCCCGTCGCGACCGTCGCCGCCGGCGGAGGCGTCGTGGTCGACGCCGACGGCAACTCGCTGATCGACCTCGGCTCCGGCATCGCCGTGACCACGGTGGGCAACTCGCACCCCAAGGTCGCCGCAGCCGTCGCCGCGCAGGCCGCGCAGTTCACCCACACCTGCTTCATGATCTCGCCGTACGAGTCGTACATCGAGGTCGCCGAGGCGCTGAACCGGGTGACCCCCGGCGACTTCGCCAAGAAGAGCGCGCTGTTCAACTCCGGCGCGGAGGCCGTCGAGAACGCGATCAAGATCGCGCGCAAGCACACGGGTCGCCAGGCGGTCGTGGCCTTCGACCACGGCTACCACGGCCGCACCAACCTCACGATGGCGCTGACCGCGAAGTCGATGCCCTACAAGAGCGGTTTCGGACCGTTCGCCCCCGAGGTCTACCGCGCGCCGATGTCGTACCCGTTCCGTGACGGACTCGACGGCGTCGAGGCGGCATCCCGCGTCATCCTCCAGCTCGAGAAGCAGATCGGCGCAGACAACCTCGCCGCCGTCATCATCGAGCCGATTCAGGGCGAGGGCGGATTCATCGTCCCCGCCGACGGATTCCTCCCGACGATCCTCGACTGGTGCCGCGCGAACGGTGTCGTCTTCATCGCGGACGAGGTCCAGACCGGCTTCGCCCGCACCGGCCACATGTTCGCGAGCGAGATCTTCGGCATCGAGCCCG
>JAZBLS010000180.1:0-5849 GCA_037033365.1 Actinomycetota bacterium | reverse complement strand
CTTGACGTCTGCTTCCAGTGCCATAGATTCGATCCCCTCTCTGCTTGTTGCGCGGCGCCCGACGCCTGATGCGTGGGCTCTCTTTATCCGCGGCCGATCGAACGGCAACCTGAAGAGTCTACCAGGCATCCACTCCCCCGCGTGACCGTGGGGCGCCAGCAGGTCCGACGCCTCGGATACGCTCGGAGGATGCACGACAGGCACCAGGCGTGAGCACCGCGCGCGGCCATCTGATCGACCTCAGCCCCCTCCGCGCGAGCCCCGCCTTCGCCCGCATGTGGATCGGCTCGGTGCTCGCCGGCATCGGCGGCCAGCTCACGATCGTGACCGTGATGCTGCACGTGTTCGCGCTGACCGGCAGCACCTTCGCGGTCTCGATGATCGCCGTCGCCGGCCTCGTGCCCATGGTGCTCGCCGGCCTGTACGGCGGGATGCTGGCCGATGCGTTCGACCGCCGGCGCGTCGCCCTGATGGCGGCGACCGTCACGTTCGCCTCGACCGCGCTGCTCGCGGCCCTCACCTGGTCGGGAGCGGAGACGATCTGGTGGCTGTACGTGCTCAGCATCGTGAACTCGGCGGCGAACTCGGTCGGCATGGCGACGCGCACGGCCATCGTCCCGAGGCTCATCCCGCGGGAGAAGCTCGCCGCGGCATCCGCCCTAAACGGCGTCGCGTTCGGGCTCACGGTCATGGCCGGACCCGCACTGGCGGGCGTGCTCGTGGCACTCACGGGCTACGGCTGGACGTACACGATCGACGTCGTCCTGATGCTCTCGATGTTCCTCGGCCTCTGGACGCTCCCCGCCCTGCGCCCCGAGGGCGAGATCGTGAAGCCAGGGCTCGCGTCGCTCGTGGACGGATGGCGGTTCCTCCGCAGCGCCGGCAACATCCGGATGCAGTACATCATCGACATCGTCGCGATGACCTTCGGGCAGCCCCTCGCCCTGTTCCCGGCGCTCGGCACCGTCCTGCTCGGCGGCGGGGCCGTGACGACCGGGCTGCTCACGGCATCCGTCGCCGTCGGCACATTCGCCTCGAGCCTGTTCTCCGGCAGGGTCGTGCAGTACCGGCTTCATGGACGCGGCATCGAGCGTGCGGTCGAGGTGTACGGCGCGGCCATCGCGCTCTTCGGTGTCGTTCTGCTCATCGGCGCCTTCGCGCCGCCCGTGACCGCTCACGCCCCGAACACGGCTCTGATCGTCGTCGCCTGCCTGGCGCTCGCCCTCTCCGGCGCCTCGGACAACGTCAGCTCGATCTATCGGAACACCATGATGCAGGCCGCAGTGCCCGACACGATGCGCGGGCGGCTCCAGGGCGTGTTCGTGATCGTCGTCGCCGGTGGGCCGCGCCTGGGCGCGCTGTACGCCGGGACGCTCGCGACCCTCACCACTCTGTGGTTCCCACCGCTCCTCGGCGGCCTGCTCGTGGTCGCGCTCGTGGCGTTCCTCGCGCGCCGCAGCCCGCGCTTCCGCGCCTATGACGCAGAGAACCCCGAACCCTGACGGGTCCGGGGTCCTGAGATCGCAGGCGATCAGTCCTGCTGCAGAGCGCCCTGCAGGTCGAGGCTGATCGTGACATCCTTGCCGACGAGCACGCCGCCGGTCTCGAGCGCGGCGTTCCAGGTCAGACCGAAGTCCTCGCGGTTGATGACGGTCTTGGCCGACGCGCCGGCCTTGTAGTTGCCCCACGGGTCGGAGCCGAAGCCACCGAAGTCGAGCTCGAAGCTGACGGGCTTGGTGATGCCGCGGATCGTCAGGTCACCGTCGACGAAGAGCTCGCCGTTCTCGGCGCGGGCGCCGGTGGAGACGAAGTCCATGGTGGGGAAGTTCTCGGTGTCGAAGAAGTCGCCAGAGCGTAGGTGCGTGTCGCGACCCTCGTCCTTGGTGTCGATCGACGTGACGTCGACGCTCGCCTCGACGCGAGCCTCGAGCGGGTTCTCCGGGGCGATGAGCGTCGCGCTCTTGACGCCGAACGTGCCGCGCACCTTCGAGATCATCATGTGACGGACACTGAAGGTGACCTCGCTGTGCGACGGGTCGAGGACCCAGGTGCCCGCGCGGTAACCGGGGATGTCGATGGTGCTCATGGTTTCTCCTTCGGAGACGTCAGCCGCGGATGCGGCGGTGGTAGGTGGGCCGTGTCCACGGCGTTACAGGAGTCCAACTTACATGCACATGCATGTATTCCCGTGAATGCGGATCTCTTTCGGGAAAAGAAGAGACGCCGCCCTCCCGAAGGAGGACGGCGTCTCAGCGATGTCGGGGACTCAGCCCACGGCCACCAGATCGATGATGAAGATCAGGGTCTTGCCGGAGAGGAAGTGGCCGCCGCCGACGGGGCCGTACGCGAGGTGCGGCGGGATGACGAGCTCACGACGACCGCCGACCTTCATGCCGGGGATGCCGTCCTGCCAGCCCTGGATCAGTCCGCGGAGGGGGAACTGGATGGTCTCGCCTCGACCCCAGGAGGAGTCGAACTCCTCGCCGGACTCGAACTCGACACCGGCGTAGTGGACGGCGACGGTGTCGCCGGGCTTCGCCTCGGTGCCGTCTCCTTCGATGATGTCGCGGATCACGAGCTCCGCGGGAGCGGGGCCGCTGGGGGCGTCGAACTCAGGCTTTGTGCGATCGGTCATGTCTCCATCCAACCGGAGCCCTCCGCACGGGTCAACGCGGGGAACCCTGCTCACAGCGAACACGACGGATCCGGGGACACACCGGCCGGCTTGCATGAAAACCTTGACACCCCGGATGCCGGGGTGCACCCTGTTTACAGACCAACTCAGCGCCCGGTAGACATGCAGGCATCGCCGCAGCACCGGGCGCTGAGTCTTGCTCCGAGCGGCTCGTCACGCCTCGGGCACGGAGCGCGCATAGCCCTCGAGCAGCCTCGCCACCTCGACGGGCCTGCTGAGCGTCACGCAGTGACTGCCGGGGATCTCATCGGCCTCGACACCGAGCCTCTCCCGCGCCACGTCGCGGAGGAACGCCGAGGGGAAGAATCGATCGTCGGCGCACACGACGACGCGCGTCGGGACGTCGGGCCACGCCGACAGCGGCCAGGGCGCGCGCATCGCCGCAGCGGACGGATGCCGGCGCTCCCGCGAGATCGACTGCTCCGCGAGGTCGGTCGGGACGTCGTGGTAGAAGCTCACGAGCGGATCCTCGTTGCCGGTGAGGCCTCCGTCGAGCGCGGCCTGGGCATCGACAGCCGGTCCGTAACCGGTCGCCTCCCACCAGTCTTCCGGCCGCTCCCCCGGGCGCGGGATCATCCCTGCGAGCATCACCAGTACGTCCGCGGACATCCGCTCAGCGACGAGCGGCGCGGTGAAGACACCGAACGAGTGACCGACCACCACGCCGCCGCGTCTGTCGCCCACCGCCACCATCACGGCATCCGCGTAGTCGTCGAGCGTGGCGTCCTCGTCATCCGCCGGCAGGTCCGGGGCGACGACCTCGTGCCCGTCTGCGCTCAGCGCCGCCGCGACCAGGTGCCAGGACCATCCCGAATCCGCCGCGCCGTGCAGCAGGACGAAGAGCGACATGGTCCCGGTCCCCTCAGTAGGCCAGCAGGGCCGCTCGAGTGGCGCGGGTCCGCGCCAACAGCAACTGCTCGTCAGACGGAGCCAGCGGGTCGCGGCCGGTGATCGCACGCTGACGGACGGCGGCCAGCGACGTCGCATCCTTGATGAACTCCCGCATGAGCGGACGGCGATCCCCGCGGAGCTGAGATGCCCAGCGCAGACCCGTCTTCCGCCCGGCGGGGGTCGCGAGCATCGTGACCTCTTCGGGCGTGAACCAGCCGGCCGCAGCGTAGTCGCCGAGGCGCGCCCTGGTGAGCCGGGCCTCCTCGCGCCGCAGCGCGACGATTCCCAGGATGAAGCCGACGAAGAGCGGCACCTGCAGCACGAAGTACAGCAGGAAGAAGTTCGCGAAGGACGAGCCGTTCCAGAGCCCGTGCAGGAACATGGCGCCGAGCATGCCCACGAGGCCGAGCCCCAGCGTCGCGCCGACAGACGCGTGCCGCCGCGCCGCGAGGCCGATCGCGAGGCCCGTGAGGCACGTGAACATCGCGTGGGCGAACGGCGACATGATCGCACGGAGGATGAAGGTCACCGTGAGCTCTCCCCCGCCGCCCTCGATCAGGCTGATCGCGAAGTACTGGATGTTCTCGGTGAACGCGAATCCCGCGCCGACGAGTGCGCCGTACACGACGCCGTCGACCGGACCGTCGAACGAGCGACGCGCCATGAGGAAGATGAGGAAGACACCGATGCCCTTCCAGAACTCCTCGACGATCGGCGCCTGGATCACGGCGCTCGACACCTCCCCCCGGTAGCCGAAGAGGAACGTGAGGCCGAGATCGACGAGCAGCGTCAGTCCGACGGCTGCGATCGCACCCCAGGCGACGGCGAAGAAGACGAGGGACTTGGGCTCCGGCTCCCACCGGTCGATCATCCGCACCACGAAGAAGACGGCGGCGAGCGGGACGAGCGCGAGGACGAGACCGATGATCGAGGCGAGCGGACCGAGGAACAGGCCGAAGTACGCGATCAGGCCGAGGAGCAGCAGGCCGAGGAACCCGAACCCGATCCAGAGCGCGGCGCCACCGGCTCGACGTGCGGCCGGCAGAGCGGGCAGTCCTGCCGCGGGCGACGGAGCGGCCGGCGCCGGCGGCGAGTACGGCGTGGGCTGCGCGAGCACCGAGGCGTACTCCGGTCGCTGCCCGAACTGCGGCGGCATGTAGTTCGACTGCGCATACTGCTGCGCCGTGTACTGCGGCGGCTGGAACTGCTGAGGCTGCGGTGCCTGAGGCTGCTGCTGCGGGTACGGGTTCGACGCCGGTGGCGGCGTGTACGGCGATGGCTGGGACGGTCCTCCGGAACTCATAGGTGAAGCATATGGCGAACAACCGAATCCGCCCCGGTCTGGCGACTTCCTCCCGCCATCGGGTCGCGTCAGCGGATACCGTAGAGGCATGCGGTTCGCTCATCTGCGTCACGCCGACTCCCCTGCTGCGAATCTCGCGGTCGTGGAGGGTGCCGACGCCATCCTCGTCTCCGACGTCCTCCCCGATGCCCCGTCGACCCTGCAGGGGCTGATCGCCGGCGGCGACGCCCTGCTCGGCGAGCTCCGGACCGCCCTCGCGGCGGGCACCGCCCCGCGGCATCCACTCGACGACTGGTCGTTCGACTCGGCCGTGATCGCTCCCCCGGCCGTCCTCGCGGTCGGGCTGAACTATGCGGCGCACTCGAGCGAGCTGGGGTTGAAGACGGATGCCGCGCCGACCGTCTTCACGCTGTGGCCCAACTCGCTCACCGGACATGAGGGCACGACCTCCTGGCCTCGTGCGCTCAGCGAGGCCGTCGACTACGAGGCCGAGCTCGGCGTGCTGATCGGCACCGCCGCGAAGGACGTCTCGGAGGACGACGCACTCTCGCACGTCTGGGGCTACACCGTGGTGAACGACATCACGGCGCGCAACGTGCAGTTCTCGGAGGCGCAGTGGTCGCGGTGCAAGTCGTTCGACGGCTTCACCCCCACCGGCCCGTTCGCCGTCACGGCCGACGAGGTCGCCGACCCGCAGGACCTCCACATCTGGGCCGTCGTCGACGGTCAGACCGTGCAGGATGCCAGCACCGGGCAGATGGTCCGCTCGGTGGCGAAGCTCATCGCGCACCTCTCGCAGTCGCTCACGCTGCTGCCCGGCACGCTCATCTCGACCGGAAGCCCGGGCGGCGCCGGCTACTCCCGTGACCCGCAGATCTTCCTCCGCGACCGCTCGACGGTCACGGTCGGCATCGACGGCATCGGCGAGCTCACGACGCACTGTCGGATGCTCGACTGACC
>JAZBLS010000179.1:0-5868 GCA_037033365.1 Actinomycetota bacterium | reverse complement strand
CTCCCGGGGCGCTCACGAGCCTTGGTCGGAACTGTCGTCCCTGCGGAGCGAGAGCGGCCGTCTCTCGCTGGGTGGCGGGCTTGGTTGGGTTCTGCTCACCGGAGAGCTTGGCGACGTAGCGTTCGACCGTTTTTAGCGACGGGAGTGCAGGTCGGTCGTCGGGGTCGGGGTGCTTGGTGATGAGTGCCTTGTGCAATTCGGCACGGATGCGCGTGTACGACGGACTCGAGCGCCCGGCGTAGCTGGCGATGAGCTCTGCGAGCGCCTCTGTGATGCGCTCATCAGCCCGCCTGAGCGGTCGTTCCTGCCGCATCGTGCGTCCGTCTCGAAGCGCGGCGATTCCGCCCTTGCGGTAGTGCAGCATGCGGCGCTTCAGAGTGCCGTCACTGATGGGGAATCCGTGCTCTTCCCTGAGTTCCTTGGCCTTCGAGAGCAGTTTCGTCGCCATCGGGATGTGAGGCGCGTACTTGTTGCGGGGTTCGTCACCGACGGCTGGGGTTCCTTCCACGAGCTCTTGTAGATGCGGGATGAGGAAGCGTGCCTCGTCGGCGAGGCCGTTGAAGACTTGGTCGAGAGTCTCCTCCGCTTTCGGTGGCTCCGACATATCGAGGCTCTGTCCGGGCGGCAGGAAGCGCGCAAGTTCGACGTGGTCGAGGACCACGTACTCGTGAGTGAGCTCGTTGCGGAGACGGAAACGACCGGAGGCGTAGCCAGCGACGGTGAAGTTACCATCGGCCAGCTCGAGGGTTTGGCCGATGGTGATGATGCGTGGTGCGGACATTGAGCGGATTCTCTTTCGGTCGGAAGTGACTTCTCGGACGGTTGTCGACTAGGGCAGACAGATGGGACTGTCGAAGGTGATGGGTTCGGCGATATCGATTCCGATGTGACGTCGCCAGAACAGGTGGATGAGTGCGGGCACGTGTTCGCCCGGTTTGTCAGTGCGGCAGGCGGCGTACAGTTCTCCGAGGGTGTCGCAGGTGGAGGAGAGCGCGAGGAGCCACTCTCGTGTTTCGGTGTCCGGCGCGAACCTCGGATGCTGATATCGAGCGAGGAATTCGAGATTCCATCGCACGACCCGACTCATCTCGTCGATGAGGATGTACTTCCACCCGAGGCGTTCGCACATCTGTCTGGTCAGCTCAAACTTTCGTTCATCTTCCGGGGTCGTCCTCGACTTCGGGTGTGCATCAACGAGGATTCGAGTGCCTTCTGCGTCGATGGCAAGGAAGTCTGGGTAGTGGAAATCGCCGTCGGCAAAGGTGAGCAGCATCGGCTGGGCGTAGAGGGAGACGATGTCGTTCAGGTGGTCGATGAGCATCATGCTCGTGAACTCGAGCATGGACTCGTGGAACACGTGAGCGCCCGAGCCGGCGCACCAGTAGTTTCCTTGAAAGGTCACCTGCCCTTCGCCTTTACCTGGCCGCCTCGTCCGCCCTGACGGCAGGACGAGCTTCGCGGACACGGGGTTATCCGCTCGCAGCGCGTGTTTGCGGCCCTCAGCATCGAGCCACTCGATGCGGTCGAAGCCGTCGCCCGCGGCGTGGGTGATTCCCTTTTTCTTGCTCATGTCTCCGCCTATGCGGGAGGTCGAGCGTCCAGTGCACTCCCGCTAGAATGTTTAGGTCTTTTAGCTCGATTCGCCAGGAGGGCGTTCACGTGACCAATCCCCGCTACTCCCCTCGCTCATTTGCCGTGAACGAGAAGGAGTTCGGGCGGAAGGCGCAGATCGATTGGAAGCCGCTGGATGAGGGCGCCACGACGAGAGCCTTCGCTCAGCTGGACGCGTCTCAGCTGCAGCACCGACTCAGTTACGGGATCCTCGTTCTGTATATGCCGCGATCGAATCTCGCGAAGCTGGCCGACCTGGCATCGGCGGTAGACGTACCCTACGACCGTCTGCAGAAGATGCTGACCGGCCGAGTCGTGATGCAGCTCGAAGACATCGGCCGACTGCGGATCTTGATCGGTCACCAGATCGACTACTGGATGCTTCGGGGCCTATCAGCGCAGAAGGTGCACTACGTCGAGCAGGCATGGAAGCGCATAGCTGAACCGCACTTCATCAATCGCTGATACGGCCGCGATGGGCTCACGACTCCAGTGTCGCTCGCGCGGTCGCGGCCTCAGACCCGCTGTGGCCTGCCTCGAATAGAGTGTTCGAGTTTTCTCATATGCGGAATTTACGCCGCAGTCTAGGGAAAGCGCAAGAGCCGCACCAAACTTTTCTGCAGACATGGCACTGGGATCCGGAAACAGTTGCGCGGTCATCCATCGGAGATGACCGCGCAACCGCCGCTAACGCACGTACGCCCAGGTTGCCTTGGGGCCGAGGCGACGGCTTACGGCTTCATCAAAGTCCGGCTTGTCGTAGAAGGGGCCGTCGAACGACTCCACCAGGACATGGACGACGAAGTCGCGGTGGACACGGATGCGGAGATGCTCGGGGCCCCCGGACTCTTCCCACTCCCGGAGCAGCGTCGAGGAGCTCAGGGCGTAGAACGCGGTCTGTCGGTCGATGCCCTCCAGCGAGAAGTCGAGAGCCTCGGCCCACTTGTCGAGGATGCCGCTCGCGACGAACTTATCGGCGGACGAGTTGTCCGCCATATCGAGGACCAGGTCCCCGTTACCGACGAGCCGGTTGTCGAGGTCCCCGGGGTAGCGGGTCCAGGCGGGCACGCCTTCGTCGGAAACGGTCGAGATGTGGGCGGTGGCGTCACCCATGATGATGTTCATCATGCGCTTGAGTCCGGACGTAGTGACACTTCTTTCGTTGGGGGCTTCGCCGTGTGCGCTGCCCAGTAAGAGGTCTATGCGCGGCCTCGCGCCTCTCCGTGCGACACCGTCTCCCATCGCCAAATATGGAGGGCGGGACCCTAGTCGCCACTGAGCCACGCTCCCCTCAGCGATCCAGCCGCCCGCCGGCGTCCTCCGCGTTGTACGCGACGAAGACCACCCCCACATCGCCGAAGTGTCGGTAAAGCGATGACGCAGATACCCCCACCCCCACGAGAATGCTCGCGAACGGAGCCTCAGCGCGGCGCCCCTGCTCCCACTGGAGTCGCGCCGGGTTCCCCTCTCCAGGCTCGAACACGAGATGGCCGCGGATCTCGACTCGGGGAAATTGCGCGAGCGCCTGTTGCCAGTGCGACCCGGGACGCGCCGGCAGGAGGACTAGCGCAGACCCGACGTTTCCCGCGAGCCACTCCTCGACGATCCGACGAGTCCATACGCCCGGCCCTTGGCCGTTGACGTTATACGGCGGGTTCATCCACACCTTCGACGGCGTGCCGTCCGGGTTCGCCCACGATGCTTGAGCGAATGCATCGGTCTCTTCGGTGAAGCTCCATGCCGCGGGGATCTGCATCTCCGGCGCTGCAGCAACATCGCCGTCGATGCCTCCCAGGCAGGCTGCCGCTCGTTCCGCAATCCAAGCCGGAGTCAACCATGAGTCGGAGGACGATGAGCGACGGTGCGTGAGATATATCGCGGTCGCTGCTTGGCGCTGACTGCGTCCCCCGCGTGCCAACTTTGCGGCGGCTGAGACCGAGATCTCACCATTGGCGACTGCCGTGATCAGCGCCTGATCACCGTGCGTCATCACTGCAGACCCGTCCCTCACGGACCGCGCCGAAACTCCCATCTTCACCGCTACTTCTTGTTGTGTCGGAGCAATAGGAAATTTCGCCTCTTGGCTCGAGAGCCCGCTGACGCCGCCGCGGCGACGCGTCGCGAGCGACGCGGCGGCGAGCGCCTTCTGCGACGGCGTGAGGTGGCGCCGACGCACGTTCAGGCTCATCACAAGTTGCCGCGCGGCATCCTCGTCACCCCGAAAGCGTTCTGTTCGGAGCTGAATTCCGAGGGCTCTTGCGGCTTCGGCACGGTGCCGGCCGTCAAGCAGCCAGTCAACCCCGTGAGGGTCCGCCCAGATGGTTGCTGCTTCGCGCTGGCCGTGAAGAGCCATGTCCTGCACGAGCTCTCGCATCTCCGGTTCGCTCATGCGCGGGAGGGCATCTGCAAGTGGATGGGGAAGCAGATCACTGATTGACATGTCGATCCGAGCGTATCGCCGCCCGACAAGAACCTCGCGATGCTGCACGCGCGGCGCGAGCGAGCGCGGACGGCGATGCCGCCGGCCTCACCCACCGGAAGCGAGTCAACCCAGTCATCTCGGCGTTTTCAAATGTCCTGCCGCAGGTCTACAGTGACCGCATGATCATGTCGAGTAATACCTAATAGCGGAGTCAGGAGGTAGGTCACCCCACCGCGGCCTAGTCCACGAACGCCGACGAGACTCGAAGACAGCGCGAAGACGGAGAAGATGAGCAAGGAATTCGACGATTGTCAGTCGCCCCGTGAAGAGCGCCTACCCGAACGCGAAGCTGATCACGCCCGCAACAAGCGGTTCGTCGGTGCGCTCGAGGCGCTGCACTCGGGACGCCTGGACGGACTGCCAACCTCGCCTGCCGCCATCCGCGATGCTTGGGACTACGTAGAGGGTCGTCGCACCCTCGACGAGATCATCGAGGACGTCGTCATACGGCACACTCGTATTCCTGATGGGCCAGAGGAGCGCCCGCGATGAACACCGAAGACAAGAATGCATGGGCCGATATCGTCGGCCCCTGCTATACGGCAGCCACGCTTGCCCGCGAGCTCGGATGGTCAGAGGATGAGGTCGCGGATGAGACCTGGTTCACCCTGCTCCCCCTCGAAACTCGCGAGGGCAGACTTCTCTATCCTGCGTTCCAGGTCCACGAGGGTCGCCTGGTGGACGGCATCGCAGACGTCATGCTGGCGCTGTCTGTCGGCACGCACGATTCGTGGACCTGGGCGCAGTGGTTGAATACCCCGGTGCACGACGAGACGGGAGAGGACGCACCAAGCGCCATCGAGCAGCTTCGCGCGGGCCGGCTTGAGGATGTGCTTCGCGATGCTCGGCGCGCGGCCTCGTCCTGGAGCAGTTGAGAATGGACGTCCTGCAGCACTCCACCCATCTCATCCTGCCCGACCAACGTGTAGCGGTAAGCGGCGATTGGCACGGCAACGTGACGTGGGTACGAATGCTGGCCCGCGCATTGACCGTCCTGGCGCCGGAGGTGAAGACCATCCTGCAGCTCGGAGACTGGGGCATGAATCCCTCCGCCATGGACGCAGAGTTCGCGCACACCAACATCAACACTGTCCTCGTCTGCCTCGGGAACCATGAATACTATGGGCAAATCACCCCCCTCCTCGACGCCCATCCTGGCTCATCTGTGCGCGTGTCGGGCATGAGATGGCTTCTCTCGCGGCCCGCTCGTCTGACCATCGGTGGGCGCGCCGTTCTTTCGCTCGGCGGCGCTGCATCCGTCGACCGCCACTCTCAAATCGAGGGCGTGAGCTGGTGGCCGGACGAAGCCATCAACGACAGGCAGGTGGCAGAAGCCATCGCCGGTGGTGCCGCAGACGTCATGCTCTCCCACGAGTCGCCAGCCGGCACCCCGGTCCGCGGCGTTCGCGAGGTGCTCCGGACCAATCCGTGGGGATTTCCGAAAGACACCCTCGCCGAGTCCGCAGAGTCCCGAGCCCGCGTCGCCAAGGTCTGGGATGCCGTCCGCCCCGAGCTACTCCTGCATGGCCACATCCACGTTGCGGGCGGCGGGGCGACGGGTGATGGTCGACGCGTGGCCAGCCTCGGGTCAGACGGGCGCGAGGGCAGTCTCGGGCTCCTGGACATGCGGACATTACGGATGAAAACACCCAGTCTTCGTGAGATACGGGACGCCGCCGCCGGGTGATGTCACCCAGGTCTCGCGTGGGCTTCGGGCCCATCGAGCTAGTTTCTGTGTGGAGTTGTGGTGGTGAACACTGGCCCCGGCGCGAGGA
>JAZBLS010000178.1:0-5876 GCA_037033365.1 Actinomycetota bacterium | reverse complement strand
GTTATCGACCCCGCAGGGGCTCACGCGAGGCGGGTGCGGGGTCGAAAGTGCAGCGGATGCCGGTGCGGGGTCGTTCTCGCACGGGAAACGCGCGTGCGGGGTGCGTTATCGACTCCGCACGGCTCACGCGTGGCGGGTGCGGGGTCGAAAGTGCAGCGGATGCCGGTGCGGGGTCGTCTTCGCACCGGAAACCCAGGTCGGGGGTGCGTTATCGACCCCGCAGGGGCTCACGCGAGGCGGATGCCGATCAGACCGGGCGGTCGCCGCCGGGGCCGTCGTCCTTGTCGGGCTCGTCGCCCGCCGCGTCAGGGTCGCCGGCGGCATCCGCATCCGCATCCGCATCCGCCGGGCTCTCCGAGAAGTCGTCGCCGTCGAGCAGGCGCGCGAGCGCCTCGTCGAACTCGTCCGCCACGGGCTCCTCGCCGCGGGCAGTGGCCTGCAGGCGGGCGACGAGCGCGGTCGGGTCGTCGATGTCCTCGGACGTCGGCATCAGGTCGGGGTAATCCCAGAGCGCGTCGCGGCCCGAGGTGCCGACGGCGTCGGTCACGGCCTGCCACATCGCTGATGCCTCGCGCAGACGACGCGGACGGATCTTCAGACCCACGAGGGCGCC
Source organism: Actinomycetota bacterium (assembly GCA_037033365.1). Lineage (GTDB taxonomy): Bacteria > Actinomycetota > Actinomycetes > Actinomycetales > Microbacteriaceae > Microbacterium. The sequence goes on along the minus strand of JAZBLS010000178.1, from coordinate 5,263 downwards.
GAGCGCGTCCTCGGCCGGGCCGCCGACCGCACGGCGACGGCGAGCGGCCTCGGCGATGCGGGCTCCGTCGGGGAGTCGGGCCGTGGCCTGGGCGGTGACGACGTCGACCCAGCCGTCGATCGTCGCCACGAGGTTCTCGAGTCGGGACAGCGCCTCACGCTGCGCCTCGGACTGCACGGGGAGCAGTGCGCCGCCCTCGATCGCGGCACGCAGCTCCTCGGGGTTCGAGGGGTCGAGCCTGCTCGCCACGTCTTCCAGCGCGTCCACGTCGACCGTCACGCCCCGCGCGAAGTCGGTGATCTGCGCCATGACGTGCAGGTGCAGCCACTTGGCGTGCCGGTACAGGCGCGCATAGGCGAGCTCACGGGTCGCGAGGTAGAGCGTGATCTGGTCCTCGGGGATCTCGAGCCCCTCACCGAACGCGGTGAGGTTCTGCGGGATCACGGCAGCGGTCCCGGCCGGCAGCACGGGAATGCCCACGTCGCCGCCGGAGACGACCTCGAGTGACAGGTTGCCGAGCACCTGGCCGAACTGAGCCGCGAAGACCGAGCCGCCGAGCCCGCGCATGAGCCGTCCCGCACCCTGCACGATGTCGCGCATGTCGTCGGGCACCTGCGTGTCGAGGGCGCTCGTGAGAGCATCCGCGATGCTCGTCGACACCGGATCGGCGATCTCCTTCCAGACCGGCAGCGTGGCCTCGACCCATTCGCCCCGCGTCATGGCGCGCGGCGCCTCCGCGAGCTCCGAGATGGTCGTGGCCTCGCCCAGCCAGAGGTTCGCGAGGGCGAAGGAATCCGTGAGCGACGTGCGGGAGCCGTCGGTGATGCCGAGGCCGTCACGGTTCGCGATGTGGAGGGCCTGGCGCAGAGCGCTCTCCCAGGCATCGCCGCCGCCGAAAGCGCCCTGGAGCTGCGCCATGATCGACTGCATCATGGCGGGGTCGAACTCGAAGCCCTCCATGCCGGCGAACGCCTTCTGCAGCGCCTCGGGGTCGATGTCACCGCCCTGTCCGGCCATCATGCGTCGAATGAACTCCTGGAAGTCCTCGGGGGTGGGATCGTTGTCTGCCATGTCGGTCGCCTCTCAGCACGCCTAAAGCCGTGCCATCTACGCTAGTCACAGGATCGGCCGCAGAACCCCGACGCGGGCACATCGCTGTACGCCGCCCGCGAACGACGGAGGAACCTGTGGATCGAACCCGGTCTGTGAAGCTCGGCGTGGGCGTGTGGGCGCTGATCGTGGCCCTGATCGCGCTCGTCGTGCTGACCTTCCTGCCGACGCCGTACGTGATCCAGCGACCCGGCCCCGTGTACGACACCCTCGGCACGGCCGCGGGTGCCGACGGCGAGCAGGTGCCGCTCATCAGCGTCGAGGGGGCCGAGACATTCGAGACCGGCGGCACGCTGGACCTCACCACGGTGCAGGTCGTCGGCAATCGCGAGCGCACGCCCAGCTGGTTCGAGCTCGCCCTCGCCTGGACGGACTCCTCGCGCGCCGTCGTCCCGCTCGACTCCGTGTTCCCCGAGGGCGTCACGAGCGAGCAGCGCGACGAGCGCAACGCGACTCTCATGGTCGACTCGCAGCACGAGGCGACGGCCGCTGCACTGAATGAGCTCGGCTACGACACGGGGGCGCAGGTCGCGGTCGTCGACGTCGTCGAGGACGCCCCCGCCCAGGGGAGCCTGGAGACGGACGACGTGATCACGGCCATCGACGGCACGGCGGTGACCTCGGCGAAGGAGCTCCGTGAGGCGATCCAGGATGCCGGCGGCGAGACCGTCGCGCTCACGGTGCTGCGCGACGGTGAGGAGACCGTCGTCGACGTGACGCCGGAGAAGCACGTCGAGGACGACGTGACGACCTGGCTCATCGGTGTGACGCTGCGCACCGACTACGACTTCGAGGTCGATGTGACCCTGCAGCTCGACAACGTGGGCGGACCGAGCGCCGGCATGATGTTCGCCCTCGGGATCATCGACACCCTGACACCCGGCGATCTCAACGGCGGGGAGAACGTCGCGGGCACCGGGACGATCGAGGCCGACGGCACGGTCGGACCCATCGGCGGCATCCGTCAGAAGCTCTATGGGGCGCGGGATGCCGGGGCCGACTACTTCCTCGCGCCGGCCTCCAACTGCGACGAGGTGGTCGGGCACGTGCCGGACGGGCTCACCGTCCTGAGCACGTCGACGCTGGAGGAATCGCTCACCGCGCTCGAGGCGATCGCGAACGACGGCGACCTCGACGCGCTTCCGACGTGCGACGTCGTGACCTCCCCGTGATCGGGATGACAGCCGCAGCACAGTAAGGCGTGCCTAGGATGGGACGGTGACCTCGACTTCTGCACCGAACCCGGCCACTCCCCGAACCTCGCGACGTATATTCGGCATCTCGTTGGCGATCATCGCCGCGCTGATCGCCGCCTTCTTCGTCTTCGCGTCGCTCTACACCGAATTCCTCTGGTTCGACCAGGTCGGGTTCGCGAACGTGCTCACGACGCAGTGGATCGCCACGGCGGTGATGTTCGTCGTCGGATTCCTCGGCATGGCCGTGCCGCTGTTCGTGGCGATCCAGCTCGCCTACCGCCTGCGGCCCGTCTATGTGCGACTGAGCTCGCAGCTCGACCGCTACCAGGAGGTCATCGAGCCGCTGCGGCGCCTGGCCATGTGGGGCATGCCGATCTTCTTCGGCCTGTTCGCCGGCTTCTCGGCCGCCAGCCAGTGGAAGACCGTGTGGCTGTGGGCCAACGGCGTCGCCACCGACACCACCGACCCCCAGTTCGGCGTCGACACCGGCTTCTACATGTTCGCGATGCCGTTCTACTCGATCCTGCTCGCGTTCGTGTCGGCCGTGCTGCTGCTCACCCTCATCGTCACGGCCCTCGTGTCGTACCTGTACGGCTCCGTGCGCATCGGCCAGGGCGAGCTGCGCATCTCGAAGCCGGCGCGCATCCAGCTCGCGGTCGTCGCCGGCCTCTACCTGCTCGTGCAGGCGGCCAGCCTGTGGCTCGACCGGTACAAGACCCTCGTCGCGCAGGACGACCGCATCGTCGGCCCCGCCTACACCGGCGTCAACGCGACGATCCCGGGCCTTGCGATCCTCGCGATCATCGCGGCGCTCGTCGCCATCCTCTTCTTCGTCACGGCCGTGATCGGTCGCTGGCGCTTCCCGCTCGCGGCGACCGCGCTGCTGATCGTCGCCTCGCTCGTCGTCGGCGTCGGCTTCCCGTGGGCCGTGACCACCTTCCAGGTGCGCCCGAACCAGAACGCCTACCAGGCGGAGTTCTACCAGCGGAACATCGACGGCACCAAGGAGGCGTACGGGGTCGCCGACCTCGAGACCACGCCGTTCGAGGCCGAGACGGATGCCGAGGCCGGCCAGCTGCGGGCGGACGCCGAGACCACGGCATCCATCCGCATCGTCGACCCCGCGGTGATCAGCCCGGCCGTCCGCCAGCTCGAGCAGTACCGCGGGTACTACCAGTTCCAGGAGAACCTCGACGTCGACCGCTACGAGATCGACGGCGTCATGCAGGACACCGTGGTGTCCGTCCGCGACCTCGACATGGAGGGCGTCGACGTCACCAACTGGAACAACCGCGCCGCCGTCTACACCCACGGGTACGGCCTCGTCGTCGCCGCGGGCAACCAGCGCACGAGCGACGGTGAGCCCGTCTTCCTCGAGCGCGGCATCCCCTCCGCAGGATTCCTCACCGATCAGGAGGAATTCGAGCCCCGCGTATACTTCGGCGAGAACTCGCCCGAGTACTCGATCGTCGGATCGCCGGACGGCACCGACCCGGTCGAGATCGACTACCCGCGTGGCAAGGACGGCTCGAACGAGACCAAGACGACCTTCGAGGGCGACGGCGGTCCCGCGATCGGCAACACGTTCACGAAGCTGCTGTACGCGCTGAAGTTCCAGTCGGAGCAGATCCTGTTCTCGAACCTCGTGAACGACGACTCGCAGATCCTGTACGACCGCGATCCCAAGACGCGCGTGCAGAAGGTCGCGCCGTACCTCGAGCTCGACAGCGACCCGTACCCGAGCGTCGTGGACGGCAGGATCGTCTGGATCGTCGACGGCTACACCACGAGCTCGACGTATCCGTATTCGACGAACGTGAGCCTGTCGGACGCGATCGCCGACTCGAACCTCCCGTCGCCGACGCTCGCGATCGACGAGATCAACTACATCCGCAACTCGGTCAAGGCCACGGTCGACGCATACGACGGCTCGGTGACGCTGTACGCCTGGGACGACCAGGACCCGGTGCTCGAGACCTGGCAGAACATCTACCCGTCGACGCTCAAGCCGATCAGCGACATGTCGTCGGATCTGATGAGCCACGTGCGGTACCCGACCGACCTGTTCAAGGTGCAGCGCGACATCCTCGGGATCTACCACATCGACACCGCAGGGTCCTTCGCGCAGCAGGACAACCGCTGGCAGACGCCGAACGACCCGCGCAGCGACGCGGTCCTGCAGCCGCCGTACTACCTGACGATGCAGATGCCGGGCCAGGATTCGCCGCGGTTCTCGATGTTCTCCACCTTCATCCCGTCCGCGACGGGCAGCGGCGGAAACCGTGACGTCCTGATGGGCTACCTCGCCGTCGACTCCGACGCGGGCTCCGAGGCGGGCGTCAAGGCCGAGGGCTACGGACAGCTCAGGATGCTCGAGATCGACACGGACACGACCGTCCCCGGCCCCGGGCAGGTGCAGAACACGTACAACTCGGACACGGCTGTCGTGCCGCAGCTCAACCTGCTGCAGCAGGGTGAGTCCGAGGTGCTCTACGGCAACCTGCTCACGCTGCCTGTCGGTGGCGGTCTGCTCTACGTGCAGCCCGTCTACGTCCAGTCGTCCGAGGGTACGAAGCTGCCGCGTCTGCAGAAGGTGCTCGTCGCCTTCGGTGACAAGGTCGCGTTCGAGGACACCCTGACGGCTGCTCTCGACACCCTGTTCGGCGGAGACGCCGGAGCCACGGGTGGAGACGACCAGGTCGAGCCGACGCAGCCGGACCCCGACACCGGAGAGGTTCCGGCGGAGGAGACCCCGACGCCGACCGACGCGCAGGCTGACGCCCTCGCGGCGGCTCAGCAGGCGCTCCTCGACCGCGACGCGGCCCTCAAGTCGGGAGACCTGACGGCGTTCGCCGAGGCCGACAAGCGACTCACGGATGCCGTGAACACGCTGCTCGAGCTGGAGGGCGCGTCGGGGGAGTAGTCCCAGAAGCTCACGGAGAGGCGGATGCTGCACA
>JAZBLS010000177.1:0-5900 GCA_037033365.1 Actinomycetota bacterium | reverse complement strand
TCGGCCGGGGATCGCTTCGTGCGCATCCAGCCCTTCCTCACGGATGCCGACGTCGACCGCGTCCAGCAGATCGCCGCACGCGTGCGGCGCGCCCGCCGACTCACGCGACTGCGGGCCGAGCTCGCCAGGTACTTCTCCGCGGATGCCTTCGTGCACCCGCTTCCCGACGAGGGCGAGGAGGCGATCATCCGCCGACTCGGCGACACGCTCGTGCAGCAGGGGCTGATCGGGGAGGACTACGTGGAGAACACGATCGCCCGCGAGCGGATGTCCTCGACCGCGTTCACCGACGCGCTCGCGGTGCCGCACGCCCTGCAGATGACCGCCACGCGGACCGCGATCGCGATCGGCGTCGCCGACGGCTCAGCCGCCTGGGGTGAGGGCAGGGTGCAGGTCGTCGCGCTCGCCGCATTCAGCGAGAGCGACCGTGCCGCGTTCCAGACCGTGTTCGAGCAGCTCGTCGAGGTGTTCAGCGAGCGCGACAGCGTGCAACGGATCGTGCGCCGGGGATCGACCTTCGAGTCGTTCCTCGACGAGCTCGTCGCCGTCATCGACGGCTGAACCCCTCACCCGCGGGGGTCGAGGACCCCCGCGAGCGTGTCGAGCACGGCATCCGCCTCCGCCGACTCGGCCGTCTCGAGGACCACGGCGTCGCCCGGCGCCAGCGCGAGGTCCATCACCGCGAGGACGCTGCTCAGGTCGACGACGGCGCCCGTCGACGTCCGCAGCGTCACGGCGTGCGTGTGCGCCTGGACGAGTCGTACGAGCTCCGCGACGGGGCGCGCGTGCACGCCGTTGTGCGCGGTGATGACCACGTGTCGTCTCGGCATGCGTGCGCTACGACCGTTCCTCGAGCAGGGACCGCACCGCGGCCTCGAGTTCGGCCACGACCTCGGCGGCGCGCACCGCGGAGTCACCCTTCGCGTCGATGTACACCTTGAGCTTCGGCTCCGTGCCGCTCGGCCGGACGATGATGCGCGACCCGTCAGACAGGCGGTAGCGCAGCACGTCGCCGGACGGCTGGCCCGCCCCCGCGTGCAGGAGGTCGTCGGCCTCAGCGATCGTGTGCGCGCCGAACTGCGCGGGCGGCAGCGTGCGCAGAGACAGCATGACCTTGCCGATGATCGAGAGATCCTCGACACGCACCGACACCTGGCCGCTCGCGAAGTGGCCGTAGGTCTCGCCGAGCTCCGCCAGCAGATCCACGAGCGAGAGATGGCGTCCGTGCGCCTCTGCCGCGAGACCCAGCACGGCCACCGCGGCGGAGATGCCGTCCTTGTCACGCACGGTTGCGGGGTTCACGAGGTAGCCGAGGGCCTCCTCGAATCCGTAGACGATGCCGGGAGCGCGGGAGATCCACTTGAAGCCCGTGAGCGTCTCGTGGAATCCGAGTCCGTGGTGCGCGGCGATGGCGCCCAGGCCGGGGGACGACACGAGGGAGCACGCGAGCGACGCGCCGGGAGTGCCCTCGGCCGCTCGAGCCGCGCGGGCACCGAGCAGGAGCCCGATCTCGTTCCCCGTGAGGCGGCGCCAGCCGCTCTCGGATGAGCTGTCGGGGATCGCGACGGCGAGCCGGTCGGCATCCGGATCATTCGCCAGGATGAAGTCCGCCTGCACCCGGCGGGCGCGGGCGAACGACAGGTCCATGGCGCCCGGTTCCTCCGGGTTGGGGAACGACACCGTGCGGAACGTCGCGTCGGGCTTCAGCTGCTCGCCGACGACCATCGGCTGCGGGTACCCGGCCGTGCTCACGATGCGCGATAGGGTGTCCCAGCCGACGCCGTGCATCGCGGTGTACACCCAGCGGATCCCCGCGGCGGACTCCGGCGCGGGCGCCACGGCCGCGGTGGCGGCGATGTACGCCTCGACGACGTCCTCGCCCGCGGTCTCGTACGCGGTCGAGCGGGGGAGGACGGAGACGTCGCCCGCGTCCGCCACCCGCTGGATGTGCGCGGCGATCTCGGCATCCGCCGGCGAGACGATCTGCGCACCCTGATCCGCGCCGCCCAGATAGACCTTGTAGCCGTTGTCGTTCGGCGGGTTGTGCGACGCCGTCACCATCACCCCGGCATTCGCACCCAGGTGGCGCACCGCGAAGGCGAGCACCGGAGTCGGCAGCAGGCGGGGGAGGAGGATCGCCCGGAGCCCTGCCCCGGCGAACAGCTCTGCGGAGTCTGCGGCGAACACGCGCGAGTTGCGTCGTCCGTCGTAGCCGATCACGACAGTCGGCGTGCCGCCGCCGGAGCGTTCCCGCAGGTAGGCCGCGAAGCCCGCGGCGGCCTGTGCCACGAGCACCCGGTTCATGCGGTTGCTGCCGGCGCCGAGCGCGCCGCGGAGACCGGCGGTCCCGAAGGCGAGCCGGGTGCGGAAGCGGTCGTCGAGGTCGGCGGTCGCCTTCTCGTCGCCTCCCGCGGCCCGGGTGATGAGACCCGCGAGCTCATCGCGCGTCTCGTGATCGGGATCCTGCCGCAGCCAGGCGCGCGCCTGCGCGAGGCGCTCCTCGCTCACAGCGCCTCGACCACTCGGGCCAGGAGCGCGGAGATCACGGGTTCCGCTTCACGGCCCGCCTCGATGACCTCCGCGTGGCTGAGCGGCGTCTTCTGGATGCCGGCGGCCAGGTTCGTGATGAGCGAGAAGCCGAGGATCTCCATGCCGGCCTCGCGGGCGGCGATCGCCTCGAGCGCGGTCGACATGCCGACGATGTGGCCGCCGATGTGCTTCGCCATCTGCACCTCCGCCGGCGTCTCGTAGTGGGGGCCGCGGAACTGTGTATAGACGCCCTCGTCCAGCGACGGGTCGACGCCTCGGGCGATGTCGCGCAGTCGCTGCGAATACAGGTCCGTGAGGTCGATGAAGGTGGCGCCCTCGAGCGGGGAGTCGGCCGTGAGGTTGATGTGGTCGCTGATCAGCACGGGCTGGCCCGGCGTCCAGGTCTCGCGCACGCCTCCGGCGCCGTTGGTGAGCACCATGATCTTCGCACCCGTGGCCGCGGCGGTGCGGACGGAGTGCACCACGCGACGGACGCCGTGGCCCTCGTAGTAGTGCGTACGTGCGCCGATCACGAGGACGTTCTTGCCGTCGGGAGTGCGGATGCTGCGGAGGGTGCCCACGTGCCCCTCGAGCGCGGGCTTCGAGAAGCCGGTCACCTCGGTGGCGGGGATGGTCGCGACGGTCTCGCCGATGATGTCGGCGGCCTTGCCCCAGCCGCTGCCCAGGGTGAGGGCGATGTCGTGGTTCTCGACTCCGGTGAGGCGCGCGATGTCCGCGGCCGCTGCGGCTGCGACCTCGAACGGGTTCGCGGTCGGGTCGTCGAGGGGGTTGCTGTGAGTGTCAGGCATGGATCCACTCTAGGAAGGTGCAGGCTCGGGTGCCAGGATTGCGGAAGAATGGGAACCATGTCTTCCACCCCTTTTGAGCGCACTCAGCGTGTCGTCGTCCTCGGCGGCGGTCCCGGCGGTTACGAGGCGGCCATCGCAGCCGCACAGCTCGGAGCCGAGGTGACCCTGGTCGAGCGCGTGGGCGTCGGTGGGGCGGCCGTGCTGACGGACGTCGTCCCCTCCAAGAGCCTGATCGCCACCGCCGATGCGGCCGTCGCGATCTCCGAGGCCTCCGACCTGGGTGTGCAGTTCTTCGCCAAGGGAGAGAACGGCAAGCCGCTCAAGCCCGAGATCGCGATCAACCTCGCGGCGGTGAACAAGCGCCTCATGGCGCTCGCCGGTCAGCAGTCGGAGGACATGCGCTCGCAGCTCCTCGACGCGGGGGTGCGCATCCTGTCCGGCCACGGCCGGCTCGAGGGCCCGACCGCGGTCATCGTCTCGACCGGCCAGGACGGCACGGACTTCGACCGCATCGAGGCCGACACGATCATCGTCGCCGTCGGTGCGTCGCCGCGCGAGCTCGACTCCGCCAAGCCCGACGGCAAGCGGATCCTCACGTGGACCCAGCTCTACGACATGAAGGCGCTCCCCGAGCACCTGATCGTCGTCGGGTCGGGCGTCACGGGTGCCGAATTCGCCTCGGCGTACATGAACCTCGGCGCGAAGGTCACGCTGGTGTCCAGCCGCGAACAGGTGCTCCCCGGTGAGGACCAGGATGCGGCGCACGTGCTGGAGAAGGTCTTCAAGCGCGGCGGCATGACCGTGCTCTCCAAGGCTCGGGCAGAGAAGGTGGAGGTCACGAAGGACGGAGTGACCGCGACCCTCTCCGACGGGCGCACCGTCGAGGGCAGCCACTGCCTCATGGCGGTCGGCTCGATCCCGAACACCGCGGGCATCGGACTCGAGGATGCGGGTGTCGAACTCGACGATTCCGGTCACGTCCGGGTCAACCGCGTCGCGCGCACGTCCGTGCCGAACGTCTACGCGGTCGGCGACTGCACGAACTTCTTCCCGCTCGCCTCCGTGGCGTCCATGCAGGGCCGCACGGCCGTGTTCCACGCGCTGGGCGACATCGTGATCCCGCTCGAGCTCATCAAGATCACGTCGAACATCTTCACCGCGCCCGAGATCGCGACGGTCGGATACTCCGAGAAGGACGTCGAGGACGGTGTGGCCGACGGCCTCGTCTACAAGCTGCCGCTGGCGGCGAACCCCCGCGCCAAGATGATGGGCATCAAGGACGGCTTCGTGAAGCTGATCGCCCGCAAGGGCTCGGGCACCGTCATCGGAGGTGTGATCGTCGCACCGAAGGCGTCGGAGCTCATCTACCCGATCGCGGTCGCCGTCGAACGTCGCCTGACGGTCGACCAGGTGTCTCGCGTGTTCGCGGCATACCCCTCGCTCTCGAGCAGCATCACGGACGCGAGCCGTGCGATGCACCTCGTGAACGCGAACATCAGCTGACCTCGGCATCCCTCCTCCGCCGACGCGCGCGTGGTTCACGGTGATGAGACCCGCATTCGCGTGCGAGACCTCCGTGCGCGCCATGGGTTTCGTGCGCGCACGTGGGTCCCGACCATCCCAGAGAGGCCGGACACTCAGAGTGATTGATCCGAGCACTCTGGCACCGCTGCAGGACTGGCCGGACGAATGGGGTGAGACCCGACGCCGGCGGAACACAGGGATGCTCTGGCTCGGCGTCGTGCTGTTCGTCCTCGCGGCCGCGATGATCGGATTCTCGGGAGGTGCCGCGGGTCCGCTCTCGTCAGGAGCGGCGCTCGCCCTCTTCGGCCTCACGGCGTTCGCCGTCGCGTCCCGCCGACCGTTCGCGAGCGGGCGGGCGGGCCTGGTCGACGCCGCGACGCTGACCCGTGGACGGGCCTCGACTCCCGACATCCGCGTGCACATGATCGCGGAGCGCCGCCCCGGCATCGTGACCCTCGCACTGTGCATCGCGTGGGCACTCGTGTTGACCGCTGCGACGGTCGCCGCGATCGTGATCGGGGTGACCGGTCGACCGGAGGCGTTCCTCGGCGTGGCGGTGCTCGCAGCATCCGCTGTGCTGGCCATCTACGCTTCCGTGCGCGCGGCGATCACGCAGTATCGTGCCGATTCCTTCGGGCGGCATCCGCTCGGTCTGGGCGTAGGGCCGGACGGCGTCCTCCTGATCCGCGCCACCGAGACCCTGTCCGTGCCGTGGAGTGCGATCCGCGCCGTCGAGTCGGATGTGACCGAGCCTCGGCGCGGCATGGATCAGCTCCCGTTGATCCGGCTCCGGGTGGATCCCCGGCGGGTGACCGCATCCGAGGGCGGGAGGGTGCCCGCCACGCTCACCGTCGCACCCGCGATGCTGAAGGCGCACCCCCAGGTCATGTGGTCGGTGCTGCGACGGTTCCACCGCGAGCCGTCGTCGAGAACCCATCTCGGAACGCCGGTGGGCGAGCAGATGCTCGACCAGTGGGCGGCGTCCGCACCCCGCGTCTGACCCCGCCCCCTCCCGCCGACGCCCCACCTGAACGACGA
>JAZBLS010000176.1:0-5919 GCA_037033365.1 Actinomycetota bacterium | reverse complement strand
CCGGCGCCGCCGCGAAGCGCGCGAGCACCCGCCGGGTCACCTCCGGCGCGAGCATCCCGTCGCCGACGGCGAGCGCGCGGACCGCCGCGAGGAGGTCGTCGGCGCCGGCGTTCTTGAGCAGGAAACCGCTGGCCCCGGCATCCAGCGCCTGATACAGGTAGTCGTCGCGGTCGAACGTGGTCACGATCGCGATCGCCGCGGCCACCTCGGCGTCGGCGACGATGCGGCGCGTGGCCTCGATCCCGTCCATGTCCGGCATCTGCACATCCATCGTGATGACGTCGGGACGCAGCGCGGACGCCTGCGCGACCGCCTCCGCCCCGGTCGCCGCTTCCCCCACGACCGTGATGTCGGGCTGACTGTCGAGAATGGTGCGGAACCCCGCACGGAGCATTGCGTGATCGTCGACGAGCAGGACCCGGATCACGTCGGTCGGCGCGGTGGATTGGGTCATCGTGCGCTGCTCATCTCGTTGTCGCGATCGGAGGGAGGACTCTCAGGCAGGGGGACGCGAGCGCGTACGCGCAGCCCGCCGGACGGACGGGGCGACAGCTCGAGCGTGCCGCCGGATGCCGCGGCGCGCTCGCGCATGCCGAGCTGGCCGAGGCCCGGGCGCAGCGCCGCGATCGCACGACCGGTGTTGACCACCTCGACCTCGACGCCCTCGTCGTCGTAGCGCACCCGCACATCCGCGGTGGCGTCGCCGCCCGCGTGACGCCGGGCGTTCGTGAGCGACTCCTGGGTGATGCGGTAGAGGTTCACCGCGACGACCGAGGGCACGGGCACCGGCTCTCCGACCACTGCGTACTGCGTCGGCAGCCCGGCGTCGGTCGAGGCCTGCGCGAGCGCGGCGATGTCGGCGAGCGTGACGGTGGAGGAGGCATCCGTGGTCTCCCCGCCGGGGGCGCGCAGGGTCTCGAGCAGCTGGCGGAGCTCTCGGATCGCGTCCCGTGCCGAGCCCTCGATGCCGGTGAGGATCCGCTTCGACTCCTCGGGGTCGTGATCGATCACGAGCCGCGCGGCACCCGCCTGCACGCCCATGACGGAGACGTGGTGCGCGACGACGTCGTGCAGCTCCCGCGCGATGCGGACGCGGTCGAGCGCGACTGCCTGGGCCGCCGTGACCTCGCGCTCGCGTTCGAGCTCGAGGGTGCGCTGCTCGAGGACCTCCCTCGCCTGGGCCGCGTGCCAGGAGCGCTCGCCGAAGTAGTACGCGCCGCCGAAGTAGAGCACGTTCAGCAGCAGCTGGATCAGCATGAACGCCAGGTAGGGGGAGAGGAGTCCGGCCGCGATGTCGGCGTCGGCGGCCTCTTCGATGGCCTCGCGGTACATCGTGATGATGAGCCAGACGAACATGCCGACGATGATCGCGATGCGCACGATCACGGCGGCGCGACGGTTGTTCATCCACGCACCGACCGTGTACAGCGACACGAACATGGCGATGTTGCCGACGTAGATCTCGGGCACCTGGAACGAGATCGCCAGGAAGTACGCCAGGCAGACCGCGACGGCCACCTGACCGGGCCAGCGCCGCCGGACGGCCAGAGGCGCGGTCACGGCCAGCGCGTACACCAGGGCCGTCCACGGCTCGGCCCTGGTGTCGCCGTAGATGTCGGCGATCGTGGAGAGCGCGGCGCTGAGGATCGCACCTACGAACATGACGCCGGCGAGCAGGAGGTCGCTGCGCCGCTCGACGGCGGTCGGGGTCCGGGAGAACGGCTCGGCGGGCATGCTCCCACCGTAGGGCGGCGGGGGTGCCGCGACATCCCCCGCGCGGGGGACCGCAGCGGTTCTGGGACAATCGAGCGTGACCTCGACGCCCCGTCTCGCCCCGTTGTATCTGGCAGGCTTCACGACCGCCTTCGGCGCCCACGGCATCGCCGCAGCTCTGGGAGCCGAGACCGAGGACATCGGCTGGACGCTTCTCGCCTTCGGCTTCACCCTCGCGCTGTACGACCTCGCCGAGGTGCTGCTCAAGCCGCTGTTCGGCGCTCTGAGCGACCGGATCGGCGTGCGGCCGGTCATCATCGGCGGGCTCTTGGCATTCTCGGCGTTCTCGGTCGTCGGCGCGGTCGTCCCCGGCATGCTCGGGCTCGTGATCGGCCGGCTCGGGCAGGGTGCCGCGGCATCCGCCTTCTCGCCGTCGTCCTCGGCGGCCGTCGCCCGCCTCACCGACGACTCGACGAGGGGCAGGTACTTCGGGCGCTACGGATCCTGGAAGAGCCTCGGCTACGCGCTGGGGCCGCTCCTCGGTGCCGTGCTCGTGGTGTGGGGCGGCATGCCCGCGCTGTTCTGGGCTCTCGCCGCGCTCGGCGTGGCAGCGGCCGCATGGGTCGCGATCTCGGTGCCGGCCGTCCCCGTCCTGCCACGCAAGCGCGTGACGCTCGTCGACCTCGGTCGCGAGCTGCTCGCCCCCGGGTTCCTCGTCCCGACCCTCGTGCTCGCGGCGACGACGGGTGCGCTCGCCGTGGCCGTGGGCTTCCTCCCCCTTCTCGGACGACAGGTCGGGCTCGACGTGGTCGGCAGCATGGCGATCGTCACGGTGCTCGCGATCGCGTCGAGCGTGACGCAGCCGTTCATCGGGTCGGCGCACGACCGGGGGCGTCTGTCGGTGCGGATGGGAGCTGTCGGCGGTCTTCTGCTGATCGCCGCCGGCATCGCGCTCTCGGCGGTCACGGCGCACCCCCTCGCCCTCATCGCGACGGCCCTCCTGGTCGGTGTCGGAGTGGGCGCCGCGACCCCCGTGGCGTTCTCTCACCTCGCGGCGTCGACCCCGCCGGAGCGCATGGGGCGCACGATGGGCAGCGCCGAACTCGGTCGCGAACTCGGGGATGCGGGAGGTCCGCTCGTCGCCGGCGCGGTGGCCACGGCATCCGTTCCCGGCATCGGCCTGGGCGTGGTCGCGGTGCTGACGGCAGGCGCGGGCGTGCTGGCTCTGGCGGGGCTCCGTCGGGCGCCCGCAGATGCCCTTGACGCCTGAGCCCTCGTTCGCGACCATCGACCTATGTCCGGTCGCATCCTGATCGATCTCTTCACCACTCTCGACGGCGTCGCGCAGGGGCCGGGCGGCGTCGACGAGGACACCGCGGGCGGGTTCCGCTTCAGCGGCTGGCAGGCGGGCTACCCGTCGTCCGGCATGGGCGAGGAGGTCGCGAAAGGCATGGCGAACCTCGACGCCCTGCTGCTCGGCCGCCGGACGTACGACATCTTCGCCTCGTACTGGCCGCATCACACCGACGGTCCGTCCGGTGAGATCGGTCGGCTCTTCGACCGGGTGCCGAAGTACGTCGCCTCGCGGCACGCGGACCTGACGCTCGAGTGGCAGGGCAGCACGCGCGTCGGCGAAGACCTCGCGGCGGAGATCGCCGAGCTGCGCGAGCGGCGCGACGAGGTGCATGTGATCGGCAGCATCGACTTCGTGCACACGCTGCTGGCGCGGGGGCTCTTCGACGAACTCAACCTCTGGGTCTATCCGATCCTGCTCGGCGCCGGCAAGAAGGTGTTCGACGACGGCGCCCTGCCGTCGGTCCTCCGCCTGCTCGAGAAGCCGAAGACGGATGCCGAGGGCGTGCTGCTCCTGCGCTACGGTCGCACGGATCGGGTGCCCGAAGTCGGGACCTTCGAGGACTGACCTCGCAGCGGCTCAGCCGGCGGCGAGTATCCGCTCGATGACCCGCGCGACCCCGTCGTCGTCGTTCGACGTCGTGGTCTCGTCGGCCGCCTCCTGGACCACGGACTCGGCGTCGGCCATCGCGACGCCGTGGCCCGCCCATCGCAGCATCTCGACGTCGTTGAGCGCGTCGCCGAACGCGACGACGTCCGCTCGGTCGATCTCGAGGTGCTCGCACAGTCGGGCGAGGCCCGTCGCCTTTGTGACGCCCTCGGCCATGACCTCCACGAACGGTGCGCCCGACAGCGTCGCCTCGAAACCGGAGAGTCCGAGCCCGCGGAGCGTCTCGAAGAGTCCGGCCGGCGCGAGCTCGGGATGCCGGATCACGAGCTTCAGGCTGGGGGCGTCCAGCACCCGGTCGAGGTCGACGCCGCCCATCGTCTTCGGGTCGCGCTTGTGGTCGGAGAGGTCGGCGATCTCGGCGTAGCCGTGCTGCGCGACGAACGTCTCGCCGCCCTCCCGCACGCTCGCGAACAGGAGGCCGGGGATGCTGGCGCTCAGCGCCTCGGCGAGGGAGCGGATCGTGTCGGCCGGAAGCTCTTCGGCGAACAGCATCCGTCCGTCCGTCAGGTTCGTCGCGTAGGCGCCGTTGCTGCACAGCGCCCAGCCGTCGAACCCGGCACCCGCCGCGATCGCGCGGAGGCCGATGGGCTGCCGAGCGGTCACCGGGACGACGTGGATGCCGCGGGCTCGCGCGGCGTCGAGCGCCGCACGCGTCCGCGGGCTCACCTCTACCGCGGAGGTGAGGAGTGTGCCGTCGAGATCGGTCGCGATCAGCCGCACGTCAGGAGAAGATCATGGGCAGGTCGTCGTCCTCGTCCGCCGCACCGCCGAGGTCGAACTCGGCGACCACGGGGACGTGGTCGCTGGGCTGCTCGCCCTTGCGCTCCTCGCGGTGGATCGACGCTCCGGTGACCGCGTCGGCCAGGGTCTTCGATCCGAGGATGAAGTCGATGCGGATGCCCTCGTTGCGGGGGAACTTGAGGCGCTGGTAATCCCAGTACGTGTAGCCCTCGGGGAGCAGCGGACGCACCACATCCGTGACGCCCGCGTCGGCCAGAGCGAAGAACGCATCGCGCTCCTGCGGGGAGACGTGCGTGGAGACGCCCTCGACGATGGCGGGATCCCCGTTGTCGTGGTCGAACGGGATGATGTTGAAGTCGCCGACCAGCGCGAGCGGGAGGTCGGGGTTCGCCGCGAGCTCGGCGGCGGTGGACCTCTTCAGCTCTTCGAGCCAGTGCAGCTTGTACGCGTAGTGCGGATCGTCGAGCGAGCGGCCGTTCGGCACGTACAGGCTCCAGACGCGCACGCCGTCGACCAGCACACCCAGTGCGCGCGCCTCGAGCGGAGCATCCGGCCCTTCATGCCCCTTCGCGAAGCCCGGCATGCCGTCGAAGGAGGTGCGGACGTCGGAGACCGGCAGTCGGCTCGCAATAGCGACGCCGTTCCACTGATTGAGCCCGTGCACCTCGACGTGGTAGCCCGCCTCTTCGAACGGCGCATACGGGAACTGCTCGGGCTTGCACTTGATCTCCTGCATCGCCAGCACGTCGATGTCCTCGCGGACGGCGAACTCGACGGTGCGGGTGACGCGGGTGCGGATGGAGTTGACGTTCCAGGTGGCCAAGCGCATGCGTCAAGCCTAGGGCTTGCCTCCTACACTGGATGCCGTGACCGCACTCGACGCAGACCGCCAGACACTCCTCGACCTCATCACGGACGAGGCGGTGTTCCACGGCGACTTCACCCTCTCGAGCGGCAAGAAGGCGACGTACTACGTCGACATGCGCAAGCTCACGCTCGATCACCGCGCGGCCCCGGCGATCGGTCGCATCATGCTCGACCTGATCGCCGACCTCGACGTCGTCGCCGTCGGCGGCCTGACGCTCGGGGCCGACCCGATCGCGAACTCCGTGCTGCACGCCTCGGTCGCCACCGACCGGCCGCTCGACGCATTCGTCGTGCGCAAGGAGCCGAAGGACCACGGCCGTGGCCGCCAGATCGAAGGGGCCGACGTCAAGGGCAAGCGCGTCGTCGTCCTGGAGGACACCTCGACCACCGGCCAGTCCGCGCTCAAGGCCGTCGAAGCCCTGCGCAAGGAGGGTGCCGAGGTCGTTGCGGTCGCCGTGATCGTCGACCGCAAGACCGGAGCGCAGGCCGCGATCGAAGCCGAGGGACTCGAGTGGCGCGCGGCCTTCGACCTCGACGACCTCGGACTCGACCCCCAGTGACCCGCTACGCCCTGG
>JAZBLS010000175.1:0-5946 GCA_037033365.1 Actinomycetota bacterium | reverse complement strand
CGGTGCCTGCGGCCAGCGCGGCGCACGCCGCACGGAACTCCGAGACGTCGGAGATCACGGAGTATTCAGTCACGTGCTGCCTTTCGAGCGCCGATCACGGCGATTCCCTCGGAACCCGGCGGAAGACCCGCCAGCATGCCGACCAGTTCGACCCATGCTTCGACGTGAGGTCGGAACGGGCCGTCCGGAGTCCAGGATGCCCTCAATTCTATCTGCGCGCCGTCTCCTTCGATGGCGAGGCCGCCGAAACCCTTGGAGAGGGTCTTGGTGGAGGTGCCGGATTCCGAGTGGTACACGGCCTCGCGGGAGTCCAGCGCGTCGACGAGCCACGACCAGGTCACGTCGGCGAGGAGCGGATCGGTGCCGATCTCCGTCTCGAGTGGAGCCTGCGCGAAGATGATCGTGCGCCAGGGGCCGCCCCACGCGGCCGGTGCCTCGGGGTCGTGCAACAGCACGAAGCGCCCGGTGCCGTACACGGAATCGCCGTGGTCGTCGGGGCGGACGTCGGCGGCGAGGGCGAAGGCAAACGGGGCCAGGCCCTGCGGGGTCGGAATCTCGCGAACCGTGATGTCCGCGCGGAACGCGGTGTCGCGCAGTTCTGCCACGGCATCGTCGAAGATCGTCCCGGCTTCGGGGTGAGCGGTCACGGCAACAGGCTAGAGTCAGGAGGCGATGAAGAGTCTCAGGCACGCCGTTGCGCTCCTTGTCCCTGCACTGCTCGCTCTCGGGACGGCCATGGCGCTGCTCGTGTTCAGCGTGGCCCGTCGGGTGGTGATCCCGGCGAAGCGTCCGGCCGACACCGAGATCCTGGCGGTCGACACCGGTGCGCAGACCATCGAGCTCTCACGGACGCCGGACACCGAGCTCGCCGGACGCTACGGACTGTTCACCTCGGGCACGTACGGGTACGTCAAGCTCGGCGCGGTGCTGAGCGCGGACGCGACGACCGTGCGGCGCAAGCTCCTCACGCAGATCGAGCCGGGTACGCGGGTCGATCGTGGGGCCGCTTTCAGCGGCTGGTACTACGCGACCCCGAGCGAACTCCACCTCCGGTGGGAGAACGTGCTGATCGGCTCTCCGGCCGGTCCCTGCCCCGCGTGGTACTTCCCGGCGGAGTCCTCGACGTGGGTCATCCAGATCCACGGACGCGGTGTGACGCGGGCCGAGTGCCTGCGCGCCGTGCCGGTGCTCCACACGGCGGGATTCCCGAACCTCGTGGTCTCGTACCGCAACGACGGGGAGGCGCCGCGCAGTCGGAGCGGCGCCTATGCGCTCGGTGCGGCCGAGTGGCGGGACGTGGATGCCGCGATCGCGTACGCACTCCGCCACGGGGCCGAGCGCGTACTGCTCATGGGCTGGTCGATGGGGGGAGCCGTGGCCCTGCAGACGGCCGTCAACTCCGGCAACCGCGACCGCATCGCCGGTCTCATCCTCGAATCGCCGGTGATCGACTGGCGTACGGTGCTCCGGTTCCAAGCCAAGGCGGTCGGCGTGCGCGCACCGCTGCCCGATCTGGCCATGAGCGCGCTCTCGGTCCCGTTGACGGCGCGGCTCAGCGGTGCCGAGGCCGCCATCCCGTTCGATCGCCTCGACATGGTGGCGCGCGCCGAGGAGCTCTCGGTGCCCATCCTCATCCTGCACAGCGATGACGACGGGCTCGTCCCGGCCGATGCATCGCACGCGCTGCGGGACGCGCGACCGGATCTGGTGACGATGCCGCGCTTCACGGTCGCACGCCACACCAAGCTCTGGAACTACGACGAGGCCGGCTGGAGCGCCGCGATCAAGGACTGGCTGTCCGCGAACGGGTTCAGCGCTTCTGCGTGACCTGCCTCTTGGCACGCATCAGCATCCCGGTCATCCCGCTGATGCGCAGCGGCGACACGGCCTTCGTGAGACCGATGGACTGCGGGTAGTCGTCGGGGATCGCGAGGACCTCGTCGGTCGTCAGGCCCGAGATCCCCTGCACCAGGATGCTGGCGAACCCCCGGGTCGTCGGCGCCTCAGGCGGTGCCGTCGCGTGCATCGTGACGATGTCGTCGTCCACCTCGACGTAGATGTACACGGGGGACTGACACTCCGCGACGCGCTCGCACATCTCCGGATGGTTCGCCACCTCATCCGAGACCGCGGGGAGCTCGTCGGAGAACTCCAGGAGGAGCAGCAGGCGATCGGCATCCGGCGTCTCGAGGAACGCGTCGCGGATCTCGGCCAGGGTGTCGGGAACGTGCGGAATGCTCATCCCAGACATTGTCACACGGTCAGACCGTGCCGGGCTCCGCTCCCGTGACGATCGGGACGCGCACGGCACTGCCCCACTCGGTCCACGAGCCGTCGTAGTTGCGGACGTTCTGGAAGCCGAGCAGGTGATGCAGCACGAACCAGGTGTGGCTCGAGCGCTCTCCGATGCGGCAGTATGCGACGACCTCGTCGCCGTCGGCGAGGCCTGCGCCGTCGCGGTAGATCGCGTCGAGCTCCGCGCGGGACTTGAAACCGCCGTCCTCGGCCACGGCCTTCGCCCACGGCACGCTCTGCGCTGTCGGGATGTGGCCGGCGCGCAGCGTGCCCTCCTCCGGGTACGCGGGCGCCGTCGTGCGCTCACCGCTGTACTCCTCGAGGGAGCGGACGTCGATCAGCGGGTTGCCGATGTGGGCGAGGACGTCCTCCTTGTAGGCGCGGATGACGGAGTCGTCGCGCTCGAGGACGGGGTACTCGGTCGGCGTGACGGTGGGAGCGTCGCGGGTGATCTCGCGACCCTCGGCGATCCAGCGGTCGCGGCCGCCGTCGAGCAGGCGCACGTCCTCGTGACCGAACAGCGAGAACACCCACAGTGCGTAGGCGGCCCACCAGTTGTTCTTGTCGCCGTAGATGACGACCGTGTCGTCACGGGAGATGCCCTTGGCGCTCAGCAGCTTCGCGAAGCCCTCGCCGTCTACGTAGTCGCGCACCACCGGGTCGTTGAGCTCGGTGTGCCAGTCGACCTTCACGGCGCCGGGGATGTGCCCGGTCTCGTAGAGGAGGACGTCCTCGTCGGATTCCACGACCACGAGACCCGGCGTTCCCAGCCGCTCGGCGAGCCATTCGGTGGTGACGAGTCGCCCCGGCTCCGCATACTCGGCGAACTTGGGCGAGGACGTGTCGAACTCGATGGCCACAGGGATCTCCTCAGGGGGTGACGGGACGATGATGCGGATGCTGACGGCGTAGTGTTGAGCCGTACTTCGACGATAGATCCACGCCGCGCACCCTGCACCCGATTCGTAAGACTTCGACACAGGTGCGCCTCCGACTCAGGACCGGGATGACCGACACGACCAGCCGCACGGGGATCGTGCACCTCACCGATCGCCAGCCGACCGTCTCAGGCCCCGAGATGCTCGCGAGCCTGGTGCCGCCGCCCCAGTTCGACGGCGCGACCTTCGACAGCTACCGCGCGGATGCGGAGTACCCCTCTCAGGAGGAGGCGAAGGAGACGCTGACCCGCTTCGCAGGGCGCGGAGCCCCGGTCAAGCGCGGCGGTCTGTTCAGCCGGGCGAAGAAGGAGCCCGACGTCAAGCCCGGTGTGTACCTCGACGGTGGCTTCGGTGTCGGCAAGACCCACCTCCTCGCGTCGATCTACCACGCGATGCCCGCCCGCCGGAAGTACTTCGGATCGTTCATCGAGTACACGGCGCTCGTCGGCGCGCTCGGGTACAAGAACACGGTCGACCTGCTCAAGGGCGCGGATCTGCTCTGCATCGACGAGTTCGAGCTCGACGATCCGGGCGACACCATGGTGATGACCCGTCTGCTCGGCGAGCTCGTGCCCACCGGGACGAAGCTGGCAGCGACGTCCAACACCCCGCCGAACGCCCTGGGCGAGGGCCGCTTCGCGGCCCAGGACTTCCTCCGCGAGATCCATGCGATGTCCGACAGCTTCCAGACCCTGCGGATCGACGGCGTCGACTTCCGTCAGCGCGCACTCGACGGTCACGCGGTCGTCGCGGATGCCGCCGAGTACGAGGCGGCCGTCGAGGCGGGCGCGGCGAGCGGCGCGGCATCCGACGACTCGTTCGCCGACGTCATCCGCCATCTGGCCCGCGTGCACCCGTCGCGCTACCTCCGGGTGATCGACGGGCTGGACCTCGTGGGTCTGCGCGACGTGCACGTGCTGACCGACCAATCAGAGGCCCTGCGCTTCGTGGCCTTCGTGGACCGCGTCTACGACGCGCAGATCCCGATCGTCGCCACCGGAGTGAGCCTGGACCAGGTGTTCGCGGAGGAGATGCTCGGCGGCGGGTACCGCAAGAAGTACCTGCGCGCCGTCTCGCGGCTGAATGCTCTGACGCACGCGGACCGCACGTTCGCGTAGCGCGCGGGCTTTCCTCCGCGTCGCGGTGCGGGGTCGATTTCGCATCTGCGTGGGTGCGGGGTCGATTCGGCATCCGAATCGGGCGGATGCCGTGCTTTTGTGATCCCGTACCGGCGGCGCTGATGCGTTTGACCCCGCATCGGCCTGCCCGCGCTCGAGGCCGCGTGCGCCTCCGACCGCGCACAGGGCATTTCCACGCCTGACCGACAGCGCCGCGTAACGTGATGTTCACACACGGGGCTCTGCTGTAACGCAGCCGCAACAAACCTCACGCATTCCGGAAATCGGGCCTCGTCACACTGAAGCTCTCAGTTTCCCGAATGTGAGGTTTGACTATGGATGCTCCAGGCAACATCTCCTGGGCGATCACCGCGACCGCCCTCGTCCTGCTCATGACGCCCGGCGTCGCCTTCTTCTACGGCGGACTCGTCAAGGCGAAGAGCGTCGTCAGCATGATGATGATGAGCTTCGGCTCGATCGGCCTCGTGGCCGTCCTCTGGATTCTCTTCGGCTTCTCCATGAGCGCCGTCGACAGCCCGACCGCCTTCGCAGGCAACCCGTTCGCCGACTTCGGTCTCTCCAGCCTGGCTTCGGGCGAGGGGTCCAACGTCGCACTGCTCGGCGTCGCGTACGGCGCGACCTTCGCGATCATCACGGTCGCCCTGATCTCCGGCGCGATCGCCGACCGCGCGAAGTTCGGCAGCTGGCTGATCTTCGCCGGCGTGTTCGCGACCGTCGGCTACTTCCCTGTGGCCGCATGGGTCTGGGGCGGCGGCTGGATCATGAACCTCGGCACCACGCTCTTCGGTGAGGACAGCGGGATCGGCGTGATCGACTACGCCGGTGGTACCGCGGTGCACATCAACGCGGGTGCTGCGGCCCTGGCGCTGGCTCTGGTCCTCGGAAAGCGCATCGGCTTCCAGAAGGGCATCCTGAAGCCGCACAACGTGCCGCTGACGCTCCTCGGTGCTGCCCTCCTGTGGTTCGGCTGGTTCGGATTCAACGCCGGTGCTGAGTGGCTCGCAGAGGACATGGGCGGCGTCGGCCTCATCGGTCTCAACACCCTCGGTGCGACCGCCGCGGCCATCCTCGGCTGG
The DNA here is from genome assembly GCA_037033365.1 of Actinomycetota bacterium. Classification (GTDB taxonomy): domain Bacteria; phylum Actinomycetota; class Actinomycetes; order Actinomycetales; family Microbacteriaceae; genus Microbacterium. The sequence goes on along the minus strand of JAZBLS010000175.1, from coordinate 498 downwards.
ATCCTCATCGAGAAGATCAAGGACGGCAAGCCCACGTCCGTCGGTGCCGCCTCGGGTGCCGTCGCCGGTCTCGTCGCGATCACCCCGGCGTGCGCCAACCTGACCCCCGGCTGGTCCCTGCTCCTCGGTGCCGTCGCCGGTATCGTCTGCGCCCTCGCCGTCGAGCTCAAGTTCCGCCTCGGCTTCGACGACTCGCTCGACGTGGTCGGCATCCACCTCGTCGGTGGTCTCATCGGAACCCTGTACCTCGGCTTCTTCGCCACCGGCACCGGCCTGTTCGTCGGCGGCGACGCCCGCCAGCTCGCCGTCCAGGTCATCGCCGCCCTCGGCGTCCTGATCTACTCCTTCGTCGTCGCCTTCATCATCGGCTTCGCGATCCAGAAGACGATCGGCTTCCGCGTCACCAACGAGGACGAGATCGCCGGAGTCGACCAGGTCGTCCACGGCGAGGAGGGCTACGCGCTCGCTGACGCGTGACCTGCCGTTAGGGTGACCGTG
>JAZBLS010000174.1:0-5949 GCA_037033365.1 Actinomycetota bacterium | reverse complement strand
CGTGCCGAGCAGCCGCTCGGTGACGGCGCGCGCGGCGCCGCGGTTGTCGACGCCGACCCAGGACGCGTCGACATCGGGCGGGTGGCCGACGTACGCGACGGGGAGGTCGAGGCGCATGACGGCCTTGGTGATCGGGTCCTGCGCCCGCGCGGAGACGATCACGGCGCCGTCGACGAACCCGCCGCTGAGGTAGCGCGCGACGCGTTCGGTGTCGCGGACCGAGTCCACGACGAGGCACACCATCTGGTAGTCGGCGTCGGAGAGCGTCTCGTTGGTGCCCAGCATGATGGCGCCGATGTTGGGGTCCTCGAGGAACAGCGCGTGCGGCTCGTGCACGATGAACGCGACGGCCTGCGTGCGCTGGCGGACGAGGTTCTGCGCCGCGGTGTTCGGCACGTACCCGACCTCGCGGATCGCGTCCTCGATCGCGGTGCGCGCGGCCTCCGAGACGTAGCCGCCGTTGATCACGCGGCTCACGGTCCCGCGCGAGACGCCGGCGACGCGGGCGACGTCGTGCACCGTGCTGCGACGCCGTCCGGAAACACTCATGGCGACAGCCTATCGAGCGCGACTTGACGGGATTCCCCGCGACATGCGACGATGTGTGCACGTTCACAGAAATCCGAGCCCGAATCTCGTGATGTGAACTGTGCACGTGCACACACTGATCCGCAAAGGAGCGTCACCGAATGGCCCGCGCCGTGTCCGACCGCATCGCCACCCTCTCGCAGGGCGCCGGCCTCGTCTTCGGATGCGACTACAACCCCGAGCAGTGGGACCGCGGCGTGTGGCCGGAGGACGTGCGGCTCATGCAGGACGCCGGGATCGGCCTCGTCGCGATCAACATCTTCGGCTGGTCGTCCATCAATCCCGCGCAGGGCGTCTGGGACTTCACGGCCCTCGACGAGATCATCGGCCTGCTGCACGCCGCCGGCATCCGCATCAACCTCGGCACGGGCACGGCCTCGCCCGCGCCATGGCTCACGGCGCGGCATCCGGAGATCCTCCCCGTCGGCGAGGACGGCACGCTCTTCCAGCAGGGCGGTCGTCAGGCGTACTGCCCGAGCTCGCCGGTGTTCCGCGCGTACGCGGCCGAGGTCGTGACCCGCGTCGGCGAGCGCTACGGCGACCATCCCGCCGTTTCCCTCTGGCACGTGTCGAACGAGCTCGGCTGCCACAACGCGCTCTGCTACTGCGACACCAGCGCGGCCGCCTTCCGCACCTGGCTCCGTGAGCGCTACGACGACATCGACGCGTTGAACCGGGCGTGGGGCACGACGTTCTGGAGCCAGCGCTACAGCGACTTCGACGACGTCCGCCTGCCGTCGCAGGCCCTGTCGCTGCGCAACCCGGGGCAGATCCTCGACTTCCACCGCTTCAGCTCCGACGAGCAGCTCGCGCTCTACCGCGCGGAGGCCGAGATCCTGCGCGAGCGCACCTCGATCCCTGTCACGACGAACTTCATGGTCACGGCGCACATCCGCAATCTCGACTACTGGACGTGGGCCGAGGACATGGACGTGATTGCGAACGACCACTATCTCGACCGCCGCCTCGACGACGCCCGCGCCGAGCTCTCCTTCGCGGCCGACCTCACCCGCGGCCTCGCGGGCGGGGCGCCGTGGCTCCTGATGGAGACGTCGACCGGCGCCGTGAACTGGCAGCCGTACAACCTCGCGAAGGCCCCGGGCGAGCTGCAGCGCAACATCGCCGCGCACGTCGCCCGCGGCGCCGACGGCATCTGCTTCTTCCAGTGGCGCGCCTCGACGCAGGGCGCAGAGAAGTACCACACCGCCCTCGTGCCGCACGCGGGGGAGGACTCCGACCAGTGGCGCGACGTCGTCGAGCTCGGCGGTCTGCTCGACCGGCTCGGCGAGGTCGCCGGCAGCCGCGTCCAGGCGGACGCCGCGCTGCTGTTCTCCTGGGAGAGCTGGTGGGCGAGCGAGAACGAGGGCCGCCCGAGCGAGGACCTCACCTACCTCGGTCAGGTCCACGCGGCGCACGCCGCGCTCGGCGACGCCGGGATCACGACCGATGTCCTGCGCCCGGGCGCCGACCTCGACGGCTACCGCCTGCTCATCGTGCCGGCACTCCACCTCGTCCGCGACGAGGAGGCCGCGGCCATCGCCCGCGCGGTCGAGAACGGCGCCACCGTGCTCATCACGTTCTTCAGCGGCATCGTCGACGAGGAGGACCGCGTGCGCACCGGCGGCTACCCCGGCGCGTTCCGCGACCTGCTCGGCATCCGCTCCGAGGAGTTCGCCCCGCTGCTTCCCGGCGAGACGGTCTTCCTCACCGACGGGACCACCGGTTCGGTCTGGAGCGAGAGGCTGAAGGCCACGGATGCCGAGGTCGTGGCGTCGTTCGCCGACGGCCCGGCCGGAGGCGGACCCGCCCTCACTCGTCGTGGCGTCGGCGCCGGCACCGCGTGGTTCGTCGCCACGCAGCCCGACCGCATCGCATACCGCGACCTCATCGCCCGCCTCGCGGCCGACGCGGGCATCGCACCGACCCCCGGCGCGAGCCGTGACGTCGAGATCGTCCGCCGCTCGGGGGAGAACGGCAGCTACCTGTTCGTCATCAACCACGGCGACACGGCGGTCGAGATCGCCGCCACCGGCCACGACCTCGTCACCGACGCCCCGGCGTCGGGCCGCGTCCCGGCAGGCGCCGTCCGCATCATCAAGGAGGATGCATGACCACTACGCTCGCTCCACCGGCGCTCGCTCCCGCGCGCCGACGTCGCATCCCGCACAAGGGCGCGATCGCGTTCCTCATCGTGCCGTTCGGCGTGCTGTTCGCCCTGTTCTACGTCGTCCCCATCGCCTACGCCTTCTGGCAGTCGCTGCTCGTCGTGCGCCGCGACGGCACCTTCGGCAAGGCCGAGGAGGTCTTCGGCGGCTTCACGCAGTACGCGCTCGTGTTCCAGAACGAGGCGTTCTGGAGCTCGATGGGGCGGATGCTCCTGTTCGGCGTCGTGCAGGTGCCGGTCATGCTCGGCCTCGCGCTGCTCTTCGCCCTGCTGCTGGACTCGCCGCTCGTGCGCGGCAAGCGGTTCTTCCGCCTGGCCTTCTTCGTGCCCTATGCCGTCCCCGGCGTCATCGCCGCGATCATGTGGGGCTCGCTCTTCTCGCCGAACCTCTCGCCCTTCACCGCCATCACGAAGAACATCGACTTCCTCGGGGCCGACCTCGTGCTCTGGTCGATCGCGAACGTCGTCACCTGGGTCTACGTCGGCTACAACATGCTGATCATCTACTCGGCGCTGCTGTCGATCCCGCAGGAGCTCTACGAAGCGGCCCGCCTCGACGGCGCGAGCCAGTGGCGCATCGCCTGGTCGATCAAGATCCCGCTCGTCCGACCGGCCATCGTCATGACCGCGATCTTCTCGATCATCGGCACGCTGCAGCTGCTCGCCGAGCCGCAGGTCTTCCGCTCGTTCAGCTCGGCTGTCACCAGCACGTTCACTCCGAACATGACCGTGTACGCCACGGCATCCATCCCGAACACGAACCTCGCCGCCGCCTTCTCGGTGGTGCTGGCGGTCACCACGTTCGTGCTGTCGTTCGGATTCATGAAGTACATGCAGCGCAAGGAGCAGAACGCATGAGCACCATGACGATCGTCGCCCCCGGACGCGGCTCGCGCGGCACCGGTTCGCGCGGACGCGGCGCTCGCGAGTCGGGCATCTCCCGCACCGGCGCCATGCTGATCATGGCCGTGTTCACGGTCTACTTCCTGCTGCCGCTGTGGTGGCTGCTCGTCGCGTCGAGCAAGGAGACCGGTGACATCCTGACCACCGCCCCGCTGTGGTTCGCCGACTTCCACCTGTTCGACAACATCGCCGAGCTGTTCACCTACCGTGACGGCGTCTACCTGCGGTGGCTGATGAACTCGGTCCTCTATGCGGCAGTGGGTGGGGCCATCGCGACCCTGCTCGCCGCCATGGCCGGGTACGCGCTCGCGAAGTACCGCTTCCCTGGCCGCGATCTGATGTTCGACATCGTGCTGGGCGGGGTGCTCGTGCCCGCCACCGCGCTCGCGCTGCCGCTGTTCCTGATCTTCAGTCAGGCGCAGCTCACGAACACGTTCTGGTCGGTGTTCCTGCCCTCGATCGTGAGCCCGTTCGGGGTCTATCTGGCGAGGATCTTCGCCGCATCCTCGGTGCCCGACGAACTGCTCGAGGCGAGCCGGCTCGACGGCGCGGGCGAGATCCGTACGTTCTTCACCGTCAGCATCCGTCTGATGACCCCGGCGCTGGTGACGATGTTCCTGTTCCAGTTCGTCGCGATCTGGAACAACTTCTTCCTGCCGATGATCATGCTGCGAAGCGAAGAGCTCTTCCCGGTGGTCTTCGGTCTCTACAACTGGAACAACCAGCTAAACCAGCTGCCCGAACTCCGCGGTCTCGTGCTGATCGGCGCTCTGCTGTCGGTCATCCCGCTGATCGTCACCTTCCTCCTGCTCCAGCGCTTCTGGCGCAACGGACTGGGCGCCGGCGCCCTGAAGTGAGCAGGCAGCCGCCCGGACCGACCGGTCGGCTCCGCACCACCCGCACCACGCAACACCCCCAACACCCGCACCACATCGCATCCACGAAAGGGATCGAAATGCAGCATTCGAAGATGAAGGCAGCCGCTGTCATCGCCATCTCGGCGTTCGCGCTCGCCGGTTGCTCGGCATCCGGCGGAGACAGCTCCGGAGGCGGCGACGCCGCAGCCGCGTGCACCCCGGCCGAGGGCGACGTCACGCTCGAGTTCACCTCCTGGATCCCCGGCATCGAAGACGTCGTCGAGATCTGGAACGAGGCCAACCCCGAGATCCAGGTCGACGTGCAGACCGGCCCGAACGGCAACGGCGGCACGTACCAGAACTTCTTCAACCAGATCAAGGCGGGCGACGCCCCCGACCTCGGCCAGATCGAGTACGACGCGCTGCCGAACTTCCTCGTGCAGGACGGCGTCGAAGACCTCAGCGCCTGCGAAGACGTCGTGGCTGCAGAAGGCGACTTCGTGGACTGGGCCTGGGGCCAGGTGACGCTCGGCACCGACAGCGTCTACGGCATCCCGCAGGACACCGGTCCCATGGCGCTGTTCTACCGCGCCGACCTGTTCGAGCAGAACGGCATCGCGATCCCCACGACGTGGGACGAGTACCGCGAGGCTGCCGTGAAGATCCGCGACCTCGGCGGCTACATCACCAACTTCTCGCAGTCGGACATCAACCAGTTCGCCGGCTTCGCCTGGCAGGACGGCGCGCAGTGGTTCTCGAGCGACGACGCCGGCTGGACCGTCACGCTCGCGGACGACGCCACCACCACGGTCGCCGACTACTGGCAGAGCCTGCTCGACGACGACCTCGTCGCGACCGTCCCCGCGTGGACCGACGAGTGGAACAACGCCTACAACTCGGGCGAGGTCTGGACCTGGAACTCCGCAGTGTGGGGTGCCAACTCGATCTCCAGCGGTGCACCGGACACGGCGGGCAACTGGGCCGTCGCGCCGCTCCCGCAGTGGGAGGCCGGGGCATCCGCGGCCGGCAACTGGGGCGGCTCGTCCACCGCGGTCCTGAAGGGCAGCGACCACCTCTACGAGGCGACCAAGTTCGCGCTGTGGCTCAACACCTCGGAGGAGGCGCTGACCGCGCTCGCCGAGGCCGCGAACCTCTACCCGGCCACCACCGAGGGACTCACCCTCCCGGTCTTCGCCGAGGGCGTGGACTTCTACGGCGGACAGAAGATCTACGACGTCTTCGCGGACGCGGCGACGCAGGTCTCGCCCGACTTCGCCTGGGGTCCGACCATGACCCAGACGTACGCCGACGTGTCCGACGGCTTCAAGGCCGCGGTCAGCGGCAGCGGCACGCTGCTCGACGCGATCGAGAAGGGGCAGACGTCGACGATCGACGCGCTTAAGGCCGCGTCGATCCCCGTCACCGAGTAACAATCCC
>JAZBLS010000173.1:0-6072 GCA_037033365.1 Actinomycetota bacterium | reverse complement strand
CAAGACCTACCTCGCGATGGCCAAGGCCGTCCAGGCGCTGCAGCGCAAGGAGGTCACCCGCATCATCCTCACGCGCCCGGCGGTCGAGGCGGGGGAGCGGCTCGGGTTCCTCCCCGGAACGCTGACGGACAAGATCGACCCGTACCTGCGTCCGCTGTACGACGCGCTGAACGAGATGATGGATCCCGAGATCGTGCCGCGCCTCATGGCGACGGGGACGATCGAGGTCGCGCCCCTCGCCTACATGCGGGGCCGCACGCTCAACGACTCCTTCGTGGTGCTCGACGAGGCGCAGAACACGACCCCCGAGCAGATGAAGATGTTCCTGACGCGACTCGGTTTCGGCACCAGGATGGTAGTCACCGGAGACATCACGCAGGTGGACCTCCCGCAGGGAGCCTCCGGCCTCCGTCTCGTCACCCGCGTGCTCGACGGCATCGACGACATCCACTTCTCCCGCCTCACGAGCGAGGACGTCGTCCGTCACTCGCTCGTCGGCCGCATCGTCGACGCGTACAGCGAGTACGACGAGAAGCGCACGGCGCAGCGTTTCGAGCGCGAGCAGGCGGCCGAGTTCGCCAACCGTGCGGAACGCCGAGGAGCACAGCGCCCAGGACCCCGCGACCGCATGCCGAAACGAGGCCTCTCCTGATGAAACGAGTACAGGCATGATCGAGATCAACAACGAATCGGCCATCGACGTCGACGAGACCGTCCTGCAGCGACTGACCGACTTCAACCTCGCGCAGCTGCACGTGAGCCCGGATGCCGAGGTCGCGATCGTCCTCGTCGACGAGGGCGCCATGGAGGCTCTGCACGTGCAGTGGATGGACGAGCCGGGCCCGACCGACGTCCTGAGCTTCCCGATGGACGAGCTGCGCCCCGGTACCGAGGACCGCCCGACGGCTCCCGGCCTGCTGGGCGACATCGTGCTCTGCCCCCAGGTCGCCGAGACCCAGGCCCAGGCGGCCGGTCACACGCTGATGGACGAGCTCATCCTGCTCACCACGCACGGACTGCTGCACCTGCTCGGCTTCGATCACGCCGAGCCGGACGAGGAGCGTGAGATGTTCGGACTGCAGAAGGAGCTCATCCAGGGCTTCGCTGCGGCTGAACGTCGCCGATGACCGCGGCGTTCCTCCTCGCGGGAGCCGTGCTGCTCGTCGCCTTCGGCGGTCTCATGGCCGCGATCGACGCGGCCTTCGGCGTCACCTCCCGCTCCGACATCGAGGAGATGGGCACGGAGGGGCGCAACGCCCGTCAGCTGGCGCGGATCGCGACCGACACGGACGCGCACGTCAACGCCGTGTCGTTCATCCGCGTGCTCGCGGAGACCGCAGCCGCGGTCCTCGTGACGGTCGCCTTCAGCATCCTCTTCGACAGCATCTGGCTGGCCATGCTGGCCGCGGCCGTCCTCATGACGGGCATCAGCTTCGTCCTGGTCGGCGCGAGTCCCCGATCCTTCGGACGGCACCACGCCGACGGCATCCTGCGCGTGAACGCGCCGATCGTGCGCGGTCTGCGCATCATCCTCGGGCCGATCGCGCAGGGACTCGTGCTGCTAGGCAACCGCGTGACGCCCGGCAGGGGTCGGAGCTCGTTCACGTCGGAGGAGCAGCTGCTCAGCATGGTCGACGAGGCGGCGTCGAACGACCTGATCGAAGAGGACGACCGCGACCTCATCCACTCGGTGTTCGACTTCACCGACCAGTTCGTCCGAGCGGTCATGGTGCCCCGCACCGAGATGGTGACGGTCGATGCGTCGGCTACGACGAGCGAGGCGATGGCCCTGTTCCTGCAGCGCGGTGTCTCGCGGATGCCGGTCGTCGACGACGAGGCCGACGACGTGGTCGGCGTGCTGTATCTGAAGGACCTCGTGCAGTTCGCGTTCCGCGACGAGAGCGCCTGGCGCACAGCATCCATCCGCCCCATCTCGCGACCCGCGACCTTCGTCCCCGAGTCGATGCGCGCCGAGACGCTCCTGCAGCAGATGAAGCGGGACGCCGTGCACGTCTGCCTCGTGATCGACGAGCACGGCGGTATCTCGGGCCTCGTGACCCTCGAGGATCTGATCGAGGAGCTCGTCGGCGAGATCTCGGACGAGTACGATCAGGTGTCGGCGGAGGTCGTCGAGCTCGGCGACGGACGCTACCGCGTGAGCGCCCGGCTCTCCCTGGAGGATGTCGGCGATCTGTTCGGCCTCGAGCTCGAGGACGAGGACGTCGACTCGATCGGCGGCCTGCTCGGCAAGGCTCTGGGACAGGTTCCCCAGCCCGGTTCGACGGCGACGATCGACGGACTCACCCTCACGGGTGGTGCGTCCAGAGGACGCGGGCGCGGAATCGCGACCGTGTTCGTCGAGCGAGTGGTCGACGACGCCTCGGTGGCAGACGATGAAGGAGAACGAGACGATGACTGAGCAGACGCGAAGCGGGTTCGTGACCTTCGTCGGGCGACCGAACGTGGGCAAGTCCACCCTGACGAACGCACTGGTGGGCGAGAAGATCGCGATCACGAGCGACAAGCCGCAGACCACGCGACGTGCGATCCGCGGCATCGTGAACCGTCCGGAGGGGCAGCTCGTGATCGTCGACACCCCCGGCATCCACAAGCCCCGGACGCTCCTCGGCGAGCGCCTGAACGATCTCGTCGAGCAGGTGCTCGGCGACGTCGACGTCATCGGATTCTGCGTGCCGGCGACTGAGAAGGTCGGCCCCGGTGACCGCCGGATCGCCGCGTCGCTCGACGGCTATCCCCGCGCCAAGAAGATCGCTATCGTGACGAAGACGGATGCCGCGGGCCGCGACGAGATCACGGAGCGCCTCATCGAGGTCGATTCCCTGCGTGAGGACTGGGCGGCGGTCATCCCGCTCTCGGCCCTCACGCGCGACCAGCTCGAGGTCCTCGCCGACGAGGTGCTCACCCTCATGCCCGAAGGCCCTGCTCTCTACGAGGCCGGTGTCATCACCGACGAGTCGCGGGAGGACCGGATCGCGGAGATGATCCGCGAGGCGGCACTGGACGGAGTGCGCGACGAGCTCCCGCACTCGATCGCGGTGGTCATCGACGACATCGCCCCGCGCGAGGACAGCGACCTCACGGACGTGCACGCGTCGATCGTGGTCGAGCGCGACAGCCAGAAGGCGATCATCATCGGCCACAAGGGGAAGCGTCTCCGCGACGTCGGTGCCAAGGCCCGCGCCGGCATCGAGGAGCTCCTCGGAACCCGTGTGTTCCTCGGACTGCACGTGAAGGTCGCGAAGGAATGGCAGCGCGACCCCAAGCAGCTCGGTCGACTCGGCTTCTGACGATGCGACACCGACGCGCTGAGCGGGTCGGGTCCTCCGGCGGACGACACTGATGGGCGGCCGTGGCGAGGACCGCGAGTCCCTGCGGAACGAAGCCTTCAGCCGGATGTTCGACGCCCACTGGGCGGCAGTCAGGCATCACGTCGAGGGTGTCGTCGCCGACGATTCCGAGGTCACCGAGATCGTGTCGGAGATCTTCTTCGTCGCGTTCCAGCGGCTCGACCCCGCGAAGCCCATGGGGCGGATCTGGCTTCTCCGGGCGGCCGATCGGGTCCTGCGCTCGCGAAGCGCGCGGCCGGTCACGCGGGAGACGGCGATCGAGGCCGTGCATCAGGCTGTGGCCGAGGAGGACGCCGAGGCGGACCTCGCGAGGCGTGTCGAGGTGCTGAGAGCTTTGGGTGTCCTCACCGGACGCCAGCGGCGTATCATCATGCTGACATATTGGGATGGGCTCGCGGTGGGGGAGATCGCAGAATTGCTGCGGAGGCCGAAGTCCTGGGTGGAGAAGTCGCTGCACCGGGCGCAGTCGCGACTGCGGACGGAGCTGGGCCTGGAGGGGCGGGGTGGGGAACATGGCTGACAACGCGCTGCTCGAGAGAGCGCTGGCGGATGCCGATCCCGCGCGCACTCCGCTCGGCGCCGCTCCGGACGCCGACGCCCGGAGGACCCGTGACCGGATCATCCGCAGCGCGGTGCGACCGCACCGACCCCGCAGGCGCGCCCTCACCTGGGCATCGGGACTCGCGGTGGCGACCGCGGCCGTCGTGGTCGCCGTCTCGGTGATGGTCCCGCAGGGCTCAGCGGTCGCGGAGACGCCCCTGCCCCTCGACTTCGAAGGTGAGACGACGGTCGCGGCGACGGTCGACGCGGCCCGCGATGCGCTCGCGTCGGGGTCCGGGCCGACCGAGGCGGAGAGGTCGGTCACGACGGCCTCCTGGACGTTCTCCACGGACGATGCCCTCGTGCGACCGCAGCTCTCCATCCTCACCTGGGAGGCCGACCTCTCCGGTCGGGTCCTGACCTACGACGGCGTGCCGTACGAGCCGACGGATGCCGAGGCGAACCAGGCGGAGGTGGTGAGCGGCGGAGAGCTGTCGTTCGAGCTCGTGATGAAGCCCGGGGACTTCGCGACGCCCGTGCCCGAGGTTCCGGGGGACTCGGCGGCCGACGTCGTCGCGATGCTGCAGGCGTTCGGGATGCCGGAGCAGCCGACCGCGTTCGAGGTGTCTTCGGCCCTCGCGGGGGCCCTCGACCAGTGGACGCTCACCGACGCGCAGCTGTCCGAGGCCCTGCGCCTGCTCGAAGGGGCAGAGGGAGCCGAAGCCCTCGGCACCACCACCGATCGCCTCGGTCGCGATGTCGACGGTCTGCGCGTGATCGCCCCCGACGGCGGGGTGAGCGACGTGATCCTGCTCTCGACCGACACGGGGCGCATCATCGGCACGGAACGGACGGCCCTGACCGCCGAGGGCGTCGTCCCCGCCGGCGCGATCGTGGGGTACCGCATGTGGGACGTCGATGAGGAGGTCGTCCGATGAGCAGGACGCGTTCCGCGATCGCTGTGCTCCTCGGGCTGGTGCTCGTCCTGGCGGGGGCGCCTGCGGCCTCGCTGGCGGCAGAGGATGTCGAGGTGCACCCCGCGATCGCCCAGGCGCTCAAGGAGATCCCCGGCGGGATCGTCGTCGATGCCGAGCATGCGGTGTGGCCGCGCTTCGAGATGGAGATCAGCGTGGTCGCCGACCGCGAGGCGGCCGTGCAGGCGGTCGGCAGCTGCGGAACCGGCCTCATCTGCGCGTACTCGGGCTATGGCCTCACCACGATGTACGCGACGTGGGGAGTGTGCGGCATCCTCCCGGCGCCCTCGGCGTACACGATGCGCTCGCTCGCCGATGCGCGGTCGAGCGGCTATGCGCAGGCGCGGAACGGCACGACGGTCCTCGCGACGGCTGCCGCCGGCAGCTGGACCAACGTGTACGGCTCCGTCACGAACATCCGCTGCGTGCTCTGAGCTAGTCGATCTCCCGCATCGACGAGGTGATGATCACGGTGCCCTCGCCGTATGCCCCGTCCACGGCATCCTGGAGCGTCCCGTCGTCCCAGGCGACCTGCGCCCACACGTACCCGCGCTCGGTCCAGACGGTCGCGCCCCGCCCGAGTCGCGCGGGCAGCTCCTCCAGGATGCGGGCGAGGTCGTCATCGGAGGCGGAGCCGTCGACGCCGCCCGTCGGGTCTTCGGGGCGGATCGGATCGTAGAGTGCCAGCAGGATCGGAGGATCGGTGATCGAGTACCGCTCGCCGTCGTAGGTGCCGTACACGGCATACGAGCCCCAGGTCGTCTCGCCGGAGGTCTCACTGCCGTCGAGGTCGTTCCAGCTCCATCCGTCGACGGGGATGCCGTCGCACTGTGGAGGATACGACTCCATGATCGCGCCGAGACACAGCCGCACATCGCCGGCCGTGTCGAGCACTGTGCCCGTCGCGATCACGCGTCCCTCCGGCGGTGCGGCCTCCGTCAGCCGGTCGTCCGAGGCGGTGCTCGTCGGCAGGGGAGAGGCAGGGCCGGCCGTGCAGCCGGCGAGGACGATGGAGATCGCGGCGAATGCCGAGACGACGAGGAGTGGACGGATGCGCGCGGGGCTCATACCGAGAAGTGTCGCGCGCCGGGCGATCGTCTCAGCGACGGTCGATCGGCTCCGGCAACCCTGCTAGCATGGCCGCATGCCTTTCGGCGGTCTGCTTCTTCTTAGCTGCCGCGACGAGTCCT
>JAZBLS010000172.1:0-6083 GCA_037033365.1 Actinomycetota bacterium | reverse complement strand
CGCGGCGACGGATCCGACCGTCGTGCCATTCCGTGCGGGCGGTGTGCAGGCGCGCGCGCTCCGCCTCGGTACGCTGCTGAGCGCTCTTCGACCCGCGTGCCGCCATTGCGTGCTCCCTCACTCGACGTTGCATCGTCGCCTGAGAGCCTACCGTCGGCCACGTCCGGGATTCGCCGCACTGTCGGCGGCCCGCGTTAGCCTGGACGGATGACCTCCGCCGCCGCACTGCTCTCGGGCCAGACGCCTCTCGCCGTGCGCATGCGCCCCGTCTCGCTCGACGAGGTGGCCGGGCAGAAGCACCTCCTGCGGGCCGGGTCGCCGATCGTCGCACTCGCCGATCCCGATGCCGCGTCGCCGGGCGCCGTCTCGATCATCCTCTGGGGTCCTCCCGGCACGGGCAAGACGACCCTCGCACAGGCGATCGCGCGCTCCTCCGGTCGCCGGTTCGTCGAGCTCTCCGCCATCACGGCTGGCGTCAAGGACGTGCGTGAGGTGATGCAGGAGGCGATCACGCAGCGCGACCTGTACGGCCAGACCACGATCCTCTTCCTCGACGAGATCCACCGCTTCACCAAGGCACAGCAGGACGCCCTGCTCCCGGGCGTCGAGAACGGCTGGGTCATCCTGATCGCCGCGACCACCGAGAACCCGTCGTTCTCGGTCATCTCGCCGCTCCTCTCACGGTCCCTGCTGCTGACCCTGCAGCCCCTGACCGACGACGACATCGGCCTCCTCGTCGACAGGGCGGTCACCGACGCGCGCGGGCTCAACGGCACCGTGACCCTGGCGGACGACGCTCGTGCCGCGCTGATCCGTCTCGCATCCGGCGACGCCCGACGTGCGCTCACCGGACTCGAGGCGGCCGCTGCGGTCGCGCTGTCGAACGCTCAGGGGAAGACGGCACCGGAGGCCACGGCCGACGACGTCGCGCAGGCCGTCGACAAGGCGCTGCTCCGTTACGACCGCCAGGGCGACGAGCACTACGACGTCATCAGCGCGTTCATCAAGTCGATCCGCGGCTCCGACCCCGACGCCGCGCTGCACTACCTCGCCCGCATGATCGAGGCGGGGGAGGACCCCCGATTCATCGCCAGACGACTCGTCATCTCGGCATCCGAGGACGTGGGGCTCGCCGATCCGCAGGCGCTCTCGATCGCGGTGGCCGCGGCCGACGCGGTGGCCTTCATCGGGATGCCGGAGGGGCGCATCCCGCTCGCGGAGGCGACCGTCTATCTCGCGACCACCGCGAAGTCGAACGCCGCGTACACCGGCATCGACGCTGCCATCGCCGACATCCGCTCCGGAGGCTTCGGGCGTGTGCCGCTGCACCTTCGCGACGCGCACTACCCGGGCGCGAAGCGCCTCGGCCACGGACGCGGCTACGTGTACCCGCACGACAGCGAATTCGGCATCCTTCCCCAGCAGTATCTGCCGGACGAACTGCAGGGGAAGCGGTACTACGAGCCGAAGAACCTGGGGGCGGAACGCGACATCTCGGCCCGCCTCGAGCGCATCCGCCGCATCCTCGACGGGCGCTGACCGCGATCTGTTAGACTTGAGCGGCTCGAAACCGAGTTTTCGGGCATCTCCTCGTTCACACCCCACCTTGCTGGCGCCCCGGCGTGCGCTCCAAGGCAGAACGCGGGTGATACGTCCGCGAGTCGCGAAAGTCGCGACCGCGTCATCGGAAGGACAGCTTCGTGACCACGAAGTCCCAGGACCGCCGCAAGGTGCGCCTCAGCCGCGCACTCGGCATCCCGCTCACCCCGAAGGCCGCCCGTTACCTCGAGAAGCGTCCCTACGCTCCGGGTGAGCACGGCCGCACCAAGCGCAAGGCTGACAGCGACTACGCCGTCCGTCTGCGTGAGAAGCAGCGTCTTCGCGAGCAGTACGGCATCCGCGAGAAGCAGATGCGCAACACGTTCAACGAGGCTCGTCGCCAGGATGGCCTGACCGGTGAGAACCTGGTCGAGCTGCTCGAGATGCGTCTCGACGCGCTCGTCGTGCGTTCGGGCTTCGCCCGCACCACCGCACAGGCTCGTCAGCTCGTCGTGCACCGTCACATCCTCGTCGACGGCCAGCTCGTCGACCGCCCGTCCTTCCGCGTGAAGCCGGGCCAGCTCATCCACGTCAAGGCCAAGAGCGAGGGCACCGAGCCCTTCCAAGTCGCAGCGGCCGGCGGTCACGCCGAGGTCCTGCCTCCCGTTCCCGGCTACCTCGAGGTCGAGCTCGACAAGCTCCAGGCTCGCCTGGTTCGTCGCCCGAAGCGCGCCGAGGTCCCCGTGACCTGTGAAGTGCAGCTCGTCGTCGAGTACTACGCAGCTCGCTGACAACCGCTTCGGTTCCTGAGCCTGTCGAAGGGCAGGAACCCAGAAGTAAACGGCAGAAGGCGTCGGGGTCATCCCGACGCCTTCTGTCGTTTCCGCATACGATGGAGACACCGCGCCATCGCGGGTCTAGGGCAAGGATGACGACATGAAGAATGTGCTGTGGTTCCTGATCGGCGTGATCGGCGGCTTCGTCGCGGCGCATTTCATGAACAAGGACCCGCGCGGTCACGACATCCTGGCCGAGGTCGACGCTCGGTTCAACGAGTTCACGGCGATCATCGGCGACGCCTATCGCGAGCAGCAGGCACGGCTCACCGAGCCGGCCGACGACTGACATCCGCGCAGCCTTTTCCACTCTCTGTACGCAAGGACACCCGGCACACCCATGAAAACTGCGGAGATCGCGCAGCGCTATCTCGATTACTTCGAGAAGAACGACCACGTCATCGTCCCCTCCTCCTCGCTGGTCAGTGACGATCCGTCCCTGCTCTTCACCGTGGCCGGCATGGTGCCGATGATCCCGTACCTCACGGGCGTCGTCCCCGCGCCCCACCCGCGCATCGCCGACCTGCAGAAGTGCATTCGCACCAACGACATCGAAGAGGTCGGACGCACCGCGCGGCACGGCACGTTCTTCCAGATGCTGGGCAACTGGTCGTTCGGCGACTACTTCAAAGAGGGCGCGATCAGGTACGCCTGGGAGCTGCTCACGAGCTCCGAGGCGGACGGCGGCTTCGCGTTCGACGAGAAGGACCTCTGGGTCACGGTCTACGAGACCGACGACGAGGCCGAGTCGATCTGGCGCGACATCATCGGACTGAAGCCCGAGCGCATCCAACGCCTCGGGCGCGCGGACAACTACTGGAACACGGGTCAGCCGGGGCCCGGCGGCCCCGACTCCGAGATCTTCTTCGACCGCGGCCCCTCGTACGGCAGGGACGGCGGCCCCGCCGTCGACGACTCGAGGTTCCTGGAGATCTGGAACCTCGTGTTCATGCAGGACTTCATCGAGAACATCCGCGGAAAGACCGAGTTCGACATCGTCGGCGAGCTCCCGCAGAAGAACATCGACACCGGCATGGGCCTCGAGCGCGTGGCCTTCCTCAAGCAGGGCGTCGAGAACATGTACGAGACCGACCAGGTCCGCCCCGTCCTCGACCGCGCCGTCGAGCTCTCCGGCCGCCGCTACGGCGCCGTGCACGAGGACGACGTCCGCTTCCGCGTCATCGCCGACCACGTGCGCTCCTCGCTCATGCTGCTCTCCGACGGCGTGCGCCCCTCGAACGAGGGCCGCGGCTACATCCTCCGTCGCCTGATGCGGCGCACCGTCCGCGCCATGCGTCTGCTGGGCGTCGACGAGCCGTCCTTCCCCGAGCTGTTCGCGGCGTCGCGCGACGCGATGAAGGCCGTGTACCCGGTCCTCGAGAAGGACTGGTCGACGCTCTCCTCTGCGGCATTCGCCGAGGAGGAGACCTTCCGCCGCACGCTCGCGCAGGGCTCGACGATCCTCGACCTGGCGCTCGACGACACCAGGAAGAAGGGCGACGCAGCGCTGAGCGGTCGCGAGGCCTTCCTCCTGCACGACACCTACGGATTCCCGATCGATCTGACGCTGGAGGTCGCCGAGGAGGCCGGCCTGCAGGTCGACCGCGCCGCGTTCGACTCGCTCATGAACGAGCAGCGCCAGCGCGCGAAGGCGGATGCCCGGAACCGCAAGCGCCAGCTCGCCGACGTCTCGGTGTACCGCGACCTCCGCGCGCTCGGCGAGACCGGCTTCGACGGCTACACCGAGCTCGAGGTCGAGTCGCGCATCCTCGGCATCCTCGTCGACGGACAGGTCGTGACGAGTGCGTCCGAGGGGCAGATCGCCGAGGTCGTTCTCGCCGAGACGACCCTGTACGCCGAGTCGGGCGGCCAGGTCGCCGACAAGGGCGTCATCGTCGGGCCGGGTTACGAGCTCGAAGTGCTCGACGTGCAGAAGCCCGTCCCCGGACTCATCAGCCACACCGTGGAGGTCACGCGCGGTTCGGTCGCCGTCGACGATGCCGCGACGACCGTGGTCGACGCGAAGAACCGCCGTGCGGCCCGTCAGGCGCACTCGGCCACGCACCTCGTGCACGCCGCGCTCCGCGACACGCTCGGTCCGACCGCGACGCAGGCCGGGTCACTGAACCGCGCGGGCTACATGCGCTTCGACTTCGCCTGGAACCAGGCGCTCTCGACCGACACCCGCACGGAGATCGAGGAGATCACCAACCGCGCGGTCAACGACGCGCTCGAGGTGACGACGCGCATCGTGTCGCTCGACGAGGCCAAGGAAGCCGGGGCGATGGCCCTGTTCGGCGAGAAGTACGGCGACGTCGTGCGGATGGTCGACATCGGCGGACCGTGGTCTCGTGAACTCTGCGCAGGCACGCATGTGTCGACGAGCGCCGAGATCGGCCTCGTGAGCGTCGTCGGCGAATCGTCGGTCGGTGCCTCCAACCGCCGTATCGAGGCACTGGTCGGTCAGGACGCATTCCGCGAACTGGCCGCAGAGCGCGCCCTCGTGTCGCAGCTCACGGCATCGCTCAAGACCCCGCGCGACCAGCTCGCCGAGCGCATCGCCGACCTGTCGTCGAGTCTCAAGACCGCGGAGAAGCGCATCGCGCAGTTCGAGGCCAAGGAGCGCGCCGGGCAGGTGCCCGCGATCGCCGAGGCCGCAGGCCGCGTGGGCGCCTTCCGCGTCGCCGCGCAGTCGCTGGGCGAGGTCGCCTCGGCCGACGACGTGCGCGAGCTCGTGCTCGGTGTGCGTGACCGCCTCGGTTCCGACCCCGCGGTCGTCGCTCTCGCTGCGGTCGTCAACGGACGACCCGTGGTGGTCGTCGCGACGAACGACGCCGCGCGTTCGGCCGGAGCCAAGGCCGGAGCGCTCGCGAAGCGCGCGGCCTCCGTCCTCGGCGGCGGCGGTGGCGGTCGTGACGACGTCGCCCAGGGCGGTGGCACCGAAGCGGCTGCGCTCCCGGCGGCGCTCGACGCCGTCTCCCAGGAGCTGCAGAGCGCGTGACCGGCTTCCGCCGCGGCGTGCGGCTCGGGATCGACGTGGGCAGGGCACGGGTCGGGGTCGCACGCTGCGACCCCGACGGCATGCTCGCGGTGCCCGTGGAGACCGTGCAGCGCTCGGAGCAGTCGATCGACCGGCTCGCCGAGATCGCTGCGGAGTACGAACCGCTCGAGTTCGTCGTGGGGCTGCCCGTGAATCTGCAGGGCGTCGACACCGCGTCGACGACGGATGCCAGAGAGTTCGCGGCCGCGCTGCAGGCGCGCACCTCGATCGCCGTGCGGCTCGTCGACGAGCGACTGAGCACCGTCACCGCACACGCCGCGCTGAGATCTTCGGGCAGATCCCAGAAGAACTCTCGTAGCATTGTGGATCAGGTCGCCGCGGTCGTTCTGCTGCAGCAGGCTATAGACACGGAGAAGAGCACCGGAAACCCGCCCGGAGCCACGATTCCGCTCGACGAGGAGTCCCCCTGACAATGCCCGAACGCGAGAGTGCCTCCCCCCAGCACGATCCGGATGCCCGTCTGGGCGACCTGTTCGAGAACCTCCCCGAACCGACCACGCAGCTGCCGACGGTCGACAACGCGCCACCCGCGCCCGGGTCGCGCCGCGCAGCGCGTGAGGCGGCGGCGACGAGGGGGCCAGGCGCTCCGGGCGATGCAGCGGCCGCTGCAGCGCCCGCGTACGAGGGCGAGCCGACGCGAGCACTGC
>JAZBLS010000171.1:0-6174 GCA_037033365.1 Actinomycetota bacterium | reverse complement strand
GCGGTCGCGGGGCGAACGGTGCCGGCCGCGAGGTCGACGACGGCGGGAAGGTACTGACGTCGACCGGGAGGCGTGGTCCAGTCGGCATCCGCCGTGAGCCGCAGGCGCGCACGCTGGATCTCGGCGCGGCCCTGCAGAGCGAGAAGGGCCGGGCGCACGAAGACCTCGAACGACACCGCCACGCTCACGGGGTTGCCGGGGAGACCGAAGACGAGCGTCCCGGAGCCCAGCGTCCCGAACGCCTGCGGCTTGCCCGGCTGCATCGAGACGCTCGCGAACTCGACCTCGCCGCCGCCGTCGAAGGCACCGCGCACGGGCTCGTACGCCCCGGCGCTGACTCCGCCGGTGAACACGATCACGTCGGCTCCGCGCTCCACGGCCTCGGCGGTGACGGCCCGCACGGCCTCGGCGTCGTCGGTGATCCGCGCGACGAGTACGACCTCGGCGTCGGTCTCGGCGACGAGCAGTTCGAGCAGTGGCCCGTTCGAGTCAGGGATGCGGCCGCGTGTCGCCGGCTCGTCCGGCGCGACGAGCTCGCTGCCGGTCGAGACGACGGCGACGCGCGGTGCCCGTGTCACCGAGACGGTGTCGACGCCGGCCGCGACCGCGGCGGAGAGCTGGAAGGGGCCGAGGCGCTCCCCGGCGTGCACGACCTGGTCGCCGGCTCCGATGTCGGCTCCGCGAGGACGGAGGAAGGCGCCGGATGCCGCGGGGGCGCGGAGCACGCGCACCTCGCCGAGCGAGTCGGCGAGTCCTCCCGCCGTGTCCTCGAACGGCACGATCGCGTCGGCATCGGTGGGTGCAGGTGAGCCGGTCATGATGCGCGCCGCCTCGCCGGGCTGCAGCGGCGGGTCGTCGGAGACGCCGGCGGGGAGGTCGGCGACGACGCGCAGGGTCACGGGCGCGTCGGCGGATGCCGCGGAGACGTCCTCGAAGCGCACGGCGAAGCCGTCCATGGCTGAGTTGTCGAAGAGCGGGATGTCGTGCGCCGCGATGGCGGGTGCCGCCAGCGTGCGGGACGCCGCCTCGCGGAGCGGGCGGATCTCGGGCGGGAGGACCTGCACGGCATCCAGGACCTTCGCCAGCTGCTCCTCGACCGTGCGGCGGGGGCTCTGTGTCGAGGGGGTCTGTGCGGCGCTCATGCGGCCACCGCCGAGCGGATCGCGACCTCGTGCTGTCTCGCGCTGAGCGCATCGATGATCGCCAGACGGCCGAGCAGTGGGTCGCCCGCGCCCGTGACGAGCTTGACGACCTCTCCGGCGAGGATCCCGCCGACCTGCACGCACAGTGCCCCGAGCACGCCGACCTGGGCGCAGCTGGGCGGCTCGCCCTCCGTGCCCAGCGGGAAGAGGTCGGCGAGCACGACAGCGGCGCGCCCCTCGGGCGGCGTCGACCAGAAGACCGTCGCCTGGGCGTGCCACTCCTGCACGGCGCCCCACACGAGCGGAACGCCGAGGCCCTCGGTCGCGGCGGCGACGTCGCGGCGGGTGGCGAACGAGTCGCTCGTGTCGACCACGATGTCGGCATCCGCGAACAGATCCCGTGCGTTCTCGGCGTTGAGTCGCAGCGTATGCGTGTGGACGACGGCGCCCGGCGAGAGGTCTGTGATCGCGCGGGCCGCCGACGTCGTCTTGGGCGTCTCGATGTCGGCCACGCGGTGCGCGAGCTGCCGCTGCAGGTTCGTGAGCTCCACCACGTCGTCGTCGATCACGGTGATCGTGCCGACGCCCGCCGCGGCGAGGGCCAGCAGCACGGGGGAGCCGATGCCGCCCGCACCCACGACCGCGACGTGCGCGGCCGACAACCGGCGCTGCCCCTCCTCTCCGATGCCGGCGAGCACCGCATGACGTGCAGTGCGGATGAGCTCGGTCGGTTCCAGGGACGGGACGGGCTCGACGAGGGGCTGCATGGGTTCAGGGTATGCCCGGGGCCCGGTGTGGAGGCTGATCGTCCAACTCTCGAAGTCGCCGCCCGCATATGCGGAGATATTGACCCCTGTGGACCGTATCTGCGGTAGCGTCGGGGCATGCAGACCTTCCGAGTCGCCCGCGCAGCGCAGCTGTTGGGCGTGAGCGACGACACCGTGCGGCGCTGGATCGACCAGGGACTCCTCCCGACGACGGATGCCGTGCCCGCCGAGATCCCGGGAGACGCCCTCGCCGCGCGTGCCGTGGCGCTGGCCGAGGAGGTCTCCGATCCCGGCGACGGCCTGTCGAGCGCCCGCAACCGCTTCGTGGGCATCGTCACCCGCGTCCAGATCGACGGACTCATGGCGCAGGTCGATCTGCAGTCCGGGCCGCACCGCGTCGTCTCGCTCATGTCGGCGGAGGCCGCGCGCGAGCTGCACCTCGAGGTGGGTTCTCTCGCGACCGCCTCGGTCAAGGCCACCACCGTCGTCGTCGAAGTGCCCCGGAGCTGACATGAACCGCCGATCCCTCTTCGCCGTCGCCGCCATCGCGGCCCTCGCCCTCTCGGGCTGCGCCGCGACCGCGGAGGCCCCCGCGACCGAGACCTCCGGTCCGTCCGGCGAGCTCACGGTCTACGCCGCCGCCTCGCTCGCCGGCGCGTTCGACGCCATCGGCGAGGCGTTCACGGCGCAGCATCCCGAGGTCACGGTCACGCCCGTGTACGACGGGTCGTCGACCCTCGTCACTCAGCTGATCGAGGGCGCTCCGGGCGACGTGTTCGCCTCGGCCGACGAGGCCAACATGGACAAGCTGGAGGATGCCGCGGTCGACCCCGCGCTGTTCGCCTCCAACACGCTCGTGATCGCGGTGCCCTCAGGCAACCGCGGCGGCGTCGAGACCCTGGCCGATCTCGCCACCGTCACAACCGTGCTGTGCGCCCCCGAGGTGCCGTGCGGGGCGGCATCCACCGCACTCCTCGAGAACGCCGACGTCTCCGTCTCGCCCGCCAGCCTGGAGCAGAACGTGACGGCCGTGCTCACCAAGGTCGCCACGGGCGAGGCCGACGCCGGACTCGTCTACGCGACCGACGTGATCGGGCGTGACGACGTCGAGGTGATCGTGCCGGACGGCGCCGACGACGTCGTCAACCACTACCCGATCGCCGCGCTCGCGGAGGCGCCGAACTCCGACGCCGCGGCGGCCTTCGTCGACTTCGTGCTCTCCGACGAGGGACAGCGGATCCTCGCGGAGTTCGGGTTCGGGAAGTCATGAGTGCGGCCGGTTCTCGCGGATACGCGCCGCGCGCGCTCGCAGTTCCCGCACTGATCGGCCTCGCCTTCCTCGTCCTCCCGCTGGTCGCTCTCATCGGGCGAGTGGAGTGGTCGACATTCATCGCCGACGTCACGTCCGACGTCGCGCGCTCCGCTCTCCTGCTGTCACTCGGCACGGGCCTCGTCGCGACGGCGCTGTGCACGCTCGTCGGAGTGCCGCTCGCGCTGTTGATCGCGCGGTCGGGCCCCCGCGTGGCGGCGATCCTGCGCGCAGCGGTGACGATCCCCCTCATGCTGCCACCGATGGTCGGCGGCGTCGCTCTGCTCTACCTGTTCGGGCGCGCGGGATGGCTCGGCGGCCTCGGACTCTCGTTCAGCACCCCGGCCGTGGTGCTGGCGCAGACCTTCGTCGCGCTGCCGTTCCTCGTGCTCGCGGTCGAGGGGGCCGTCCGGACCTCAGGAGTCGAGTACGAGCGGACCGCAGCGGCCCTCGGCGCCGGCCGCTGGACCATCCTCCGGCGCATCACGCTGCCGCTGGCCGCCCCCGGCATCGTCGCGGGGGTCGTGCTGTGCTTCGCTCGCGCGATCGGTGAGTTCGGCGCGACCGCGCTCTTCGCCGGCAACCGCCCCGGCGTCACGCAGACCATGCCGCTCGCGATCTACACCGCCTTCAACGGCGCCGGGGTGTCGCAGGGAGCCGCGGTCGCGCTCGCGCTCCTGCTCCTCGCCGCCGCGATCGTCGTGCTGCTGCTCGTGCGCGGCTGGCGACCGGGGGTGGGGCGGTGAGCGCGGGTCTGCGCGCCCGGGTCGTGGTGAGCCGACCGCACTTCACGGTGGACGTGGCTCTCGAGGTCGCTCAGGGAGAGACGGTCGCGGTCATGGGCCCGAGCGGGGCGGGTAAATCGACCCTCCTGCAGGCGCTGGCCGGCCTCGAGCCGCTCGACGGCGGGGAGATCGCGGTCGAGGGCCGCGTGGTCGACCGCGTCGACGCACCTCGCGTGCAGACTGCGCCGATGCGCCGAGGGGTCGTCCTGCTCGGGCAGGAGCCGCGCCTGTTCCCGCACCTCTCGGCGCGTGAGAACGTCGCGTTCGGGCCGCGCGCCGGTGGAGTCGACGTGCGCAAGGCCGGCATCGTCGCCGACGGATGGCTCGACCGCGTCGGACTCCCGGGTGCCGGCCGCCGGATGCCGCACGAGCTGTCGGGAGGCGAGCAGCAGCGCGTCGCGGTCGCTCGAGCGCTCGCGGCCGAACCGCGCGTCGTGCTGCTCGACGAACCGCTCGTCGCGCTCGACCCCGCGACCGCGGGCGACATCAGGCGGATGCTGCGCGACCAGCTCGTCCGGACCACGACCGTCGCCGTGACCCACGACGCCGCGGACGCCGTCGCGCTCGCGGATCGGCTGATCGTGATCGAGTCGGGGCAGGTCTCGCAGTCGGGACCGGTCCGCGAGGTGCTGGGGGCACCGGCATCCGCTTTTGTGGCGTCGATCGCCGACGTGAACCGTCTGCTCGGCGTGGCAGACGGAGGGGCGTGGCGTCGAGGTGATCTGTGTCTCGAGAGCGTGGATCCGGGGTCGCGCGCGCTCGCAGCGGAAGACGGTCGACCGCTCGCCGCGGTATTCCGGTCGGGAGACGTGCGTGTCGGGGAAGCTCCCGCGGGCCCCGTCTCGTGGGAGGCCGTGGTCACCAGGGTCGAGCCGACCCTCGCGGGGTCGCGTGTGCATACGGATGCGGGCGCGGTCGACGTGGCGGCGGATGCTGCAGGGGTGGCGCCGGGCGACCGAATCCACCTGCACATCGGCCCGGCGTCGGTGCGCTTCGTCGCCGTCGACTGACGGAGGATCGGCGCGCCGACCTGGCAATGCGCCCCGGGTCGCGCGAGATCGCGCCGACCGCGTTCCCGCGGGGGTTAGTCTCGGAACATGTGGGGGAGCGGGAGGACACGGTGACCGCCGTACCGGTCGTGATCGGTCGGCGCGCGCCCGAACCGGTGTCCGTCGAGGCGGCGCCGTCGGCGACCGGTGGACTCGTCGACACGCACGGCCGTGTGCACCGCGACCTGCGCATCTCCCTGACCGACCGCTGCTCGCTGCGCTGCACGTACTGCATGCCCGAGCAGGGCAACGAATGGCTCGCGCGCACCAGCATCCTCTCGACCGACGAGATCGTCGAGATCGCGCAGGTGGCGGCATCGCTCGGCATCCGCACGTTCCGTCTCACCGGTGGTGAGCCCCTGCTGCGCGCCGACATCGTCGATGTCGTGCGTCGGATCGCGCAGATCCAGGGTGAGGACGGACCCGTCGAGGTCGCGATGACGACGAACGGCATCAGCCTCGCGAAGAAGCTGCCCGACCTGATCGATGCGGGACTCACGCGGCTGAACATCAGCATCGACACAGTCGACCGTCAGCGCTTCGCCGACCTGACCCGTCGTGACCGCATCGACGACGTGTTTGAGGGCATCGCGGCAGCGGCGGCATCCGCTCTTCGACCCCTCAAGCTCAACGCCGTCGCGATGCGGGGCGTGAACGACGACGAGCTGCCCGACCTGGTCGCGTTCGCGATGAGCGTCGGTGCGCAGCTGCGCTTCATCGAGCAGATGCCGTTGGATGCCGGTCACACCTGGGACCGGGCGTCGATGGTGACGCGCGAGGAGATCCTCGAGAAGCTCGGCGAGCGGTGGAGCCTCGAACCCGTGGCCGGGCGCGGCGGTGCTCCCGCCGAGAAGTGGCGGATCGACGGCGGACCGCACGAGGTCGGCGTCATCGCCTCGGTCACGGCACCGTTCTGCGGCGCGTGCGACCGGCTGCGCCTCACCGCCGACGGCCAGCTGCGCAACTGCCTGTTCTCGAACGCCGAGTACGACCTCGTGACCGTGATGCGCGGCGACGACGCGGCACCCGCGGGTCAGCGCGACGACGCGATCGGCGCCATGCTGCGTTCGTGCGTGCACGGCAAGCTGCCGGGGCACGCCATCAACGACCCGTCGTTCCTGC
>JAZBLS010000170.1:0-6246 GCA_037033365.1 Actinomycetota bacterium | reverse complement strand
ACATCAAGTCGACGTTCAACAACACGATCGTCTCGATCACCGACCCGTCCGGCGCCGTCATCGCGTGGGCATCGTCGGGTGGCGTGGGCTTCAAGGGCTCGCGCAAGTCGACCCCGTACGCCGCCGGTATGGCTGCCGAGTCCGCTGCCCGTCAGGCTGCGGAGCACGGCGTCAAGAAGGTCGACGTCCTCGTGAAGGGTCCGGGCTCCGGCCGCGAGACCGCGATCCGCTCGCTCCAGGCCGCAGGCCTCGAGGTCGGTTCGATCCAGGACGTCACCCCGCAGGCGCACAACGGCTGCCGCCCGCCGAAGCGTCGCCGCGTCTGACACGGCTCATGCGAGGGATGCCACGGCATCCCTCGCATGCCCGCGTGCGGGCATCGACTTCACAACTCAAGACCTCACCCCACCACATGTCATATAGCGGGCATGTGATCGAAAGGAACACAGAGTGCTTATTGCACAGCGTCCCACACTGACCGAGGAAAAGATCGTCGAGAACCGTAGCCGGTTCATCATCGAGCCTCTGGAGCCCGGCTTCGGATACACGATCGGCAACGCGCTTCGTCGCAGCCTGCTGTCGTCGATCCCCGGCGCCGCGGTCACCAGCGTTCGCATCGACGGCGTGCTGCACGAGTTCAGCACCATCCCCGGCGTGAAGGAGGATGTCACCGAGATCATCCTCAACATCAAGCAGCTCGTGGTCTCGTCGGAGCGCGACGAGCCCATCACCGCGTACCTGCGCAAGACCGGTTCGGGCGAAGTGACCGCCGCTGACATCTCGGCTCCGGCCGGTGTCGAGGTCCAGAACCCCGAGCTCGTCATCGCGACGCTCAACGAGACCGCCAAGTTCGAGCTCGAGCTCACGATCGAGCGTGGCCGCGGCTACGTCTCGGCGACGCAGAACCGCAACGAGTACGCAGAGGCCGGTCAGATCCCGATCGACTCGATCTACTCGCCGGTGCTCAAGGTCAGCTACCGCGTCGACGCCACCCGTGCGGGTGAGCGCACCGACTTCGACAAGCTCGTCCTCGACGTCGAGACCAAGTCGGCGATCAGCCCCCGCGATGCCGTCGCGTCGGCTGCGAAGACGCTCACCGAGCTGTTCGGTCTCGCTCGCGAGCTGAACGTCGAGGCCGAGGGCATCGAGATCGGCCCGGCGCCGGTGGAGGCTGTGAACTCCAGCGAGCTGTCGATGCCGATCGAGGACCTCGACCTGTCGGTCCGCTCGTACAACTGCCTGAAGCGTGAGGGCATCAACACCGTTTCTGAGCTCGTCGCCCTGTCGGAGACGCAGCTCATGAACATCCGCAATTTCGGCCAGAAGTCGGTCGACGAGGTGCGCGACAAGCTCATCTCGCTCGGTCTGTCGCTCAAGGATTCGGTGCCCGGTTTCGACGGCGCCCACTTCTACGGCGGCAGCGAAGACGAGTCCTTCTGAAACCCGACCTTTCTGACCAGGAGTTAGACGATTATGCCCAAGCCCACTAAGGGTCCCCGCCTCGGAGGCGGCCCCGCACACGAGCGCCTGCTGCTTGCCAACCTCGCGGCGGCTCTGTACACCCACAAGTCGATCAAGACGACCGAGACCAAGGCCAAGCGCCTCCGTCCGCTCGCCGAGCGCCTGATCACCTTCGCCAAGCGCGGAGAC
Organism: Actinomycetota bacterium; assembly: GCA_037033365.1. GTDB lineage: Bacteria > Actinomycetota > Actinomycetes > Actinomycetales > Microbacteriaceae > Microbacterium. The sequence continues at coordinate 4,596 of JAZBLS010000170.1, read as the reverse complement.
CTGCACGCTCGTCGTCGCGTTCTCTCGGTCATCGGTGACAAGGATGTCGTGCACACCCTGTTCGCCGAGATCGCGCCCCTCGTCGCTGACCGCGACGGTGGCTACACCCGCATCACCAAGGTCGGGAACCGCAAGGGCGACAACGCCCCGATGGCCGTGATCGAGCTCGTCCTCGAGCCCGTCACCCCGAAGAAGAAGTCCGCTGCAGCCGCTCCGAAGGCCGAGAAGGCTGAGAAGCCGGCCGAGGTCGTCGAGGAGGCTCCCGCTGAGGAGGCTCCCGCCGAGGACGCCGCAGCAGAGGATGCAGCCGAGGCCGGCGCCGAGTCGCAGGCCGAGGGCGAAGCAGCCGAGGCCGCTGCCGAGGACGCCGTCAAGGACAAGTCCGAGTAAGCATCTCGCTCATACGACGAAGCCCGTCGCTCCTCACGGGGCGGCGGGCTTCGTCGTGTCCGCGGCGCCTCATCCAGCGGCCAACAAACCGTCTATTCGTGCCGAACGGCATAAATAGAAGGTCTATCTCGGTCATTCGGCATAAATAGACGGACGCGTCAGCGGGCGCGGAGGTCCTTGCGGAGGATCTTCCCCGAGGTGGACTTGGGGATCGCGTCGATGAACTCCACCTGACGGACCTTCTCGTGCGGGGCGACGTGCGCGGCCACGTGGGCGATCACGGCATCCGCGTCGAGTACCGCACCCGCCTGCCGGACGACGAAGGCCTTCGGCACCTCCTGGCCGTCCTCGTCGAGAGCGCCGATCACCGCCGCGTCGGCAATGGACGGATGCTCCAGCAGGACCGCCTCGAGCACCGCCGGCGCCACCTGATAGCCCTTGTACTTGATCAGCTCCTTGAGCCGATCGACGATCCGGAAGATGCCGTCCTGCGAGACCGTCGCGACGTCGCCGGTGTGCAGCCAGCCGTCGGCGTCGAGCATCTCCGCCGTCGCGTCCGGACGGTTGAGGTACCCGGCCATGACCTGCGGTCCGCGGATCAGCAGCTCGCCGGGCGCGCTCGCGCCGTCTGAGGGCACCTCGACGTCCGACCCGTCCTCCGCCACGAGTCGCGCCTCGGTGTTCGCCAGCAGGGTGCCCACCGAGGAGCGATCGATGTCCGCGCGGTCGTAGGGGATCGCGTGCGTCACCGGGCTCGTCTCGGTCATGCCGTAGCCCTGGCACACGATGCAGTCGAGGCGCGCGGCCACAGCGGACGCCAGCGCGCCGTCGAGCGGAGCGGCTCCCGAGAAGATGACCTTGATCGCCGACAGGTCGTACTGGTCGACCAGCGGGTGCTTCGCGAGTGCGACCGCGATGGGCGGGGCGATGAAGACCCAGCTCGTGCGGTGCTCCTGCACCACGCGCAGGAAGTCGGCGAGGTCGAACCTCGGCATCGTGACGAGCGCCGCGCGCTGACGCAGGGCGAAGTTCAACAGCACGGTCATGCCGTAGATGTGGAAGAACGGCAGGACGGCGAGCACGCGGTCGTCGTCGCCGAGCGAGATCGTCGACCTGCACTGGCTCACGTTCGCGACGAGGTTGCGGTGCGTGAGCATCACGCCCTTCGGCCGCCCCGTCGTCCCGGACGAGTAGGGGAGGACGGCGAGGTGCGTCGCCGGGTCGAACGACACCTCCGGCGCGGAATGACCCTCGCCGAGCAGGGCGGGGAGGGACGGATGCCCGTCGGCGCCGTCGAGGACGATCAGATGATCCGCAGCGAACCCCAGAGACTCGGCTGCCGCCTTCGCACCCGGGAGGAGCGGCGACACGGTCACGAGCCAGGTGGCCCCGGCATCCGTCAGCTGGTTCGCGATCTCCTCCGGCGTGTAGAGCGAGTTGATCGTCGTCGCGGTGGCGCCGGAGCGGAGGATGCCGTGGAACACCGTCGCGAACGCGGGCGTGTTCGGGCACAGGATGCCGACGGTCGTGCCGACCCCGACTCCTCGCGCGGCCAGAGCGCCGGCGAAGAGATCGATCTGCCCGATCAGCTGGCGGTAGGTCGTCGCGGCGCCGCTGGTGCCGTCGATCAGGGCGACGGTGTCGAGACGGTCCTCGTCGACGTCGCCGAACAGGAACTCGTGGACGGAGACGTCGGGGATGTCGACATCGGGGAAAGGACTGCGCACCATGAGATCTCCTTCGATCCGGGCCTTCGCGACGTGGTGCGATCCAGTGTCGCACACAAGGGCACTCAGTCCCAGAGTCGAGATGCGTCAGGCCGGTCCGGTCGCGCGGTAGCGGGTGCCCGGTCGTCCCTTGGTCGAGTAGTCGAGCGAACGCACGGCCCGTCCCGAGCTCGCGAGGTGCTCGAGATAGCGCCGCGCGCTCACCCGGGAGATCTGCAGGTCGTCGCCGATCTCCTGGGCAGAGGCCTCGGGGCGGGCGATGAGGGCAGCGCCGACACGATCGAGGGTCTCCAGGCTCAGCCCCTTGGGCAGCCCGAAGCGCTCGCGGAACGCGATGATCGCATCCGCGGCCTCCACGCGACGCACGACGTCGTTCAGCTCGGTGTGATCACGCAGCAGCAGCGTCGCCTCCACGCCCTCGCCGTCGATCCGGCTGCCGGTGCTCCGCGCGACGAGCACGTGCGAGCCGACGATCACCGGGCGTCCCGCATCCTCGCCCTCACGGAGGAGCCGCGCCAGCTCCTCGCCGAGCACCTCGTCGGCGGGCGCATCGTCGAGATCGGCGGGATCCCTCTCGAGCAGCCGGGCCGCAGCGTCGTTCACGAGGGTGATGCGTCCGGCGTCGTTCACGGTGATGACGCCCTCGCTGAGGCGGTGCAGTGTGGTCTCCTGGTTCTTCACGAGCGCCGCGATCTGATGCGGCTCCAACCGGTAGATGCGCCGCCGGATCACCGAGGTCACCCATGCCGAGCCGAAGACGCCCAGCACCGCGGCGATGAGCATCGCCGAGATCAGACCGCTGAGGTTCGCCGTGAACTCCTCGTTCAGCTCCGATTCGAGGATGCCGACGGATGCCGTGCCGATCACCGTGCCCGCATCGTCGCGGATCGGCACCTTGACCCGCCATGAGGTGCCGAGTGTGCCGGTCTGCGTGCCCACGTAGATCGCCCCCGACAGCGGGACGGAGGGATCGGTCGACACCTCCTCGCCGATGCGGTCGGGATTGGGATGCGAGTACCGGATGCCCTGACCGTTCGCCACCACGACGTAGGCGAGGTCCGATGCCTCCCGGATGACCTCGGCGATCGGCTGGATGACGGCTGCGGGATCGGGATCGTCGAACGCCTCGATCACGGTCGGGAGGGCCGCGACGGACTGGGCGACCGCCTGCATCCGATCCTTGTAGGCGTCGCGGAGCGCGTGCTCCTGAGACGCCCCGGCAACGATGCCCGTGGCAAGCGTCACCAGGAACACGATCAGCGCCTGCAGCGCGAGCAGCTGCACCCGGAGCGTCATCTTCGAAGCCACCAGACCATTGTCGCCCGGTCCGTGGTGACCCGCGAGCCGGCATCGATGCCGATCGTGACCAATAGTTTCGGAACGCGACCAATGGTTTCCGAAGCTTGAGGGCCGAGCTGCCCGCTCCCAGGGTGGACGGACAGCACATCGACGCTCAAGGAGGAGCGCAATGAACACATCCCGAATGGCCGCCGCGGTCGCGCTGGCCGCCGCAGCCACCCTCGCCCTCGCTTCCTGCTCCAGCGGCACCGACGGACCCGCCGACAGCGGAGACGGCGAGGCCTCGTCCATCACCGACGTGAACATCGTCGTGCCGGCCGACCCCGGAGGCGGCTGGGACCAGACCGGTCGCTCGCTCTCGCAGCTCCTCACCGAGGAGAAGGTCGTGAGCTCCGCGCCCGTGACGAACGTCGGCGGTGCCGGCGGGACCGTGGGACTCGCTCAGCTCGCGAACGAGAAGGACGCGAACACGCTCATGGTCATGGGCCTCGTCATGGTCGGTGCCGTGGAGACCAACGCCTCGGCCGTCCGCATCGAGGACACCACGCCCATCGCCCGACTCACCGACGAGCCGCTCGTCGTGGTCGTCCCGGCGGATTCGGAGTACGACACCCTGGAGGACCTCGTCGAGGACGTCGTCGACAAGGGGCAGGCCGTCACGATCACCGGCGGTTCGGCCGGCGGCGCGGACCACATCCTCGCCGGGCTCATGCTCGAGGAGGCGGGTCTCGACGGAGCCGAGATCGCCGAGAAGCTCAACTACACACCGAACTCCGGCGGCGGGGAAGCGACCTCGCTGATCCTCGGCGGAAAGGTGGCCGCGGGCATCTCGGGCGTCGGCGAGTTCCTTCAGCACATCGACGCCGGCACCATGCGCGCGCTCGCGGTGTCGTCGGAGGAGCCGGTCACGCAGCTTCCCGACGTGCCGACCATCACGGATGCCGGATACGACGTCGTGCTCACGAACTGGCGCGGCGTGATCGCACCAGGTGGTATCTCCGACGCCGACCGCGACGAGCTCGTTCGGATCGTCACCGAGCTGCACGACTCCCAGGCCTGGGCCGATGAGCTCGAGACGAAGGGGTGGGCGGACGCCTTCCTCACCGGCGCGGAGTTCGACGACTTCCTCACGGGCAACATCGACGAGGTCACCGCGACGCTGAAGAACATCGGTCTGGTG
>JAZBLS010000169.1:0-6294 GCA_037033365.1 Actinomycetota bacterium | reverse complement strand
CCCGGAGGGGGAGCACTCGCCCGTTGAGCGAGCGAAGCGAGACGAAACGCGGTGACGACTCGTATGACAGTCACCGCGTTTCGTCTCGGTGCTGCGCTCCTCGCTCAACGACCGACGGGACCTCAACGACCCGGGTGGGTCAGCGCTTCTTCTTCAGAGCCTTCTCCATGACCGGAGCCGCGCCGGATGCCGCGAGGTCGGCGTAGTACGCACGGGCCTCGTCCTGACGCTTCTTCTCGGCACCGGATGCGATGGGCGCCCTGACGTGCTCCGGCTCGTACCCGAACGCGTCGACGAGGTCGAGCGCGTAGGGGCGGAGCCGCGCGCACAGACGGTCGATGTAGCTCGACACGGCCTGCGCCCGCTGCATGGAGAGGCGTCCGTTGATGAGGTGCCAGGCCAGGTGCTTCTCGATCAGCTGCAAACCGAACAGGTCGCGGAGCCACGTGAGGACCTTGCGGGTGTCGGCATCCTCGACCCGGCGGATCGCGTCGGTGAACGCCTCCCACTGCAGCAGCTCGGCGTGCGCGCGCGCCGCCTCGATCAACTCGGCCTGGTTCTCGTTGAACAGTCGGGCGCCGAGCGCCTTGTCCTTGCCGGCGACGCGCAGGCGTCCGGCGATGTCCGCGACCATCTGCTGCACGCGCTCGGCGAGCAGCAGATGCTGCTGCTCCTCGCGGAGTCCGTTCTCGACGGAGCGCGAGACCTGTCCGAAGTCGGCGACCGACTGGCCGAACTGACGCAGACCCGCTCCGTGGAACAGCTTGCCCGCGGTCTGGCCGACAGCGAACTTCGCCAGGGCCGCGGCATCCTTGCCCGTGAACTGCTTCGCGTAGTCGGTGAGCAGGCGCTTGCCGACCAGCTGCAGGAGGACGTTGTTGTCGCCCTCGAAAGTGACGTAGATGTCGAGGTCGGCGCGGAGGCCGACCAGACGGTTCTCGAACATGAAGCCCGCTCCGCCGCAGGCCTCTCGGGCCTCCTGCAGAGTGTCGAGAGCGTGCCAGGTCGACAGCGGCTTGAGGGCTGCAGCCAGCGTCTCGAGATCCTCGCGGTCCTCCGGGGTGTCGGTGCGCCCCGAGAACACTCCGTCGAACTTCTGCAGGAACTCGTCGTGCGCGAAGATCAGCGCATAGGTGGTCGCGAGACGCGGCAGCAGACGGCGCTGGTGCTTGCCGTAGTCCATCAGCACGACCTCCTGCCCGTCGGCGCCGTCGAACTGGCGGCGCTGCGTGGCGTAGGTGATCGCGATCTTCAGTCCGAGGGCCGACGCCCAGGATGCGGCGCCGTCGAGCGAGACGCGGCCCTGCACGAGCGTTCCGAGCATCGTGAAGAAACGACGACCGGGGCTGTCGATCGCGCTCGAATACGTGCCGTCGGCGGCGACGTCACCATAGCGGTTCAGCAGGTTCGTGCGGGGGATGCGGACCTGGTCGAACGACAGGCGACCGTTGTCGATGCCGTTCAGGCCGCCCTTCAGACCGTCGTCCTCACGTCCGATGCCCGGCAGGTCGACGCCGTCCTCGCCGCGCAGGGGCACATAGAAGCAGTGCACGCCGTGGTTCACGCCGTTCGTGATGAGCTGGGCGAACACCGTGGCGGCGACGCCATGCAGTGCCGCGTTGCCGAGGTACTCCTTCGTGGCGCCGCGGAACGGCGTGTGGATCACGAACTCCTCGGTGTCTGCGTCGTACGTCGCCGTGGTGCCGACGGCGGCGACGTCGGACCCGTGACCGATCTCGGTCATCGCGAATGCTCCGGGGATCGACAGGTCCATGACGCCCGGCAGCCACTTCTCGTGGTGCTCGGCGGTGCCCAGCTGCAGGATCGCCGACCCGAACAGCCCCCACTGCACGCCCGACTTGATCTGCAGGCTGGGGTCGGCGACGACGAGCTCCTCGAAGCCCGCGATGTTGCCGCCGTTGTTCTCCTCGCCGCCGAGGGCCTTGGGGAACGCCCGGTGCACGGCCTTGTTCTCGACCAGCAGGTGCAGCTGGCTGAGCACGCGCTCGCGGTGCTCGTCCTTGCCGAGGTCGTCCTGGCGCCAGAAGGCCGAGTCCTTGATCATCTCGCGGGCCTCGCGGCGGGTGTCCGCCCAGGTGCCCATCAGCAGATCGGTGACGGTCGCGACATCGAACGTGGGGTTCGCGTCGGATGCGGCGGGGCGGATCGTCTTCGGACGGACGGCGGCGTCGACCATGAGCAGTCCTCTCGGGGAGAAGTAAAGGAATACCGCCATGGTAGGTCTGCCACAACCGTTGAAGAACTCGACTGTACAGTTCCTCCAACGGCTGATCGCGAGGGTCGCGTTGGTGATTGTCGTCAGACCACAGACCGCGTCACAGACCCGGCGGTCATGCCTCGACGCGCGCTCCCGGCGGCGGAGCCGTCTTCGACTCCTGCCATCGACGCGCGACGCCCGCGCTCAGACGCGACCAGGTGCGGTCCCGGATGAAGATCGCGTCGATCGCGATCATCGTGAGCGAGAACCACGGCAGACCCATCAGCACCGCGATGCCGATGTGGAAGGACAGGATGCCGATCAGGCCGATCAGACGCGTGGGCCGCGTGAGCAGCATCAGCGGGAACGCCACCTGGAGGATGATCGAGCCCCACGTCGCCGCCACGACCATCGGGCCCCACGCCGTGACGAGATCGCTGAGCACCGGCCACGTTCCGAATCGCGCGGTCTGCAGCGGGTCGTAGATCGCGTAGCCCTCCTCCCACGGAGCGCCGCCCGCCTTGTACAGCGCGCCCGACGCGTAGACGAAGCACACCTGGGCGGTGAGGGCGACGAGCGCGAGGTTGTGGAACACCGTTCCGAGGAGCGCGGGCTGGCTGCCGGGGGCGAACCACTCGCCGCTCCGCGCCCGGCGCTTGGCGTCCAGCGACCAGCGCGCGGCGGGATCGGCGAAGAAGAGCAGGAGCAGCGCGATGCGGAACATGTTGTCGCCCTGGTCGCCCACCATGTCGTTGGCCTCGATGAAGCCGACCCACAGGCAGAAGAACACCGGCAGCACGATGCGGAACCGCCAGCCGAGCACGAACAGGACGGCGAGGACTCCCAGCAGCAGGTAGAGCGCGGTGTACGCCACGTCGTTGCCCATGGCGGCGTGGAAGGCACTGAAGACCCAGATCTGCGGGAAGTCACTGACGGGCTGCGCCAGCTCGCCGTTCCACGCGGATCCCGACCCGAACGTGTACAGCCGGGTCGAGAAGTTCGCCGCGAGGAGACCGATCGCGGTGATTCCGAACAGGATGCGGGTGACGGCGAGGCCGTACAGCGCCTTCTTGCCGTCGAAGAGCCACGAGGCGACGAACGCCGAGATGCGCTCGACCGCAGACAGCACCATGGCCCAGAAGCCCGCGATCATCGAGGACGCGAACGTCAGGACGCGCGTGGGGAACGAGGCCTGCGGCGGAGCCGGCGCGCTCGGCGCCGCGGGAGCGGTGGGAGCGGATGCCGGCGCGGAGGGTCGCGCCGGCGCGGCATCCTGCTTCTTCTCGCCGATCTTCTTCGGCACACCGGTCTTCGTGCCCCTCTTCGTCGGGGTCCTCGTGGGCGCGCTCACTGCTGGTTCCTCTCGAACTGTGCACGGAACGTGTTCGCGAAGTTCTCGCGACTCTGCCCTTCCTCTTCTATAGGGAGGCGCCAGCCGGTGGTCGAGAACGTCGGGTCCGGGCGCTGCGCGCTCGGGTCGTGCCGGTCGGCGTAGGGCACGACGTTCTGCCGGCTCACGCGGTACTGCACCTCGATCACGGCATCCGCTCCCCAGATCGCGTAGGCGACCTGCGTCGCATACGCCGTGGAGAGGTGCTCCTCCGCCATGTAGGCATCGGTCGAGGGGTTCTCACCCTCGAGCTCGTCGAAGGACCGGACCATCCAGTCCTCCCACTCCCCCTCGGCGAAGTCGAGCGCCACGACCGCCTTCTGCTCGTCCGACAGCTTGTTGTACGCGTTCATCTGACCGCTCGCGACCTCGCTCGACTGGATGCCGGCGCGGGGCGGGAAGAGGTTGTAGCGGATCATCGACAGCTCCACGTCCGTCGCGCTCACCCAACCCGTCTCGACCTCCTGGCCGTCCTTCTCGATCACGGCGCGGACGTTGAAGTGGTAGTCGCCGTTGATCGGCTCCGGGGCGAAGACGCTCCAGGACTGCCCGAACATCGGCAGCATGTACCCCGCGAGCACCTTCTGCGTGGGGATCTCGCGCAGCGCCGAATAGGGCGCGATCCAGAGGAAAGACGCCCCCACGTGCCACAGCGTGAGCAGGCAGGCGGCGAACGCGATGAGCTTGACCCACCATGTCGGTCGCGGTCTCGAGACAGCCGTGTCGGCGGCGCCCGCGCTCTGCTCGAGGTCCTGCTCGAGGTTCTGCTCGACGTCCCGCTCGTCAGAGGTCGTCTGCGTGATCGTGCTCATTCACATTCCTTCTGACCGCTGAAGGTCGGAGCCGCCGCGGGGGCGGCCCCGACCTTCCCGCGTTCCTCCTCGGTTGTCACTCGATGTCGACCGTGGCTACCCGTCGACGTGCGACCCGGATCGCGCCGAGGCCGAGCATCAGCAGCACGGCCGCGAGGGCGATCCATCCGCCCTGCACCTCACCACCCGTGGTCGCGAGTCCCGAGGCGACCACCTGGAACGTCGTCGCCACGGCGCCGGAGCTCGCTCCGGTCAGCGTCACGGTGTGCGTTCCGAGGTCGGTGTCCGCCGGGATCGTCCACGTGAAGGTGACGGTGCCCTGAGCGTTCGCGACCTGGGTTCCCAGTGCCAGCGGCTCGGAGCTCATCACCCCGGTGACGACCTCGCCGGCCCGGAAGCCGGTACCCACAGCGGTCTGCTGCTGGCCCCTCTCCAGACTCGGGATCGTCACGGTGATCGCGATGCCACCCGTCGGGTCGGCCGCCGCGTCAGCGGATGCCGAGGCGTCAGCGGATGCGGAGGCGTCAGCGGATGCGGAGGCTGTGGCGGAGGCGGATGCCTCAGCCGTGGCTTCGGCCGACGCGTCTGCCGCCGCCGAAGCGGATGCCGTCGCGGAGGACGATGCGTTCGCCGCCGCGGCCGCCGAGGCGTCGGGGTCGGCGTCAGCGGATGCCGACGCGTCTGCCGCGCTGGTGGAGGTCGCGTCGTTCTGCGCGGCGGCCTGGGCCGCAGCCGCGGTGGATGCGTTCGCATCGGTGGTGGCCGTCGACGAGGCATCCGAGGATGCGTCGTCGGTCGCCGCCGCCTGCGCTGCCGCACTGGCCGAGACGTCTGCCGCTGCCGAGGCGCTGCTCGTCGCGTCGGCGAGTGCCGCAGCCACCGCCGCGGCCTCAGCCGAGGCGTTGCTGTCGTCATCCGCCTGCGCCGAGGCCGCCGCCGACGCCGAGGCGTTGGTGTCGGCCTGCGCAGCCGCCGCCGCCTCGGAGGACGCATCGGTCGACGAGTTCGCGATCGCCGCGGCATCCGATGCCGAGGAAGCGTTCGCGTTGGCGACGGCCGTGGCCTGAGCCGCGGTGTCGTCGGACGCGTCAGCCTGGGCCGCCGCCTGAGCAGCGACCGCCGCGTTCGCATTCGCCGCCGACGTGGCGTCTGCCGTCGCCGCGGTGGACGCCGTGGCCGTGGCCGCCGCCTGCGATGCTGCCTCAGCTGCCGGATCGGCGGCTGCCGATCCTTCGGCCGTCGCGTCCGCGAAGGCTGCCGCCTGAGCGGAGGCCGAGGCGACCGCTGCGGTGGAGGCGTCGGCGTTCGCGGATGCGGAGGCCGAGGCCGCCGCATTCGCGTTCGTCGCTGTGTCCGCCGAGGCTTCGTCGCTCGCGTCCGCCACGGCCGCGGCCTGCGCCGAGGTCGAGGAGTTCGCGTCGGCGACCGCCGAGGCTTCGGCGTTCGTGTCGTCCGACGCATCCGCCTGCGCCGCCGCCTGAGCCGCGACCGCCGCCTGAGCGTTCGCGTCCGATGTGGACGTCGTCGAGGCGTCGGCCGATGCCGTCACGAGCGCCGCGGCCTCTGCCGCCGACTCCGCGCTGGCGTCTGCCGCTGCCGAGGCGATGGCCGTGGCGTCCGAGAACGCCGAAGCCTCTGCCGCGGCCTGAGCGGACGGGTCGCCATCCGCGGTCGCGTCGGCCGATGCGGATGCCGAGGCCGCCGCATTCGTGTTGGTCGATGCCTCGGACGAGGCGTCGGTCGACGAGTCCGCCGTGGCCGCCGCTTCGGCGGTCGAAGAGGCGTTCGCGGTGGCCGCCGTCGAGGCATCGGCGTTCACGTCGTCCGAGGCGTCGGCCTGTGCCGCCGCCTGGGCTGCGACCGCCGCGGAGGCG
>JAZBLS010000168.1:0-6380 GCA_037033365.1 Actinomycetota bacterium | reverse complement strand
CTCGTATGTTCGCGGTTACGGCGCCGTGGCGCGCGTGACCAGCTCGATCAGAGCGGCCAGCTCGTCGTGATGGGGGACCAGGTGCTCCTCGCCGTTCACGTCGAGCGAGTTGTTGAAGTACAGGCCGTCGCTCACGAGCATCACGAGGTCCAGGCTCGCCTGATCCCGCACGTGCGGTCGGATCATCTCCGACCAGCGCCTCCGTACCTCCCGCAGCGCCTCGCCGGCGGGCAGCGAACCGCCCTGCGCGAGACGCGAGGTCGCCACGAGTGCGCGGTCCAGGGCATCGTCCTCCATGACGGAGGTGCGCACGTAGTAGGCCACCGGACCTTCGTCGGCGGCTGCCATGCGCTCGAGGTCGAGCGTGGTGAGGGCGTCGAGGCGGTCGAGGAGTCCCGCGGCGAGCTCGTCCTTCGACCCGAAGTGATAGAGGAGTCCGCCCTTCGAGACGCCGGCGGCCTTCGCGGTCGCGTCGAGCGTGGCCGCCCGTTCCCCGTCGGCGATCACGATCGCCTCGAAGGCATCGAGCACGCGTTCGCGTGCCAGCGGGGGTCTGGGCATGGAAGTCCTCTGTTCGTCTGCGCTCACCGTAGCGTGATCGGCGGCGGCAATTCTGTTACTATACCATCTGGACGGTTTAGTAACCGACCCAGAACCTGAGAGGTGTTGCATGTCCCGCACTGCGTCGATCCCGATGATCGAGACGGATGCCCCGCGCGTCGGCGCCCGGGGGTGGGCTGCGCTCGTCGTGCTCATGCTCCCGGTGCTGCTCGTCTCGGTCGACAACACGGTGCTGAGCTTCGCACTGCCGGAGATCTCGATCGCGCTCGCTCCCACGGGTGCGGAGCAGCTCTGGATCATCGACGTGTATCCGCTCGTCCTCGCGGGGCTGCTCGTCACGATGGGCACCCTCGGGGATCGCTTCGGACGACGCCGGATGCTGCTCATCGGCGCCACCGGCTTCGCCGTGGTGTCCGCCCTCGCTGCGTTCGCACCGACGGCGGGCCTTCTGATCGCCGCCCGTGCCCTGCTCGGGTTCTTCGGTGCCATGCTCATGCCGTCGACCCTGTCGCTGCTGCGCTCGATCTTCCTGAACCGTGATCAGCGTCGTCTTGCGATCGCCGTGTGGGCGTCCGCATTCTCGGCCGGAGCCGCACTCGGACCGATCGTCGGCGGATTCCTGCTCGAACACTTCGACTGGGGCTCCGTGTTCCTCCTCGCCGTGCCGGTGCTGATCCCGCTGCTCATCGCCGCGCCACTGCTCGTGCCCGAGAGCCGCGATCCGCATCCGGGGCGCATCGATCCGACCAGCATCGTGCTGTCCATGGCTGCGATGATCCCGGTCGTCTACGCCATCAAGTCCCTCGCGGTCGACGGTCCGTCGCTGTACGCGGGAGGGTGGGCCGCGCTCGGCCTGCTCATGGGTTGGCTCTTCGTCCGCCGTCAGTTGCGCTCGGACGTGCCGATGCTCGACATGGCGCTGTTCCGGCGAGGGACGTTTTCCGGGGCGATCCTCGTCAACCTCCTGAGCGTCGTCGCGCTCGTCGGCTTCCTCTACTTCGTGTCCCAGCACGTCCAGCTCGTGCTCGGCCTCTCGCCGATGCTGGCCGGAGCGGCGCTGGTGCCGGGCATGGTCGCGATGATCGTCGCCGGACTCGCGGTGGTGCCGATCTCTCGCCGCGTGCCCCCGCACATCCTCGTGCCGTCTGCGCTGGTCTTCTCGGTCGCGGGCTACCTGCTCGTGGCATTCACGACGTCCGACGACGGCGTCGCCCCGCTCATCCTCGCCTTCGTGGTGCTCGGCATCGGCATCGGGGCGGCGGAGACGATCTCCAACGAGCTGATCCTGTCGAGCGCGCCCGCCGAGAAGGCCGGAGCCGCGAGCGCCGTGTCGGAGACGGCGTACGAGCTCGGGGCGGTGCTCGGCACGGCCGTGCTCGGCGGCCTCATCACGGCGTTCTACCGGGGCGCCCTGGTGCTGCCGGAGGGGCTGCCCTCCGACGTCGCTCACGCGGCGGGGGAGACCCTCGCGGGTGCGTACACGGCGGCCCGGGAGCTCCCGGGCCAGCTCGGCGACGCCCTGTGGGAGGCTGCGGCCACGGCGTTCGGCTCGGGCGTCATGGTGACGTCCCTGATCGGTGCGGGGCTGGTGGTCGTCGCCGGGGTGATCGCAGCCGTCACACTGCGCAAGGCGCCCACGCACTGACCACTACGCTGGAGGGACCGGCCCGCTCGGCAACCGATCGGGCGTGCGCCGGACCATCCCGCCGCAAGGAGTGTCATGTCGCGTGTCGTGAAACTGGCCGTCATCCCCGGGGACGGCATCGGTCCTGAGGTCATCGCCGAAGCAGAGAAGGTCCTCGACGCGGTCACCGCGGACAGCGATGTGCGCTTCGACAAGACACGATTCTCGCTGGGAGCCGCCCGCTTCCTCGAGACCGGTGACACGCTCACGGATGCCGACCTGCAGTCCATCGCCGAGCACGATGCGATCCTCCTCGGAGCGGTCGGCGGCACCCCCGGCGACGCGCGCCTCAAGGATGCCAACATCGAGCGCGGCCTGCTGCTGAAGCTCCGCTTCACGCTCGACCACTACGTCAACCTGCGCCCGTCGAAGCTGTTCGCCGGCGCCTCGGGTCCCCTCGCCGACCCGGGCGACATCGACTTCGTGGTCGTGCGTGAGGGTACAGAGGGTCCTTATGTCGGCAACGGCGGCGCGATCCGCAAGGGCACGCCGCACGAGGTCGCCAACGAGACGTCCGTGAACACGGCGTTCGGCGTCGAGCGCGTCGTGCGGTACGCCTTCGACCTCGCGGAGCGCCGCAACAAGAAGCTCACGCTCGTGCACAAGACGAACGTGCTGGTACACGCCGGAGCTATCTGGCAGCGGATCGTGAACGAGGTGTCCGCGGAGTACCCCGACGTCGCTGTAGACTACCTCCACGTCGATGCGGCGACGATCTTCCTCGTCACCCACCCCTCACGCTTCGACGTGATCGTCACCGACAACCTGTTCGGCGACATCCTGACAGACCTCGCGGGAGCCGTCACCGGCGGCATCGGACTCGCAGCCTCGGGCAACATCAATCCCGACGGCACCTTCCCGTCGATGTTCGAGCCCGTCCACGGCTCGGCGCCGGACATCGCGGGGCAGCAGAAGGCCGATCCGACCGCCGCGATCCTCTCTATCGCACTGCTGCTCGACCACCTCGGACTCTCGGCGGAAGCCGCTCGCGTGAGCGCGGCCGTCGAGTCCGACATCGCCGCCCGTGCGGGGGCGCGCACGACGTCGGAGATCGGCTCCGCCATCGCTGCGCGGCTCTGAGCGGCGGCGTAGGCTGAAGCGGCGCGAGGACGCGCCCACCCACAAGGAACGGATGAAGACATGACCACCATCGACGCAGAGACGTCCGTGGCTCCGCTGGAGTTCGCGGTGACGAAGAACCTGAACGCCGCGACGCCCGCGCGCGTGGCCGAGGTCCTGGAGAACCCCGGGTTCGGCGTCGTGTTCACGGACCACATGGTCGACATCTGCTGGTCGGTCAAGGGCGGCTGGCACCGTCCCCGCGTGCAGCCGTACGGCCCGATCCCGCTCGACCCCGCGGCATCCGTTCTGCACTACGCCCAGGAGATCTTCGAGGGCATCAAGGCGTACCGCCACGAGGACGGTTCGATCCACACGTTCCGACCCGACCGCAACGCCGCCCGCATGCAGGCGAGCGCCCGGCGCCTCGCGCTGCCGGAGCTCCCCACCGAGTACTTCATCCAGTCGCTCCGCGAGCTGATCGCGGTCGACGGCCGCTGGGTCCCGTCCGGCGCGGACCAGAGCCTCTACCTGCGTCCGTTCATGTTCGCCAAGGAGGCCTTCCTCGGCGTCCGTGCGGCGCAGAAGGTCGCCTACTACGTGATCGCGAGCCCGGCGGGCGCGTACTTCACCGGCGGCGTGAAGCCCGTGCGCATCTGGCTCTCGGAGGAGCACTCCCGCGCCGGCCGCGGCGGCACCGGCAAGGCCAAGACCGGCGGCAACTACGCGTCCAGCCTCCTGCCGCAGGCGCTGGCCAGCGCGAAGGGCTGCGACCAGGTCGTGTTCCTGAACGAGAACCGCGACGTCGAGGAGCTCGGCGGCATGAACGTCGTCTTCGTCTTCAAGGACGGCCGGATCGTCACCCCCGAGTCCGACAGCATCCTCGAGGGCATCACGCGCGACTCGATCCTGCAGCTCGCCGAGGACCGTGGCTACACGGTCGAGAAGCGTCCGATCTCGATCGACGAGTGGCGCGAGGGTGTGGCGTCCGGCGACATCGTCGAGGTCTTCGCGTGCGGCACCGCCGCCGTGCTCACCCCTATCGGCGCGCTGGTCGGCGACGGCTTCGACGAGGCGCAGCCGCTCGGCGAGCTCGCGCTGTCGCTGCGCGAAGAGCTCACCGACATCCAGTACGGTCGTCGCGACGACCGCCACGGCTGGCTCGTGCGCCTCGACGCCTGACCGACCGACGATCTGAGACCCCGTCTGCGCCGACTCGGCGGAGGCGGGGTTTTCGCGTCGGTGCCGCTGGCTAGGCTGGACGCATGAAGATCGCCCGTTTCAGCCATGACGACGCCATCCTCTTCGGGATCGTCGATGACACCGACCTCGTCGTCCTCCAGGGCGATCCGCTCTTCGCCGGGTACGAGACGACCGGCGCGCGGGTGCCGATCGCGGATGCCGTGCTCCTCGCCCCCGTGATCCCGCGCTCGAAGATCGTGTGCGTCGGCAAGAACTACCACGACCACGCGGCCGAGATGGGGGGAGAGGCTCCCGAGGAGCCCCTCCTGTTCCTCAAGCCGAACACCTCGGTGATCGGTCCCGGCGATGCCATCATCCGTCCGGCGCTCTCGGAGCAGACCGACTACGAGGGTGAGCTCGCCGTGGTGATCGGCCGTGTCGCGAAGAACGTCTCGGCGGCGGACGCCCTCGACCATGTGCTCGGCTACACGATCGCGAACGACGTCACGGCTCGCGACCTGCAGCGCAAGGACGGTCAGTGGACGCGCGCCAAGGGATTCGACACGTTCTGCCCGCTCGGACCGACGATCAACACCGACTTCGACCCCGCACAGGCCACCCTGCAGACGAGGGTCAACGGAGAGGTGCGCCAGTCGGCGCCGCTCACCGACATGATCCACTCCGTGGCCGACATCATCGCGTACGCGTCGGCCGTGTTCACGCTGCTCCCGGGTGACGTGATCCTCACTGGCACGCCCGCCGGCGTCGGCTCTTTCGATGCGGGCGACACCGTCGAGGTCGAGATCACGGGTCTCGGAATCCTGCGCAGCAGCGTGCGCAACGCCTCCGCGGGGCGATGACCGCACTCACGGGCGAGCAGCAGGCGGCGGTCCAGCGTCGCACGGTCGTCGTGCTGTCGCTCGGGCAGGTCCTCGGCGGCATCGCGTTCGGAGCGACCGTGTCGCTGGGAGCCCTGCTCGCCGCCGACCTCTCCGGCAGCGATGCGCTCTCGGGCCTCGCGACGGCGTCCGTCACGCTCGGCGCCGCCCTGTGCGCGATCCCGCTCGCCCGTCTCGCATCGAAGGTGGGGCGGCGGCGGGCCCTGACTCTCGGCAACCTGTTCGCGCTGGTCGGCATCGCGATCGTCATCCTCGCGGCATCCGTGCGGGTCTTCCCGCTTCTGTTGATCGGCATCCTGATGATCGGCGCCGGGAACGCGGGCAACCTGCAGTCGCGGTTCGCAGCGACCGATCTCGCTGCCCCGCGGCATCGGGGACGTGACCTGTCGATCGTCGTGTGGGCCACGACGATCGGAGGGGTGGCCGGGCCGCTCCTGCTCGGACCGGGCGAGATCGTCGGCGCCGCAATCGGCATGCCGCCGCAGACCGGCTCCTACGCGTTCTCGTTCGTGGCGCAGTGCGCCGCGCTGATCCTCTATCTCGTAGCGCTGCGACCCGATCCGCTGCTGGCGGCCCAGCGCCTCGCGACGACGTCGGCCGCAGCGGTCGGTGCGGTCACGGCCGACCGCCCGGTCGTCGCGCGGTACGCGATCTTCGCGATCGCCGGCTCGCACGTCGTGATGGCGTCGGTCATGGCGATGACTCCCGTGCACCTGGCGCACATGGCGCACGGCATGGACGGGATGGACCCGACACCGGCCGATGTCTCCGCGCTCGTCGGCATCACGATCGCCCTGCACGTCGGCGGGATGTATGCGCTGTCGCCGCTGTTCGGCATCCTCGCCGATCGATGGGGGCGCCTGCAGGTCGTGCTCCTCGGCCAGGTGCTCCTGGCAGGAGCGCTGTCGTTCGCCGTGTTAGCGAACGACAGCGAGTGGGGAGTGATCGTCGCGCTGATCCTGCTAGGTCTCGGCTGGAGCGCGGCGTCGGTCGCC
>JAZBLS010000167.1:0-6502 GCA_037033365.1 Actinomycetota bacterium | reverse complement strand
GCATCGTCCCCTCCGCCCTCCCGGTGCGTCCTGACCTCGAGGTCATCGGCATGAAGCCGGGCGACACCGTCGTCGGAGCGGCCGAGGCTTCAGATGACGCCGAGCTCGTGTTCCTGACGACGGATGCACAGCTGCTGCACTTCGCCGCGTCCTCCGTCCGCCCGCAGGGAGCCCCTGCCGGCGGTATGGCCGGGATCAAGCTCGGAGCCGGCGCATCCGTGCTGTTCTTCGGTGCCGTGCGCCCGGATTCCGAGGCTGTCGTCGCCACGGTCTCCGGAGCGGAGAGCGTGCTGCCGGGTACCGAGCCCGGCCGTGCGAAGGTCACCTCGTTCGCGGAGTATCCGGCCAAGGGCCGTGCGACCGGCGGTGTCCGCGCTCACGCGTTCCTGAAGGGTGAGGACCGTCTCACGGTCGCGTGGGTCGGACCCGGCCCCGCCATGGCGGTCGACCCGACCGGAGCGGTGCGGAAGCTGCCGGATGCCGGTGCGCGCCGCGACGCGTCGGGGCAGCCCATCGACGGCGTGATCGGGAGCATCGGTCGCACGCTCGTCTGATCTGCGCGTCGTCTGACCCGCGTGTCAGAGACGCAGGGCCAGCACATTCGCGGTGAGTCCGGCGGCCGTGCCGCACAGGATCACGGTGTCCCCGTGACCCACGCGCCCGCTGTCCAGAGCGCGCGCGAGCATGAACGGCACGGAGGCGGAGACCATGTTCCCGAACGCCGCGACCTCGTCGATCCGCCGCTCGGCGGGGATGCCCAGGCGGTCCAGCATCGGGCCGAGAGCCGCTGACGCCTGGTGCGGCACCCACAGCGCCACGTCGTCGTAGGCGACGCCCGAAGATGCGTGGAAGTCCGAGAAGAAGTCCGGCAGCACTCGCATCATCCCGAGGAGCGCACGGCGGCCGTCCATGTCGAACAGGTAGTCGCCCGGCGCGGAGTCGGCGTACGCCTGCGCGGGCGACCGCGAGAGGCCGCCCCTGATCTCCGTGTCGTGCGCGTATGCGGGCCACGTGCGCTGGGCGCTCGCGATCACTCCACGCGACGGGTCAGCCGAGCGTCGGAGGACGACGGCGGCACCCGCATCGCTGAAGAGCTCGTAGCTCTCCCGCTGGTCGGGGTTCAGGAATCGCGTCCCGACATCACCCGCGAACACGAGGATCGTCTCGTGATCGCCGGCTGCCAGGTAGCGGGAGGCGACGTCGAGCGCCGTGATGAAGCTCGTGCACGTCGAGTTGACGTCGAAGGCCGCGGCACGACCGGTGAGCGTCAGCCGTTCCAGCACGAGTGCCGCCGTACACGGGATCGGCTGGATGCCGGCCGCCGATGCCCCGAGCACGAGGTCGACGTCGTCCGCCGTGATGCCGGCCTGGACCAGCGCCCGCTCGCACGCCTCGGCCAGCATGTCCAGGTGCGAGACGTCGTCCTCGATCCGGTACCGCACCTCGTCGCCGAACCGGACGGTGCGCGCGGGCAGGGATGTCCCCCACCCCGCGATCTCGCAGTTCCTCATCGCTGCTCGTCCCCCCAGACTCTGATGACACGACGGAGCTTGACCGCTCCGTCGTGGGCGTACGTCGTGAACTCGAGGTCCGGGCGTTCGACACCCAGCCGATCCACGAGCGCGTGCACCTCCTCAGCGACGCGACGCCGAGATCGATCATCGACCACGTCGAGAGCGATCTCGAGGCGCGACGCGCCCGTCTGCGCGACCCGGTACTCGTCGAATCCATCGGCGTACAACAGGGCTCGCGCGATGACGTCGGCGAAGACCGGCACAGTCCCGCCGCCGCGCCCGCGGAGCAGCAGCGTGTCTCCCTCGCGTCCTTCGATGCGGTCGATCGCGGTGAGCACGCTCCCGCACGCGCACGGCTCCGCACGCTCGCGGAGGATGTCGCCCAGCCGGTATCGCACGATGGGCTGGGCTCGCCGCCGCAGATCCGTCACGATGGGCACGAAGCGCCCATCGCCCAGCGGCTCCCGCTCGAAGAGCACGCTGTCCTCGTTGAGGTGCAGGACTCCGCGCTCGCACGTGTGGCCGAGGAAGCCCTCGGTGCACTGATAGAGCTGGTGCAGTACCGGCTGTCGCAGAGACTCCGCGATCCTGCGCGCGTCGGCGAGCTCCAGCACCTCGGCGACCGAGTACACCTTGGCGGGACGGACGTCGATCTCCCCGGCATCCGCAGCCCGTGCGATGACGCGCAGCACGGATGGGGGCGCGACGAGGATCGTCGGCCGGTACTCCCTGAGGCCGGCCAGGTTCTCGCCCATGTCGGCGAAGACGTCGAAGTAGCGGAACGACACCGCTCGCGACCCGACGGACTCGTAGAGCGTGTTGTCGGCCCGCAGGAACAGAGCGATCCGGTGCCCGAGCAGGCGGCCGCGCGGCAGCGTGCGCGCCAGGACGCTGCCCACCCACGCGTCGCGCTCGGCGCCGCTCACGATGAAGAGTCCGCGATGCCCGCTCGTCCCGCTGGACAGGCCGACGGAGTTCGAGCCGAGATCCTCGTGGAAGTCCCGACTGCGCTCGTTCGCGATCGCGAGGGACAGCGCCGCATCCCGGCTCACGCCGACGGTGTTGATCTCGTCGAAGCGCCCCATCATGACGCTCTTGTCCATCAGCGGCAGGCGCGAGAAGTCGTCGTCACTCAGCAGAGCGGAGAAGTACGGCGACCGTCGGCGCAGGAATCGCACGTGTCTGCGCAGCAGGCGACGTTGCCTCCGCTCGACGGCCCCCCGCGTGCGCAGGGGCCGGAACCAGCGCACCGCCGCGAATTCGCTCAGGATGCGGAGCTTCGACGTCACAGCAGGTCTCTCCCGTCGAACGGGTCGTGGCTGCACACGATGCGGATGCCCGAGGCGGCCAGGTCGCGCAGGATCCCCGCCGTGGCGGTGTACCCCTCGGCATCATGCTGGACGGCGCGCGGCAGCCAGCGGAGCCGATCGGTTCGCTCGATCAGGTCGCTCCCCCAGGCGGCATCTCCCGCGAGAAGAACGCGCCCTTCCACGAGTGCGCCGACATGGCCGTCCGCGTGACCGGGCAGATCCAGCACGAGGTACGTCCCGTCCCCGAGGAGGTCGTGGGCGCGGAGCGTCTGCCCGGCGATCGTGAACGGTTCGAAGGAAGCGTCGTCGAGGTCGATCGTCCGTGCCGTCGAGAACCACGAGGGAAGCAGTCCGGTGATCACACCGCTGCGGATGCTCGGCGCGGCGAGCGTCCGTCGCTGCCCGGCCGTGCGCACGAACGTCGCCCCCGGGAAACGGCCGACACCGCCGACGTGGTCGGGATGCAGGTGCGAGAGCACCACGTGCGTGACGGATGACGGGGCGACGCCGTCGCCCGCGAGCTGTGCCGCCACGTCATCGCCGTCCTCCACGCGCGGCGGCAGGAGGCGGCGGTACACTGCTCCGCGCCATCCCGCCTGCCAATGCCCTGTCGTGTAGCCGGTGTCGAACAGCACGCGCCGCCCGTCCGAGCCGTCGTAGAGGAAGACACCGGCCGGGAACTGCCTGATCTCCTTCTCGGACCCGCGGAACATCGCGCCGAGGTCATGCGCGGTGCTGCCGCACACGTAGTGACGCAGACGGCCGGTCATGCGGCCGTCCTCAGATGCGCAGCGACGCGGGACAGCGCATCGCTCAACGGAATCTCCGGCGCGTAGCCGAGCTGCTCCCGAGCGCGCGTGATGTCGAGGGTCTGCGAATAGGCGATCGTGCTCAGGGTGTATCTGGTGAGCGGGGGCTCAGGGCGTCCGGGCGCCACGGTGCAGACGCCCTCAAGAGTCGCAGCCAGCGCCCACGCCGCCCGACGGCTCATCGGGCGGAAACGCGGTGTCTCCCCGAGCCGGCGGAGCAGGGCGGTGAGCAGCGTGCGGAACTCCTGCGGCTCGCCGTTCGTGATGTTGTACACACCGCCCGCCGGATCACCACGATCCAGAGCCAGTCGGAGAGCCGTCGCGACGTTCTCGACGGCCGTCACATCGATCAGGTTCCTGCCGCCGTCGAACAGGGGCACCCCTGTTCGGGCGTGCACGGCGAGCAGCCGTGGCACGAGGCTGGGGTCGCCGACGCCGATCAACCCCCGCGGGCGGAGGATCACGAGCTCGTCGATCACCCCCGATCGCTGCGCCTCGACCAGGAGTCGCTCGGCGGCGATCTTCGAGCGGATGTAGCCGTTGAGCCGATTGCCCTGATCGACGTCGTCCTCGGAGATGTCCATACGATCCCTGGCAGCGGCGTACACGCTGGGTGACGACACGTGCACGATACGGCGCACGCTGTTCCGCCGAGCGAACTCCACGACATGGGCGGTGCCGTCGACGTTCGCCTCCCGGAAGGCCCGCCACGGGCCCCACGGCGTCGAGAGTGCAGCGCAGTGGATCACGGCATCCACCTTCAGCTCCTCCGACGCGAGGGAGGCGAGGTCGCCGAGGACCCGGTGGTCGGCGTCCGCGATCGCCGCGAGGGCATGGGCGTTGCGCCCGGCCGCGAAGACCTCGACGCCGTGCGCGCGCAGATCGTGCACGACGTGGCCCCCGAGGAACCCGGTAGCCCCCGTCACCAACACGCGGGCTTCGGACATGCCCCTCACGATAGCCGCCCTATTGTGGTCGGGTGCGCATCGCCATGGTCACCGACTACTACCTGCCGACGCTGGGCGGTGTGCAGACCGTCATCAAGGCGCACCGCGAGGCGCTCGAGGATGCCGGACACGAGGTGTTCGTCTTCGCACCGCTCGCCGCGGAGAGCTCGGATCCGCACATCCTGCGATTGCCCACCGCGCGCGGCTTCGCGCCGGACGGCTACCCGTTCGCCTGGACGCCGTCCGCCGCGGCCGACTCGCTGATCCGCGAGCTGCGGATGCGAGAGGTCGATCTCGTCCACGTCCACACTGAGATGTTCGCGGCCCTCGCCGGCTTCCAGGCCGCGCGCGAGCTCGACCTGCCCGTGGTGCAGACCATGCACGGCCGCATCGACGTCTACACGCGGTCGGTCCTGCCCCTGCCCTCGGTCACGACGGCGCTGCTCGCGGCGATGCACCGCCGCAGGCTGAGCCACGACCGCGCGGCACTCGACCCGAGCGCTCCCTACGCGCGGACCCGCACGGCGCGGAGGATGTGGCGCCTCATGGTGAGTCAGGCGAACCACGCAGACCATGTCATCGTGCCGTCCAGGCACTTCGCGGCGAAGCTCCGCGCGCAGGGTGTGGAGACTCCGCTGTCGGTGCTCTCGAACGGGCTGGAGGAGTCCGTGCTCGACGAGGTCGGTGCTCCCACTCCCCGCGTGCTCCGCGACGGCGAGCCGCTCCGCGTGCTCTGGTGCGGTCGCCTTTCTCCGGAGAAACGTCCGCAGATCTTCGTCGACGCGATCCGCCGCATCCCGTCGATCACTGCGGAGATGTTCGGCGATGGCATCTCGCGCGGAGCGGTGACACGCGGGTCCGCGGACCTCGCACGATCGCGATTTCGCGTGCACGGGGCTGTTCCGCAGAGCCGTGTGCTCGCCGGCATGCGCGACGCCCACGTGCTCGTCTCCACGTCACTCGACTTCGACAATCAGCCCATGGTCATCCTGGAGGGCATCGCGGCCGGGCTCCCGGTCATCGTGACCGATCCTGACCTCGCCGAGATGCTCCCGCCCGGAGGCGGCATCGTCACTGATACACCGGATGCCGAGGGACTCGCCGCCGCACTCGAGGCACTGCGCCGGGACCCCGATCGCCTCGCGCGAATGAGCGAAGCGGCCATCGCGCATCGCGATCGCGTGGCACAGACGACGCATCGGGACGCCCTCGTCGACGTGTACCGCTCCGTGCTCGACGCGTCGATCCTGGACCGCTGAGGCCCCGGGGCGCAGCCGTGCGCGGCTCAGGCGTCGATAGACTCGCGCGAAAGCCGGTCGGAGGAGTCGATGATGAACTCACGGCGAGGGGCGACCTCGTTGCCCATGAGCAGCTCGAACACGCGGCCTGCCGCCTCGGCATCCTCCATGCGGACTCGGCGGAGCAGACGTCCGCCGCGTTCCATGGTCGTGGTCGCGAGCTGCTCGGCATCCATCTCGCCGAGGCCCTTGTACCGCTGGATGGGCTCGTGCCAGCGCTTGCCGGACTTGCGCAGCTTCGCGAGGAGCGCGTGCATCTCCTGCTCGCTGTAGGTGTAGATCGTCTCGTTGGGCTTCGAGCCCGGGTTGATCACGATGACGCGGTGCAGCGGGGGCACCGCGGCGAAGACGCGACCGTGCTCGATCAGCGGACGCATGTACCGGTAGAAGAGCGTGAGGAGCAGCGTGCGGATGTGCGCACCGTCGACGTCGGCGTCGCTCATCAGGATGACCTTGCCGTAGCGCGCAGCGTCGATGTCGAAGCTGCGGCCGGATCCCGCGCCGATGACCTGGATGATCGAGGCGCACTCGGCGTTGGAGAGCATGTCGCCCACCGACGCCTTCTGCACGTTGAGGATCTTGCCGCGGATCGGCAGCAGCGCCTGGAACTCGCTGTTGCGCGCG
>JAZBLS010000166.1:0-6563 GCA_037033365.1 Actinomycetota bacterium | reverse complement strand
GCCGGCGAGGATGATGCCGAAGATCTTCTTTGGTGCGGACATGCACCAACCATAGATGCCGCGCGGCTCGGCTTACTAGCATCTGGACAGGCGAGTCACTAGCGTCTAGGGATGCGCGTCGAAATGATCACGAAGGAATACCCGCCCGAGATCTACGGAGGTGCCGGAGTGCACGTCGCGGAGCTCGTCGCGGCACTGCGGCAGAGTATCGATGTGCAGGTGCGCGCGTTCGGATCCGAGCGCGATGAACCGGGCACCTTCGCCTACCGGACGCCCGCGGGGCTGTCCTCCGCGAACGCCGCGTTGCAGACGCTCGGCACCGACCTCGAGATCGTGGCCGCGATCTCCGAGGCTGACGTCGTGCACAGCCACACCTGGTACGCGAACTTCGCCGGGCACCTCGCCTCGCAGCTGCACGGCATCCCGCACGTCCTCACGGCGCACAGCCTGGAACCGCTGCGCCCGTGGAAGGCCGAGCAGCTCGGCGGCGGCTATGCGGTCTCCAGCGGCATCGAGAAGCTGGCGTACGAGAACGCCGCCGCGGTGATCGCCGTGAGCGCCGGCATGCGTGCCGACATCCTGCGCAGCTACCCGTCCGTCGACCCGACGAGGGTGCGGGTCATCCACAACGGCATCGATGTCGAGCGGTGGCGCCCCGTGCAGAACCGCGAGTTCCTGGCATCCGTCGGCATGGACCCCGACCGGCCGTCCGTCGTGTTCGTGGGCCGCATCACGCGGCAGAAGGGGCTGCCGTACCTGCTGCAGGCCGCCAGGCTGCTGCCGCCGGAGGTGCAGCTGATCCTGTGCGCCGGCGCGCCGGACACCCCGGAGATCATGGCCGAGGTGCAGGAGGGCGTGAAGCTCCTGCAGCAGACCCGCGAGGGCGTCGTCTGGATCGAGCGGATGCTGCCGCGCGACGAGCTCTCGGCGATCCTCACGGCGGCGACGACCTTCGTCTGCCCGTCCGTCTACGAGCCGCTCGGGATCGTGAATCTCGAGGCCATGGCGTGCGGCGCCGCGGTCGTCGGGACGGCGACCGGCGGCATCCCCGAGGTCGTCGCCGACGGCGTCACCGGGCGCCTGGTCCCGATCGAGCAGGTGCAGGACGGCACCGGCACGCCTGTCGACCCCGAGCGCTACGTCGCAGACCTCGCGTCCGTGCTCA
Organism: Actinomycetota bacterium; assembly: GCA_037033365.1. Taxonomy (GTDB): domain Bacteria; phylum Actinomycetota; class Actinomycetes; order Actinomycetales; family Microbacteriaceae; genus Microbacterium. The sequence continues at coordinate 5,398 of JAZBLS010000166.1, read as the reverse complement.
CGGAGGTGGCCATGGATCCGGTGCGTGCGCGCGAGTACGGGGAGGCCGGCCGGGAGCGCGCGAGGGACGAATTCAGCTGGGGCGCGATCGCCGACACCACGCGCGCGCTCTACGCGGAGCTGACTTCCTGAGCCGATAGGCTGGGTGCATGCCGAGCGCTCTGGAATTCACCGACGTCGTCGTGCGCCGCGAGGGCCGCAACATCATCGATCACGTGACCTGGCAGGTCGACGACGATCAGCGATGGGTGATCCTCGGTCCGAACGGCGCCGGCAAGACCACGCTGCTCCAGCTCGCCGACACGCTCATGCACCCGACCTCGGGTACCGTGACGGTCCTGGGGGAGACCCTGGGTCGTACCGACGTGTTCGAGGTGCGTCCGCGCATCGGCTTCGCGTCGTCTGCCATGGCCAAGCGCGTGCCGCGCGACGAGACGGTCCTGAACACGGTCCTGACCGCAGCGTTCTCGGTGCTCGGCCGCTGGAACGAGAGCTACGAGGACATCGACGAGCGACGCGCGCTGCGCGTCCTGGGTGACTGGCGCCTCGACCACCTCGCCGACCGCACGTTCGGGACTCTGAGCGACGGTGAGCAGAAGCGCGTCCAGATCGCGCGCGCCGTCATGACGGACCCGGAGCTCCTCCTCCTGGACGAGCCGACCGCCTCGCTCGACCTGGGCTCGCGCGAGGAGCTGCTCGCGCTTCTCAGCGGCTACGCGTCGTCGCCCACGACGCCGGCGATGCTCATGGTCACGCATCACGTCGAGGAGATCCCGGTCGGATTCACGCACGTGCTCCTGATCCGCGACGGCGCCATCGTCGCGGCGGGGCCCATCGCCGAGACGCTGACCGCCGAGGCGCTGACCGAGACGTTCGGCATGCCGATCACGCTCAGCAGCGAGGACGGCCGCTACGCCGCCCGCGCTGCATCCTGATCGATCGCGCTCACGGTTCCGGCAGCGGCGGAACTACTGGTAGAATCGATCCTTGGTGCTCTCTGCACCGCAGACTTCCCTCGTCCCTGGCACAATCCAGGGCAGCAACTAAGGAATCCCATGAAGACTGACATCCACCCCGAGTACAAGGCGATCGTGTTCCGCGACCTCGGCTCCGGCGAGACCTTCCTGACCCGTTCGACGGTCACGAGCGACAAGACGATCGAGCTCGACGGCGTCGAGTACCCCGTCATCGACGTCGAGATCTCCTCGGCTTCGCACCCGTTCTACACGGGTAAGCAGCGCATCATGGACTCGGCCGGCCGCGTCGAGAAGTTCAACCAGCGCTTCAAGGGCTTCGGCGGCTCCTCCAAGTAAGGACGCCCCGCATCGAAAGGCCCCGGTCCTCGGACCGGGGCCTTTTCGCGTACCCCACCACACCCCGTCTGTTTATGCCATATGGCAGAGATAGAGGGTCTGTTTCGGTCATTCGGCAGAAATAGACGGTCTGGCGGGGTCAGAGGTCGAGGGTGATGCGCGAGCCCTGGATGCCGTTCGGCGGGTCGCCGGGTGACGGCGCCGGAGCGGTGCGGGCGGTCTGCCGGTCGCGTTCCATCCCCGCCTCGTGCGCGGTCGGGGACCACACGGCATCGAATGCCCCGCTGAGACCACCGCCGGACGTCTCGTACTTCTTCTCGAGCGGCATCGACGCGTGACGATGCGCGATCAGGGGGATGAGCACAATCGTCGTCAGGACGAGCACGGTCGCTCCGATGACGCCGACGAGTTCGGACATATCGCCATGGTACGCGTCGACCGCGACCGCGAAGACGCTCAGCGGATCCGGCGCCCCTGTGCGAGATCGGTCAGCCGCGTCAGCACGTCACCCACCCGCAGCCCGTTGTGCTCGTGCTCGCTCGTCACCCAGAGCTCGACGCCCGGGAGCAGCCGCGCGGTCTCGAGCGAGAACTCCAGAGGCACGTAGACATCGTTGACGTAGACGGCCGCGGCGCCCGTCGCTCCGGATGCGGCGATCGCGTCGGCGTCGTACAGGCGCGGCCATTCGAATTCCGCCAGCTCGAGCGTCACGTCGCGCCAGGGCTGGAAGGCCGGCACCGTCTCGGTCCACTCCCGGCGGACGTGCTCGCCGGTGAACAGCGTGACGTCCTCGCGGAAGTCGTCGGGCTCGGTGCGCTCCGCCGACCACCGGGTGGCATGTCCGTCGGCGTAGCTCGACTCGTGGAACGCGAAGTACAGCGGGTTGCGGCCGCCGAAGGGCATCGCGTGCATGAGGTCATGACGGAACGCGTTCGACGAGGGGTCGCGCTCGAGCAGCGACCAGACCGTCTGCCAGCCGTCGTCCGTGCCGAGCGCTGATCCGAACGAGCGAAGGCGGGAGCGGGAGACGACCTCGCCGTCCGGCAGCACGATGTCCCCGGCATCCGCCCGATCCACGAGGCGCCGCATGACGTCGCGGTGCTCGGGGAAACGCCGGTAGTACCGCTCGGATGCCGTGCGCATCTTGTCGTAGCAGAGCGCGTACACATCGTCCGGGTGGCGTCCCACCGCGCTGAGTCCGCCCGTGACGAAGACGTCGTCGAGCGAGGCCGCGTCCGTCGACAGGTAGGCGAGCGTGGTGAAGCCGCCGAAGGACTGGCCGAGCACGCTCCACGTGGACGCGCCCAGGTGCTCGCGCATCGCCTCGCAGTCCCGCACGATCGCGTCGGCGCGGAGGTGCGTGAGGTGCTCGGCGACCCATGCCGATCCGCGCTCGAGGTCGGTGTCGCCGACGGGGGAGGAGAGCCCCGTGCCCCGCTGGTCGAGCAGCACCAGCCGGTGGTGGGCGAGCGCCTGGTCGAGCCACAGCGGCGCGGTGGAGGAGTGGAACGGTCGTGGCGCCTCGTGCCCGGGACCACCCTGCAGGAACACCAGGTACGGCAGCGTCTCGCCGCCCTCCCGAGCAACCACGCGCACGAAGACGTCGATCGTCCTCGTGTCGGCGGGGTCGTCCCAGACGAGGGGGACCGTGAGCGTGTGCTCTTCGATCGTCAGGTCGAGCAGAGTACGGCGGATCGTGGTCATGTCACATCACATTCCCGATGTAGGAGTACTTGACGAACACCTCGGAGGCGATGCCCGCTTCGTGCAGAACGCCCTGCACGGCGCTCATCATGTAGTTGGAGTCCCAGCCCATGTAGAGGTGGTGGGTCTCGTCGAGCTGATCCCACTGACCCTTCCACGCCGTGTCGTCGTAGATCGGACCGCCGTGGCTCTCGCAGTACGAGACCGCCGCGTCGCGCGTGTCGGTCCAGGCACGACGGAAGACCCGGTTGAACAGGTGCCTGACGTCGTACACCTCCCAGCGCTCGCCCCGGTACTCGACGTATTCGAACTCGCGCTCCCAGCCGGCGGGCCACCCGCGCCGACGCACGGCGTCGAGGATGGGAGTGAGGCCGTCGTCGTCGATCTCGGGCAGCGCGGGGCGGGCCCAGATCCGCAGCAGGTCGGCGGTGAGCCGAACGGTGCGATCGGAGATCGCGGCCGTTCCCCAGGTCGGGATGCGCTCGAGCGCGCGGGTCTCGGCGACCGTGCTGCGAGAGTATGCGCTGTCGCGCTTGACCGCGTAGGACTCCCCGAAGACCCGCTCGGCGAGACCCTGCTCGAGAAGGGTGAGGTTGCCGAGCGTGGGTGCGAGTGCGCGATGCGCGTTGCGCTCGTCGTCCGAGTAGTCGATCCAGGGGCGTTCGCCGTCGCCCGACCAGTGATCGCTCGGCACCGTCGGCACGATGTGCTCCACGTCGTACTCGGCGGGGTCGTCGACGCCCTCGAGACGACCGAGGACGTACGCCGGATGCGGGAGCTCGCTGTACTTCAGCACCGCGCTCACCCGCTCGTCGGAGGGCGTGATGCGGGCGAACGCGCGGGCGAGGGCATCACGTCCCAGGGCCCTTGCACGGCAGAGTCGGGCGACCAGCCGCTCGTTCGGGAGGTTGACGAGCGTGCGCCGCAGGTACATGGCCTGGATCCACTCGAGCGTCTCGAGGAGCTCGGCGCGGGGGATGAGCCCACGGGCGTGCTCGCTGTAGACGCTCATCACGAGCGGGTACGCGGCCCGGCCGAACGTGTTCACGAAGCGCAGCTGGCTCGCGATCTCGGCATCCGCCTCCCGGCTGGGGTCGAGCAGGATGCCGTAGATCTCGGCGTAGTGACGCCAGACCTCGGCATCCGCCTGCAGGTGCTCGAGATCGACGCGGGGGAACGACTGACGGAACGCGCTGTACACGCCGTGCTCTCCGCCTGCCGCGACCTCGCGCCCCGTCGTCATCACGAGGTAGTGCCGCCAGAACGCGCCGATCGTCTCGCCCGTGTGCTGCTCGATCGGCATCCAGAAGCGCGCCTCGACGTCGAGCTGCTCGCCGTGGGTCAGGCCCATGAGGATGTAGTTGTGGATGAGCTCGTGATCGCGCAGCGGCTCACCCGTGGAGTTCAGGCTCTCGAAGATCTGCTGCGCGTTCGCCTCGGCACCCAGCGTGATCGAGACGTGCTCGAGGCGCTGGAGGCCCTGCCAGATGGTCGGAACCTCGTCCGCGTGCACCTGGCTGCGGAAGAAGGCGTAGTTGTCGTCGAAGCGCGACTCGCGATCTGCGCCGTCGCCGCGGGCCAGGACCACGGATTCGTAGAGGTCGGCCCAGGCGTCGTGCGGGCGGAGCTTCGTGCGCGCGGCGTCGTCGGGGCGTACGAGCACCCTGGCGAGCTCGGCGGCGAGCTGCGGGTCGGTGTCCCGCACCGCGTGCTGCAGAGCGGCCACGAGCAGCATCAGCGTCGTGATGCGCTGCTGCCCGTCGATCAGGACGAGGTCCGTGTCGGCGTCCGAGTCGTCGGCTGCCGAGAGGATGGAGCCGATGAAGTGGCGGTGCGTCGCGTCTTCTCGGGCGACGGCCCGCACGTCGGAGAGCAGTCTCTCGCACCCGCCGATGTCCCAGCGGTACTGCCGCTGATACACCGGCACGACGATGGTGGTGGAGTCCTGTGCGAGCCACTCGATCGTGTTGACAGCTGTCGCCTCGACGTTGGTCGCAGTGCCCATGCCGTGTCTCGTCCTCCCGTAACGCCGGGCGCCTCGGAGTCGCCAGGCGCCCGGATCAGTCTATTCGCTTATTCACGGCGTCCCTCGGGGGCGCACCAGGGAGCCCCTGTTAGGCTCGCCTTATCAGGGCCTGTTAAAACGTGCTGGCCCCCGATGAAGGGACATGACCTCGATCATGGGATACATCAAGTCACAAGCGCTCGAAGACAAGGGCTTCGTCGTCCTCGACAGCTACAACCAGGAGCTCGACCCCCAGGAGTGGCTCGACATCGAGTACAACGACTGGAAGTCGTCGGGCGACACCCGCTTCGCGCCGCTCGCGAGCGCCAAGGGTGAGATCGAGTGCAACGGCTTCTGGAACCACAAGCCGCCGCGCA
>JAZBLS010000165.1:0-6805 GCA_037033365.1 Actinomycetota bacterium | reverse complement strand
GAGGGGCGTCGTCGTGTGCTGTGGATCAGCGCCAGTGCGCGCGCTCGTACTGCGGGGGCCAGGCGACCTCGACGCCGAGCTCGTGGGCGGCGCGGAGCGCGAAGTGCGGATCCCGCAGCCATTCGCGACCGGCGAAGATCGCATCGGCCGCTCCGTCGGCCAGCACCTGCTCGGCCTGCTCGGCCGCGGTGATGAGGCCGACCGCGGTGACCGGGATGCGTCCGCCCTGACGGACGGTCTCGGCGAGCGGCACCTGATAGCCGGGGAACACGTCGATCCGCTGGTGGGCGACGAGGCCGCCGCTCGAGACGTCGATCAGGTCGGCACTGTGCTCGCTGGCCCATCCGCCGACGACGGCCGCCTCGTCGGGCGTGAATCCGCCCTCGGCGTGGTCGGTCGCCGAGATACGGACGAACAGCGGCACGCCGTCGCCCGCGACCTCACGGACCGCGTCGACGATCCGCAGGAGCAGGCGCGCGCGGTTCTCGAGGGAGCCGCCGTACTCGTCGTCGCGGAGGTTCGACAGCGGGGAGAGGAACTGATGCACGAGGTACCCGTGCGCGGCGTGGATCTCGAGCACGTCGAAGCCCGCATCCAGAGCGCGCCGAGCGGCCGAGGCGAAGCCGTCGACGACCGCCTCGATGCCGTCCGCGTCGAGTGCCTCGGGCTCCGCGAAGCCGTCGAAGGCCACGGCGGACGGCGCGGTGGTCGTCCATCCGCCCTCCTCAGGCGGGACCGAGCCGCGCTCGTCGGCCCACGGCCACCACGTGGAGGCCTTACGGCCCGCGTGGGCGAGCTGGATGCCCGCGGCGGCGCCCCGCGCATGGATCGCGTCGACGATGGGAACCCACGCGTCACGCTGCTCGTCGTTCCAGAGGCCGACGTCACGAGGGGAGATGCGCCCTTCGGGGACCACGGCGGTCGCCTCAGCCACGACGAGGCCGGCACCGCCCGAGGCGAACTGCGCGAGGTGGGTGTGGTGCCACTCCTGCACGACTCCGTCGACGGCGCTGTACATGCACATCGGCGACACCCAGAGGCGGTTGCGGAAGCTGACGGATCGGATGCTCACGGGGGAGAAGAGGATGCTCACTCTCCGACGCTACTGCGCGGATGGGCCGCGAGGGCCGCGACAGCTAACGTGGAGTCATGGTCGATGTGCGCGAGTGGTCCCTCGACGACACGGCGCGCCTGCTGCGCGTGCCGACGGCGGCCGACGACAAGTACTCGCGCGGCGTGGTCGGGCTGCGCACGGGCTCGTCGGCCTACCCCGGCGCCTCGGTGCTCGGCGTCGAGGCCGCCTGGCGTGCGGGGGCCGGCTTCGTGCGGTTCATCGGCGAAGGGCGTGCGGCGGATGCCGTCATCGCCCGGCGCCCGGAGACGGTCGTGAGCGCGTCGGCCGACGGTGCACGCGTCGGGTCGTGGGTGATCGGATCGGGCACGGACGCGGCGCAGCGCAGCGACGACGACGAACGTGAACTCCGCGAGCTGCTGGCGGGCGATGTGCCTGTCGTGGTGGATGCCGGGGCGCTCGACCTCGTGGTGCCCGACGACGCCGCGGGTCCGGATGCGACGCCGGTCGACGCCGGCCGCGCGCCCGTGCTGCTGACCCCGCACGCGCGCGAGTTCGCCCGCCTCTCCGCGCGACTCGGCATGCCGCCGGTGGGCGACGAGGACCGCGCGGTCTCGGCCTCGCGAGCGGCCACGGCTCTGGACGCCGTCGTGCTGCTCAAGGGCGCCACGACGATCGTCGCCGGCCCGGACGGCTCCCTCATCCAGGTCTCGGCCGGCACCGGCTGGCTCGCCACGGCCGGTACCGGGGACGTGCTGGGCGGTGTACTCGGAGCGCTGATCGCCGCGAACCCGGACGCTCCGCTCGACGAGATCGCTGCCGCCGGCGCCTGGCTGCACGGGCACGCGGGTCGTCTGGCGGCGGGGGTGGACGAGCGCGACGGTGCGCCCGGGCATCCGATCGTCGCCCTGGATGTCGCCGAGGCTCTGCCTCGCGCCATCGCGGACGTCCTGGCGTGAGCCGCTCGACGGCGTGGCGGCTCGTCCTGCCCTGGACATGCTTCCTGCTCGTCCACGTCTTCGTGGCAGCGACGGGCTGGGTGTATCCCAGCCAGCCCATGGGCGATGTCGTGCTCGTGTACGAGCCCTGGGCCACGGCCGCGGTCAGCGGCGGCCCGATCGTCGGCGTCACCGAGACCTGGGTGTACCCGCAGTTCGCGCTCGTCCCGATGGTGATCGCGAAGCTGATGTCGGTTCCGCTCATCGGGGTCGTGGGTGTCTCCGGCGCCTACCTGATCGCCTGGGCGGCCCTCGTGACGGTGCTCGACGCCGTCGCGTTCGGCGTGCTCCTCGGTCGCGCCCCGTCGTCCCCCCGACGCTCGGCTGCGTGGTTCTGGATCGCGGCGCTGCTCCTGCTCGGGCCGATCGCCCTCTACCGCATCGATGCGATCGCCCTTCCGGTCGCGGTCGTCGGCGCGCTCTGGCTCACCCGTCGTCCGGCAGTCGCCGCTGCGCTGCTCGCGGTCGGCGCCTGGATCAAGATCTGGCCGGGGGCACTCGTGCTGGCCGCCGTCGTGGCGTCGCGTCACCGGATGCGGATCCTGCTGACGGCGGTGGCGGTGACCGCGGGCATCATCGTCACGCTCCTCCTCCTGGGGGCGGACGGGCAGATCTTCGGGTTCCTCACAGAGCAGACGGGCCGCGGGCTGCAGATCGAGGCCGTCGCGGCCACGCCGTTCCTGTGGATGGCCACGGTGGGCGCCGCGCGCATCGACTACAGCTTCGACATCCTCACCTTCCAGATCGCGGCACCGGGCGCGGACGCCGTCGGTGCCGTTCTCACACCGTCGATGGCGGCCCTGGTCGCGGGCTTCGCGGCGATCGGTGCCGTCAAGGCGATGCGGGGAGCATCCTTCCCCCGTCTGTTCCCGCCGCTCGCGCTGTCTCTCGTGGCCGCCCTGATCGTCCTGAACAAGGTCGGATCTCCGCAGTTCCAGACCTGGCTGATCGCACCAGTCCTGCTCTGGGTCGTGCTGGACCGCGCGCGCTCGGGGCTGCCGGCCGTGCTCGTCCTCGGTCTGTGCGCGCTCACGTGCCTGGTCTACCCGCTGAGCTACGACGCCCTGCTGCGTGCCGAGGTCGTGCCGATCGTGATCATGACCCTGCGCAACATCCTTCTCGTCGTCCTGCTGGTCGTCGGCGTCCGTGCCGTCGTCCGCGTGCCGACGCCCCGACCGAACACCAGCCGCACCAGGGAGTGAAACCATGCTGATTGCCTTCTCCGTCGCCCCCAGCGGCGTGCCCGCCGACGGATCCGAGCGCGCCGACGCGTCCGTGCACGACGCCGTGGCCGCCGCCGTGCGGGTCGTCCGCGAATCCGGGCTGCCGCACCGCACCACGAGCATGTTCACCGAGATCGAGGGGCCCGACTGGGACTCGGTGATGGACGTCGTCAAGCGTGCGACCGAGGCGGTCATGCCGTTCGGCTCCCGGGTCTCGCTCGTGCTCAAGGCGGACATCCGGCCCGGCTACTCCGGCGAGCTCGACGCGAAGATCGAGCGCCTCGAGGCGGCGATCGACGAACCGGGGGAGTGACGCCTCGAGTGCACTCCAGCATCCCGGTAGACTTGCCCGGTGAATCCCTCGACTGAATCGAGGGGTGCGGCGAAGTGGGCGCTCCTCTCTCTCGCCATAGGCAGCTTCGGCATCGGTATGACCGAGTTCGTCGTCATGGGCCTGCTGCCCAACATCGCCACTGAGCTCCTGCCCACGCTCTGGGCCACGAGCCCGGAAGACGCACTGAGCCAGGCCGGCTGGCTGATCTCGCTGTACGCGCTCGGCGTCGTGGTGGGTGCGCCGACCATCGCCGGCTTCGTCGCACGCTTCCCCCGGCATCGTGTGATGATCTGCCTCGCCCTCGCGCTGACCCTGTTCAACGCGCTCACGGTCGTGCTCCCGACGTTCGAGCTGGTCGGGGCCTCGCGGTTCCTCGCCGGCCTGCCGCACGGCGCGTACTTCGGCATCGGAGCCCTGGTCGCTGCCGATGTCATGGGCCCCGGCAATCGGGCGAAGGGCGTCGCGTTCATCCTTACCGGCCTCACGGTCGCGAACGTCGTGGGCGTGCCGCTCGGCACCTACCTCGGTCAGCAGTTCGGCTGGCGCGCCGCCTTCGCGGTCGTCGCCGGGGTCTTCGCGCTCGCGACGCTCTGCATCTCCTTCTTCGTCCCGAAGCACCCCGGCTCTCCCGGTCGGACGATGCGACAGGAGCTCGGCGTCTTCCGCATCCGGCAGGTGTGGTTCACGCTCGGGCTCGGGTCGATCGGCTTCGGCGGCTTCTTCGCGGTCTACAGCTACATCGCCCCGCTCGTGACCGAGGTGGCCGGATCGCCCGAGTGGGCCGTGCCGATCGTCCTCGTGCTCATGGGTCTCGGCATGACCGCCGGCAACCTGGTCGGCGGGCACCTCGCCGACATCGACCTCAGACGCACGCTGCTGTTCGGGCTCGCGGCGATGGCCGTGGTCTTCGTCCTTCTCGCCGTGCTGGCGTTCTGGATCATCACGCTGGCGCTGCTCGTGTTCGTCGTCGGGTTCGTGTCGTCGGTGCTGAGCCCCACGATCCAGACGCGCCTGATGGACGTGGCGGGCGACAACCAGTCCATCGCGGCCGCCCTGAACCACTCCGCCCTCAACATCGGCAACAGCCTGGGGGCCTTCCTCGGTGGCGTCGTGATCGCGATCGGCTGGGGCTTCACGGCGCCCTCGTGGACGGGCGCGGTCCTCGCGATCGCCGGCCTCCTGATCGCGCTGCTGTCGTACCGCTCCGAGTCCCGCAGGACCGCCGTCCCGGAGCTCGCCGCGTCGTAGAGTGACGGGATGACCGACCCCGCAGACGATCTTCCCGTGGCGGGCACGATCGTCCTGCTGCGACCAGCGACCTCGGGTGTCGAGGTCCTGCTCATGCGTAGACCGGATCGCGGCTCCTTCGCCTCGGCCTGGGTGTTCCCGGGCGGCAAGGTCGAGCCGGGCGATCGGGTCCTCGGGGCGGCCGAGGTCGACGACGCCCGCAGGGCGGCGATCCGTGAGGTCATCGAGGAGGTCGGTCTGGTCGTAGGGGAGGCGACGGTGCTCTCGCGGTGGCAGCCCCCGGCATCCGCTCCCGTCCGTATCCGCACCTGGTTCTTCGTCGCCGAGCCCGCGCAGCGCGACCTTCGTCCCGCGCCGGATGAGGTCGTGGAGACGGCATGGGTCAGCCCCGCAGAGGCTCTGGCGCGGCATGCCACGGGCGAGTGGACGCTGTTCCCGCCGACCTGGGTCACGCTGCACGGGTTGAGTCGGCACGAGTCGGCGGGTGACGTCATCGCCGCGGCGGGGACGGCTCAGCTGTTCACCACACAGGTCGTCGACGAGGGCTTCGCCTGGGGCGAGCAGCGACTCGAGACCGGCTCCCTGCCGTGGCGTTTCACGGAGGGGTGAGCGGCGGATCAGCTGGCGAGGAGCCGTGCGAGGTGCCGGCCGACGGCCTCGGTCTCGATCAGGAAGCCGTCGTGCCCGAAGTCGCTCGTGAGGACCACCGCCTCGTTGCCGTCGAGGGTGTGCGGGATGCCGCGCGCGATCCGGTGCTGCCCGTCCACCGGGAAGAGCCGGTCGCTGTCGATCCCGAGCACGAGCGTCGTCGCCGTGACCGTGCGCAGGGCCTCTTCGACGCCGCCGCGGTCGCGGCCGACGTCGTGCGAGTTCATGGCCTCGACGAGCGTGATGTAGCTGTTCGCGTCGAAGCGCCGGGTGAACTTGTTGCCGTGGAAGTCGAGGTAGGACTCGACCGCGAAGCGGCCGCCGTGACCCAGCGGTGAGACGTCCGACTGCCAGGAGCGCTGGAAGCGCTGGTTGAGCTCGATCGGGCTGCGGTAGTTCAGGAGCGCCATGCGGCGCGCGAGCGCGAGTCCCCGGTGCGGACCGTCGCCGTCGGACAGGTCGTAGTACTCGCCGCCCTGGAAGCGCGGGTCCATGCGGATCGTCTCGAGCTGCACGGTGTTGAGGGCGATCTGGTCGGCCGTCGTGACCGGGGGAGACGAGAGGACGGCGAGGCGCTCGACGCGGTCGGGATGGGTCGCGGCCCACTCGAGGGCGTGCATGCCGCCCATGGAGCCCCCGATGACCGCAGCCCAGGTGTCGATGCCGAGCGCGTCGGCGAGGCGCACCTGCGCCGCGACCTGATCGCGGATCGTCAAGTACGGGAAGCGGGATGCCCACTCGTAACCGGAGGGCGCGATGCTGGCGGGACCGGTCGAGCCCTGGCATCCGCCCAGCATGTTCGGGGCGATCACGAACCAGCGATCCGTGTCGATCGCGGCGCCCGGGCCGACGATGTCGGACCACCATCCGGCCGTCGCGTGTCCGCCGCCCGCGTCGCCGCGGAGGTGGCTGTCGCCCGTGAGCGCGTGCAGGACGAGGATCGCATTGTCGCGGGCCGGGTTCAGCTCACCCCAGCTCTCGTAGGCGAGACGGATGCTGGGCAGCTCGGCGCCGCTCTCGGTGCGGAACGGGCCGAAGGCCGCGAACCGGCGTCCACCGGCGGGGTCGCCGTCGCGCCAGGCGCCCGTCGCGGGAGGCCGCGCGCGGAGGAGGCGGACGTCGGCCTCCGTCACGGGTTCCGACGGCACCGTGTCCTCAGAGGTCGTCTGCCAGTCCATGTGTCCATTCTGTCGTGGCAGGGAGCGGCTCCGGCGAACGTTACGGCGCCCGGGCGGGGGTTTCTCCGGCACCTCCTCCGGACAGGCACGCGGTCGCGGGTCGT
>JAZBLS010000164.1:0-6807 GCA_037033365.1 Actinomycetota bacterium | reverse complement strand
CGGCCGCCCGCGACCGTGCGGGTGCGGGTCTCAGGCCGCACGGAGCGCGGGTGCGGAGCGGCGACCGAATGCGGGCGGGTAGGCCCGACGCAGCGCGACCACGAGGGCAGTCGCGAGTGCGGCCTTGAGCAGATCGCCCGGGAGGAAGACGAGGCTCGACAGCGCGGTCTCCGGCACGCCGATGCCGAGCACGAGCGACTGGACCGGGATCCCGAAGAGGTACACCACCGCGATGCCGCCGACGAGGATCCCGGCGGCGCTCCGCCACCAGGTGATCCGGCCGCCGTGCACGATGAGGCCGATGACCCAGGCGCCGACCACGAATCCGAGGAGGTATCCCGCCGTCGGTCCGACGAACACGCCCAGACCGCCGCGGCCTCCGGCGAGCACAGGGAGTCCGACCGCTGCGAGGACGAGCACCACGAGCACGGCCAGAGGCGCGAGTCGGGGCCCCAGGACGGCACCGGTGAGCATGATCGCGAGGGTCTGCGCGGTGATCGGGACTCCCCCGGGGATCGGGATCGTCACCATCCCGAGCACGACGATGAGCGCGGCGAAGACGGCGATGCGAGCGAGATCCCTGCCCGGTTCGCGCGCGGCGGGGTGCGGATTGGGGTTCGTTGTCATGTCATCCTCCTGAACACTGTTCACCTGAACAGCGTTCACTATACTGATCGGATGACTCCGGAGCGCAATTCGACCCGTCACGACCGCGATGCCGTCGCCCGCCGGGCGCTGTCGCTGCTCGACGAGGTCGGACTCGCCGACCTCTCCATGCGACGGATCGCGGCGGCGCTCGACGTTCAGCCGAGCGCGCTCTACTGGCACTTCGCAAGCAAGCAGGACCTGCTGGCCGAGCTGTCCGACCGCATCACCGCCGCGCTCCCCCTCGACGGCGACGGCGACGACGTCGTGACGACGGCGAGGCGACTGCGGGACGCGCTGTTCGCCTACCGCGACGGAGCCGAGCTCGTACTCAGCACATATGCCCTGCGTCTTGGCTCGTCGCACGCGCAGGCGGCCCTCACGTCGGCACTGCGACGGGAGGGCGCGACGGATCCCGACGAGCGCTCCGCTGCACTCCTGCACTTCATCCTCGGGCACGCGACGCTGGTCCAGCAGCGCATGCACGCCGACAGCCTCGGCGTCGTCCCGGGCGACGGCACCGACGACGTGACGGCCGGCCTCGATCGGGTGTTCGATCTCGGCGTCAGTGCGATCGCTCGTACGGCGAGCGAACCGTGGACTCCGCTGCGTGACCGAGCCTGAGACCGGGGACGAACGCCAGCAGCACGAGGCCCAGGCAGAAGGCGAACACGACGCCGAACACGTCGGCACCGCCTCCGAGAGACGCCACCGCGAGACCCGCGAGCGCGATCACGATGGCCGATCCCGTCGAGTCCGAGATCGACAGCGCCGAGGAGTTGAAGCCCTGGTTGCCGTCATGCGAGTAGGCGAGGGTGAGCACCGTCAGCCGCGGGTACAGCAGCCCCATGCCGCCGCCCGCGAAGGCCCAGCCGAGCACCACGAGGAGCGGTGAGACGCCGAGCAGCGCGGCGACCAGCACGCAGGTCATCGCCACGAGCAGCAGCGACAGGCTGATCGCGGTGATGCGCGTGTTGCCGAGCTGTTCGCCGTACCGCCCCTGCAGCTGCGAGGCACCGGCCCAGGCGAGTGCCGCGAGCATGAGTGCGACGCCTGCCCACGTCGCCGAGAAGCCGAAGCCCTCCATGAGGAGGTAGGGGATGTACGCCTCGGCTGCGAAGAACGCGCCGGCCGCGATCCCGCGCATGAGCACGACGCTGGGCAGTCCTCGCCCCGCACGGAGGGTGCGTCGAGGAAGCAACGGCAGCACCGCGATTCCGATCGCCACGACCGCCGCGATCGCGACGGGCCAGCCGACCGCCACGGGCATGTCGGCACTGAAGCCGATCAGCACGGCGCACGCCGCGACCACGACGGAGAGCACGAAACGCACCACAAGAGCACGACGGTCCTGTGGCGAACCGTGGCCGAGGTCGACGCCGCGCAATCGGAGCGCGATCGTCAGGAACGCGATCGCCGTGAGGACCGCGACCCCGAGGAAGGCCCATCGCCAGTCGAGGAACTCGGCCACCGCGCCGGCCAAGAAGGGGCCGACCATCGAGGGCACGACCCAGGCCGCCGCGAAGGCGGCGAAGACGCGTCCGTGCAGGTGTGGCGGGTACAGGCGGGCCACGACGACATAGAGCGCGACCGTCTGCCCGCCGGCCCCGAGCCCCTGCACCAGGCGGCCGGCAAGGAACTGATGCATCGTGATCGCGAACCCGGACAGGAGGAGACCGACGATGAAGAGGGACACGGCGACGTAGAGCGCGCCCCGAGGCCCGCGGGCGTCGGACCAGGCGCCGGCGGCGACCATGCCGATCACGCTCGTGGCCAGCGTGCCCGCGAAGGCGACCGCGTACAGGGACTGCCCGTCGAGGGCATCGCTCACGATGGGCATGACGGTCGTGACCGCCAGCGCCTCGATCGCGGCGAGGAAGATCAGGGCGACGGCACCGGCCGTGACCCAGCGGCGTTCGCGGTCCCAGATCGACGCGACGGCCGCCGGCGCGCTCATCGACCCACGAGCGACGCGATGCGCTCGATGGCCTCGGTGATGATCTCGGGACTCGTTCCGAAGTTCAGCCGGACGTGCCCCTTGCCCTCCTCACCGAAGGCGGGGCCGTAGTGCAGAGCGACCTTCGCGTCCTTGAGGATCCGGCGCGCGGGGTTCTCTCCCCAGCCGAGCCCCGACAGATCGATCCAGGCCAGGTATCCCGCGTCGGGAAGGCGGTAGCGAGCGCCGGGGAGTCGCGAGGCGAGCAGATCCTCGAGGAGGACCCGGTTCGCGTCGAGCGTCGACAGGAGGCCGTCGAGCCACGGGTCGCTCTCCTCCGAGAAGGCGGCGACCGAGGCGAGGAGTCCGAACTGGCCCGTGCGCCAGACGACCTCGATGGGGAGGCCGCGCACGACCGCGGACGTCCGATCCGAGGCGGTCACCATGAGCGCGCACTTGAGACCCGCGAGGTTGAAGGCCTTGCTGGCGCTGACGACGGCATAGCCCACGCGCCCGGCGGCGTCACCGGCATCCAGGAACGGGGTGAAGTCCACGTGCGGCTGCACGAGCGGCGCGTGGATCTCGTCGGAGACGACGGCCGCGCCGAACTCGTCGGCGAGTTCTGCCAGAGCGCGCAGCGAGTCGCGGCTGTGCACGGTACCCGTCGGGTTGTGCGGATTGCAGAGCAGGATCGCGGTCGCACCGTCCTCGAAAGCCGAGCGGATGCCGTCGAGATCGAGCTCCCAGGACGTCCCGGTGTCGAGCAGCGGCACGCGCGAGACCTCCGCACCCGCCTCCCGCACCAGCTCGAAGAACGGCGGGTACACGGGCGGCGTCACGACCACCCGCTCCCCGGGCTGCGTCACGCGGCGGAGGATCTCGACGATGCCCATGCTGACGTCGGCCGTGCTGCGGATGCGGGCGGGGTCGACCGTCCACCCGAATCGACGCTGCGCGAAGTCCGCGTACGTCGATGGGAGCGGCGTGCGCGATGCTATGTACCCCGTGTCGCCGATGTCGAGCGCACGCTGGAGAGCGGTCGTGATCGTCGGCGCGAGCGGGAAGTCCGTCTCGGCCACGAAGAGCGGCAGGACGTCGGCGGGGTACTCCCGCCACTTCTCACTGCTGCGTTCGCGGAGCTGCTCCAGCGGCGGCGCCGTGACCTCGAGCATCCTCAGATCGCGAAGCCGAGCGCGCGCATCATGTCGCGCCCGTCGTCCGTGATCCGCTCCGGGCCCCACGGCGGCATCCAGACCCAGTTGATCCGGAACCGGTCCACGACGTTGTCGAGGGCCTGAGCGGTCTGGTCCTCGAGGACGTCGGTCAGCGGGCAGCCGGCGCTCGTGAGCGTCATGTGGATGACGAGAGCATCGTTCTCGTCATCCCATGCGAGGTCGTAGATGAGGCCGAGGTCGACGACGTTGATCCCGAGCTCGGGATCCATGACGTCCTTGAGAGCCTCGGTGACCTCGTCGTACTTCGCATCGGTGAGGGTGGCTGTCATGCGATTCAGCCTACGCCTCGATGGGGGCCGAGGGGTCGAGGAACCGGTCGTAGCCCTCTTCCTCGAGCCGATCGGCGAGCTCGGGACCGCCCTCTTCGACGATCTTGCCCGCGACGACCACGTGCACGAAGTCCGGGCGGATGTAGCGGAGGATGCGGGTGTAGTGCGTGATGAGCAGCACGCCCAGGCCGGTGGCCTCCTTGGCGCGGTTCACGCCCTCGGACACGATCTTGAGCGCGTCGACGTCGAGGCCGGAGTCGGTCTCGTCGAGGATCGCGAACTGCGGCTTGAGCACCTCGAGCTGCAGGATCTCGTGACGCTTCTTCTCGCCGCCGGAGAAGCCCTCGTTGACGTTGCGCTGAGCGAACTTCGGGTCCATGCGGAGGTTCGACATGGCCGCCTTGACGTCCTTGGTCCAGCCGCGGATCGCCGGAGCTTCGCCGTCGAGTGCCGTCTTCGCGGTGCGGAGGAAGTTCGTCACCGTCACGCCGGGGATCTCGACCGGGTACTGCATCGCGAGGAACAACCCCGCGCGCGCACGCTCGTCGACGCTCATCGCCAGGACGTCCTGACCGTCGAACGTGATCGATCCGGAGGTCACGGTGTACTTGGGGTGGCCGGCGATCGTGTACGCGAGCGTCGACTTGCCCGAGCCGTTGGGGCCCATGATGGCGTGCGTCTCACCGGTGTTCATGGTGAGCGTGATGCCGTTGAGGATCGGGGTGGTCCCCGCCTCGGTCTCGACCGTCACGTGGAGGTCGCGGATTTCGAGAACAGACATTCAGATTTCCTTCGTCACAGTCGGATCGATGAGCACGTCGTCGCCGTCGATCTCGACGACGTAGACCGGAACGGGCTCATAAGCGGGGAGGTTCTGGGGCTTGCCGGTGAGCAGCGAGAAGGCCGAGCCGTGCGCCCAGCACTCCACGGTGTCACCTTCGACGAACCCCTCGGAGAGCGAGATGTCGCCGTGCGTGCAGGTGTCGCCGATCGCGTGGATGACGCCCTCGGAGTCCTTGATCACGGTGATCGGGACGCCGTTCGGCTCGACGCGCAGCGGCATGTCCTGCTCGAGGTCGGCGACGCCGCAGACGCGCTCGGCGCTCACGCGTTCACCTCGGCGAGCTCGGTCTCGATCGCCGCGAGCAGCTCGGCCTCGAGGGCCGGGATCTGCAGCCGCTGCACGATGTCGCTGAGGAATCCGAGCACGACCAGGCGTCGCGCCTCCTCCTCGGAGATGCCGCGGGCCTGCAGGTAGAACAGCTGCTCGTCGTCGAAGCGACCCGTCGCGCTCGCGTGCCCCGCACCGACGATGTCGCCGGTCTCGATCTCGAGGTTCGGGATGGAGTCGGCGCGCGCACCCTCCGTGAGGACCAGGTTGCGGTTGGCCTCGTAGGAGTCGGTGCCCGTGGCGTCCGCGCCGATCAGCACGTCGCCGATCCAGACGCTGTGCGCGCTCTCGCCCTGCAGCGCACCCTTGTAGAGGACGTCGCCCTTGGTGTGCGGACCCTTGTGGTGCAGGTAGACCTGGCTCTCCAGGTGCTGACCGGCGTCGGCGTAGGACAGGCCGTAGAGGTAGCCCTCGGACCCGGCACCCGTGAGCTCGACGCTCGGGTTCACGCGGACCACGCCGCCGCCGAAGCTGATCACGAAGTGCTTCAGGGTCGCGTTCGCACCGACGGTCGCCTGGTGTGCGGACGCGTGCACCGCGTCGTCGTCCCAGCGCTGCAGGCTGATGACGGTGAGCGCCGCTCCGTCGCGCACGATGATCTCGACGTTCTGCGCGTACTGCGCCGAACCGGCGTGATCGAGAACGATGGTCCCGCGCGAGTGCGGCAGTGCCTCGATGAGGATCTGCCCGAACGCGCGCTTGTCGGAGCCTGCACCCTGAACGGGCACGATCACCGGCTCGTCGAGCTCGGCCTCGGCGGGGAGCTGGATGTGCAGGCCGCGCGGGGCGTGCTTCCACGCAAGCGCGCTCGGGAGGTCCTCCGGACGGAAGAACTCGCCATAGGCGCCCGTGCCGTCCGCGGCGGGTGCGAGGAGGGCCTCGACCGCGGCGAGGTCGTAGTTCAGAGCATCCGCGTCACCGGGCTCGTCCGAGAGGATGCCGGCGAGCTTCGCGACCGGAGTGTGCTTCCAGTTCACCTCGCGGCCGGTCGGCGCGCCGAAGTCGGCGGGCTCGAACGAGCTGAGGCGCTCGGAGCGCGTCTGCACCGGCACGAAACCGGCGTCCGCGACCTGGGCGGCGGGGTCCACGTGCGCGCTCGAAGAGTGCGACGCGGTGGGCGTCGTCGTCTGGGCCGTCATCTCAGCCGACCGATCCTTCCATGCCCATCTCGATGAGCTTGTTCAGTTCCATCGCGTACTCCATGGGCAGCTCGCGAGCGATCGGCTCGATGAAGCCGCGCACGATCATGGCCATGGCCTCGTCCTCGGGCATGCCGCGCGACTGCAGATAGAAGAGCTGCTCCTCGCTCACCTTCGAGACGGTCGCCTCGTGGCCGAGCTGGACGTCGTCGACGCGGATGTCGATCGCGGGATAGGTGTCCGACCGCGACTTCGTGTCGACGAGCAGCGCGTCGCAGCGCACGGTGTTGGCAGAGTGGTGCGCGTTCGCGTCCACCCGGACCTCGCCGCGGTAGCCCGCACGACCGCCGCCGCGGGCGATCGACTTCGAGACGATCGACGACTGCGTGTACGGCGCCATGTGGATCATCTT
>JAZBLS010000163.1:0-6856 GCA_037033365.1 Actinomycetota bacterium | reverse complement strand
GCGCGGTCTGCTCGGCCTCGCCATCGGCGGCGGCGTCGCCTCGCTGGCCGTGGGCGTCGGTGCCGGGATCACTGGCGGCGTCGCGATCGGTCGTGCCAGAGCGGATGCCGATGCCGAGAGCGCCTACGACTTCTTCGGCGCGCACCAGGCGGGCATCACGACGCCCGTCCAGGAGCACCTGCACTTCGCGTCCTTCGACATGATGCCGCGCACCGACCGCGACGACCTGGTGTCGCTGCTGGAGGACTGGACCTACGCCGCGTCGCGCATGACCCAGGGGCTCGAGGTGAGCGCCACGGGTGCGGTGGGCGGCGATTCCGAGGTGCCGCCGGACGACACGGGGGAGGCGCTCGGCCTTCCCGCGGCCGGGCTCACGATCACGATCGGGTTCGGCCCGACCCTGTTCGAGAACGAGGACGGCGACCGCTACGGCATCCGCTCCCGGCGTCCGGCCGCACTCGAGCGCCTGCCCGCCTTCCTCGGGGACGACCTCGACCCGAACGCGTCGCACGGCGACCTCTGCATCCAGGCCTGCGCCGACGATCCGCAGGTCGCGGTGCACGCCATCCGCAACCTCAGCCGCATCGCCTTCGGTCGCGCACGCCTGCGCTGGTCCCAGCTCGGCTTCGGGAAGACCTCCCGCACGACGTCGGAGCAGGCGACTCCGCGGAACCTCTTCGGGTTCAAGGACGGCACCGCGAACATCCTCGCGGACGACACGGCGGCCCTCGAGGAGAACGTCTGGGTCGCGGCATCCGATGAGCCGGCCTGGATGGCGGGCGGGTCCTACCTGGTGGCGCGCAAGATCGCGATGCTCATCGAGACGTGGGACCGGGTGCGTCTGTCGGAGCAGAACACGATCATCGGTCGTGACAAGGGCGTCGGCGCGCCGCTCTCGGGAGGCGACGAGTTCGCAGAGCCGGAGTTCGACTCCACGGCCATCGATGCGAACGCGCACGTCCGTCTCGCGCACCCGTCGCAGAACGACGGAATCCGCATCCTCCGCCGCGGGTTCAACTACGTCGACGGCAACAACGACCTCGGTCGCCTGGACGCCGGGCTGTTCTTCCTGTCCTACCAGCGCGACCCCGCGCAGTTCATCACGCTGCAGCGCCGACTGTCGACCGATCGCATGAACGAGTACATCCGCCACGTCGGATCCGGCATCTGGGCGATCCCGGCAGGGGCCGCACCCGGCTCGTTCGTCGGCGCCGATCTGTTCTCCTGAGTCAGGGGCGATCTCTCAGACAGGGGCGGCGGCTCAGCCCTCCAGCACCTCGACCGCGTAGGCCGCGACCGCGTCGGCTCCGAAGTGGTCGTCCGCGGTGATCGTGACGACCGCGTCGCCGGAGAAGATCAGGAGCTGGCCATAGGCGCCGTGCAGCCGCCAGGCCGCACCGGGTCCGCCCCAGCCGGCGAGCGCGTAGCGGTCGTACCCCGGGTTCGCTCCCGCCACGACCCAGTCGGAGTGCATGGCGTCGACCAGCTCGCCCGGCACGATTTGCTGCCCGCGCCAGACGCCGCGATCCCGGATCAGCCGGCCGATGCGGGCCATCTCCTCCGTGCGCAGCGCGACGCCGCCGCCCGCGTGCACCCTGCCGTCGGCGGTGCGCTCCCACTGCACATCCGGGATGCCGAGGGGATCGAGGACCCGGGACTGCACGTAGCCGCCGATGTCTCCGACGCGCCGCGCGAGCACCGCCATGGCCGTGTACGTGCTCGCGTTGGAGTACTGGACCACGCGGCCGGACGACGGGCGCCGCAGGAATTCCAGGGCGAGATCCGGCCAGTCCGTCATCATCGTCTCGGACCAGGGCAGATCGATGCCGCTCGACATGGTCAGGAGATGCCGGAGCGTCACATGCTCGACCCCCGCACCGAGCTCGACATCGTCGTCGAGAAGGGACGACACCGGAGCGTCCAGGGAGACGGCTCCCTCGCGCTCGGCGATCCCGGCGGCGAACACGCACAGGGCCTTGGCGACGGAATGGATGTCCTCCCGCCGATCCTCGGTCCAGCGGTGCTCGGCGGTGTCGTTCCCGGCGAGCACGTGGAGCCCGTGGGCGACGAAGCCCGTCGTGTCGATGCGCTCGACGATGAGGTCGCGCACCCGTTCGGCGCGGCTCACCGACGTACGCCCGCCGAGCCGGCCTGCCGTGGTCGGCGGGATCCGGTCGGGTCGCTGCGATGCCCCTCGCGCCCGGAGAGTTCCGGATCGACGAAGAGCCATCCGGGCCGGGGTTCGACGAGGGGCCGGAAGACCCGGCGGACCGGCTTCGTCGCGAGCGCCAGCGCGAGGAGGACAGACAGCAGCGTCACGAGCGGCAGCCAGAGCCAGGTGGGATCGAGGTCGCGCAGGGCCCCGGTCTCGCGGAAGGGGTAGAGGACGAAGGAGTGCAGGAGGAAGACGTACATCGTGTACTGGCCGAAGGTCGTCCACCAGTAGGAGCTGCGGGGGACCAGCGTGAAGAACGCGGCGCTGAGCAGGACCGCGAGGAGCATGAGTCCGAGTCGGACGCCGCCGGCCCACCACTGCTCGCCGCCGAGGTCCGAGTACGCGTCCTCGTAGAACAGCCAGTGCCGGAGGTCGACCTCCTTCCAGAGATCGATCCAGTGCCACGCCGCGAATCCGGCGGCGGCGAGTACGGCGACGGCCGCCAGGCGCATCCACCAGTACCGCACCTCGAGCAGACGGAAGCGGGCGACGATGTCCTTGTCGCGCAGCCACCAGCCGAGGGTGAAGAAGGGGAGCAGGCCGAGCGTGCGCGACAGCGAGAAGGTGCTGTCCACGTTCGGCAGGTAGCCGACGCCGATCGAGATCACGATGGTCCAGAGAAGCGGCCAGCGCAGGAGCGCGAGATAGGGGAGGACGAGTCGGAAGATGCCCAGCGCGAGCAGGAACCACAGCGTCCAGGACGGCTTCGTGAAGTTCGGGTCGGCCTGGCCCTCCACGAGCCACTTCGTCAGGGTCCACAGCGTCTCGAAGATGACGTAGGGGAGGAGGATGTCGGTGATCACCCTCGCCATCTGCACCCTGGTCGGTGAACCCGACTTCGAGAAGTAGCCCGAGATGATCGCGAAGGCCGGCATGTGGAAGGCGTACAGCGCGAGATACGCCGCCAGTGCGATGTCGGAGTCGTACGTGAGTCGCTGGATCGCGTGGCCGAGGACGACCAGGACGATGCAGGCGTAGCGGGCGTTGTCCCAGAACGGGACACGTCTTCTCGGCTTCGGGATGGATCCGGTCGCAGGGGTCGTGGCGTCGGCTCCGGCGGTGCTCATCCTCCGAGGCTACTCCCGGGAATAAAGTTGTCCGCATCGCGTTGTCTCAGATACATTCAAATGAATAGAACCGGATGCGAGGCACCCGATTCGGAGGAGACGGAGCAATCATGAGCGAGCAGTCAGGCGCACAGGTGCAGTTCGGCATCATGTCGGTCAGCGACATCACGCGGGACCCGACCACCGGTGTGACGCCGAGCGAGCAGGAGCGTATCGCCGCGACCATGGCGATCGCGAAGCACGCGGAGGAGGTCGGTCTCGACGTCTTCGCGGTCGGCGAGCACCACAACCCGCCGTTCTGGTCCTCGAGCCCCACGACGTTCCTCGCGGCCCTCGCCGCGCAGACCGAGCGTCTCATCGTCTCAACCTCGACCACCCTCATCACCACGAACGACCCGGTGCGCATCGCCGAGGAGTACGCGATGCTGCAGCACGTGTCCGGTGGTCGGATGGACCTGATGCTCGGACGCGGCAACACGGGCCCCGTGTACCCCTGGTTCGGCCAGGACATCCGTCAGGGCCTTCCCCTCGCGATCGAGAACTACGCGTTGCTCCACAAGCTGTGGCGCGAGGACGTCGTCGACTGGGAGGGCAAGTTCCGCACACCCCTCCAGGGCTTCACGTCGACCCCACGGCCCCTCGACGGCATCGCGCCGTTCGTGTGGCACGGCTCGATCCGCACGCCGGAGATCGCCGAGCAGGCCGCCTACTACGGTGACGGCTTCTTCGCGAACAACATCTTCTGGCCGAAGGAGCACTACCAGCGTCTGATCGAGCTGTACCGCCAGCGGTATGCCCACTACGGGCACGGCACCCCCGAGCAGGCGATCGTCGGCCTCGGCGGCCAGGTGTTCATGGCCGCGAAGTCGCAGGACGCGGTGAACCAGTTCCGCCCGTACTTCGACAACGCGCCCGTCTACGGACACGGTCCCAGCATGGAGGACTTCACCGAGATGACGCCGTTGACCGTCGGCTCTCCGCAGCAGGTCATCGACCGGTACGCCGGCATGCGCGATCACTTCGGCGACTACCAGCGTCAGCTGTTCCTCATCGACCACGCCGGTCTGCCGCTGAAGACGGTGCTCGAGCAGCTGGACATCCTCGGATCCGAGGTCGTGCCGGTGCTCCGCAAGGAGCTCGCGCAGAACCGCCCCGAGACGGTGCCGGATGCCCCGACGCACGCGTCGCGCGTCGCCGCCGAGTTCGGTGACGGACCCACCCGTCAGGCCCGCCCCGGAGCGAACCGCGGTGACAACCTCACGGGCGACTCGCCCTACCAGGACACCCCGGCGCCCGCCGGCGCCGCGTTCGGCCTGGCCCGCAAGGAGGCGTGACATGACCGTGCGACGGATCGCCGTGATCTCGGCGGGGCTCTCGAACCCCTCCTCGACGCGGATGCTGGCCGACCGGCTGGCTGCGGAGACGGTCAAGGCGCTCGCGGCGAAGGACATCCAGGCGAGCATCGACGTGATCGAGCTGCGCGACTACGCGCATGACATCACGAACAACATGCTCACGGGGTTCGCCCCGCCGGCGCTCGAGACTGCGATCAACACCGTGGTCTCGGCCGACGCGCTCATCGCGGTGACGCCGATCTTCTCCACGAGCTACTCGGGTCTGTTCAAGTCGTTCATCGACGTGCTCGACCCCGACGCGCTCACGGGCAAGCCCGTGCTGATCGGGGCGAACGCCGGCACCGCCCGGCACTCGCTCGCGATCGACTACGCGATCCGACCGCTGTTCGCCTACCTGCACACCGAGGCGGTCTCCACGGGCGTGTTCGCCGCGTCGAGCGACTGGGGTGGAGCCGGCGACGACGTCGCACCGCTCGCCAAGCGCGTCGAGAAGGGCGCGCGTGAGCTCGCGGAGGCCATCGCGAAGCGCGAGGCGACCAGCACGGCCGACCCGTACGATCCCGCCACCTACCTGGGCGAGGGGCGGTCGTTCGGCCACATGCTCGGCGGCCTCGCCGGCGAGTGAGCACAGCGCCTCCCGCCCGAACGGGAGCGTGAACGACGAGGGCCATGAGCCATCGACAATGTCCGTGGGGCATCGTACGGTGACCTCATGGCCCTCTCGTCTGTGCTCGCCGATGCCCGACGCTCGCTCCGCGGTCCGCTCCTCGTGCCGCACGACGACGGCTTCGACGCCGCTCGCCTGCCGTGGAACCTCGCCGTCGAGCAGCATCCGGCCGCGGTCGCGACCCCTGCGGATGTCGACGACCTGCGGGTGCTCCTCGGGGTCGCGGCGGCGGAGGGCGCTCCGCTCGCGGTGCAGCCGACCGGCCACGGCGCCTCCGGCGATCTCTCGGGCGCCATCATCGTGCGGACGACGGCGTTCGACGGCTTCGACGTTGACCTCGATGCCGGAGTGCTGCGAGTAGGGAGCGGCGTGAAGTGGGGAGCCGTGGTCGCGGCCCTGGAGGGCACCGGCTGGGCGGCACCCGCGGGGACGAGTCCCGTGGTGAACCTGGCGGGATACACGCTGGGAGGCGGCCACTCGTGGTTCAGCCGCACCGGCGGACTCGGGTCCGACAACCTGCGAGCAGCCCGGGTGCTGCGCGCCGATGGGACGCACGAGCGCGTCGACGATGCGAGGGACCCGGGGCTGATGTGGGCGCTGCGCGGCGCCGGCCATGTGGTGGGCATCGTGACCGAGCTCGAGATCGACCTCGTCCCGGCCCCGGCGGTCTGGGGTGCCTCGCTGACCTTCGCGGCGGCCGACGGTCCGAACGTCCTCCGGGCGGTCCGCGACCTGGCCGCGAGCGCACCCCGATCCCTCAACGTCTTCTGCGGCTCCATGCGGATGCCGGATGCGCCGATGCTGCCCGAGGCGATCCGCGGTCGCAGCTTCTTCACGGTCGAGGCGCTGTCGGCCGACGGCGCGGCACACGACCTGCTCGACCGCGTGCGCCGTGCCGGAGCCGTGCAGCACGAGACCTCCGGTCCCACGTCGCCCGCCGCGGTCGCGGCATCGGCGAACGAGCCGACCGACCCGACCCCGGGCCGTGGGGCGTCCGCGGCGCTGGCGACCCTGGACGACACCACGATCGACGCCCTCCTGGACTTCCGCGAGGAGCCGGACCAGTGGCCGATCATGGGGATCGACCTCCGGATGCTGGGCGGTGCTCTCGACGAACCCCGGCGCGACGGGTTCGCGTCGCTGCAGGGCGTCGACTGGTTGCTCCATGCCCTCGTCCCCGTCTTCCCCGGAGTCCCGAGCGAGCCGGGGACGGCGAGCATCGAGTCGTTCACGCGCGTCCTGGAGCCGGCGGCCGCACCGCACACGGTACCGACCTTCCTCGGCCCGGGGGAGTCTCTCGAGCTGTGCGCGCCGCGGGCCTCCGTGCAGCGGTTGCGCGCGATCCGCGACGCCGTCGACCCCGACGGTCTCCTGTACGAGGGGCGTCTGCCGCGCTGATCAGGCAGCGCTGACCACGTCGCACGGCCGAGAAGGCCTCAGCCCTCTGAGCGCCGATTCCAGCTGTACTCGGTCTCGGGGCGTCCGCGGGCTCCGTATCGGGCCCCGCGGACGATGAGTCCCTCCTGTGCGAGGTGCTCGAGATAGCGCCGCA
>JAZBLS010000162.1:0-6900 GCA_037033365.1 Actinomycetota bacterium | reverse complement strand
ACGGCGTCGACGAACTGGTAGAGCTGCTGGACGACGTTGCCGAGCAGGAGCGGGATCGAGAAGGCAAGGATGACACGCCACGGGCGGCCCGTGGTGAGGGAGGTGGCCATGAGGGAGCGGCTCGCAGAACTGGGGGGCGGATCGGGGGAGCATCCAGGTTATCGAATCGTTTCGGGTCAGCGGAAGATCCAATCGCCAAGTACCGTCGACAGGGTGCCGCCCGTGAGGCGCGGCCCGACGACCGGAGGTTCGATCAGTGACGACGCAGGACACGGGGAAGCCCGAGAACACCGCAGCCGCGAAGAGCGCTGCTCCCGCCGGCGAGGAGCAGCACCTGCGGCGAGCGCTGAGCAATCGCCACATCCAGCTGCTCGCGATCGGTGGCGCGATCGGCACCGGCCTGTTCATGGGCAGTGGCAAGACGATCTCGGTGGCGGGGCCCTCGGTGATCTTCGTCTACATGATCATCGGCTTCATGCTCTTCTTCGTCATGCGGGCGATGGGCGAGCTGCTGCTGTCGAACCTGAAGTACAAGTCGTTCAGCGACTTCGCGAGCGACCTGCTCGGGCCGTGGGCGGGGTTCTTCACCGGGTGGACGTACTGGTTCTGCTGGGTGGTCACGGGTGTGGCCGACGTCATCGCGATCGCCGGATACACGGATGCGCTGTTCCCCGGCATCCCGCTGTGGATCCCCGGCCTGCTGGTCGTCCTCATCCTGCTCGCACTCAACCTGCCGACGGTCGCGGCCTTCGGCGAGATGGAGTTCTGGTTCGCCCTCATCAAGATCGTCGCGATCGTGGCGCTGATCATCACCGGTGCCGTGATGATCGTGACCGGATTCCAGCATGACGCCGGCACCGCGAGCCTCGCGAACCTCTGGGAGCACGGCGGGATGTTCCCGCACGGATTCCTGGGCTTCGTCGCGGGCTTCCAGATCGCGGTGTTCGCGTTCGTCGGCATCGAGCTCGTCGGCACGGCCGCCGCGGAGACCAAGGACCCGGAGCGCAACCTTCCGAAGGCGATCAACGCGATCCCGATCCGCATCCTCCTCTTCTACGTGGGCGCGCTCGTCGTTCTCATGGCGGTCACGCCGTGGACCGAGTACGTCGCCGGAGAGAGCCCGTTCATCGCGATGTTCGCGCTCGCGGGCCTCGGCATCGCGGCCACGGTCGTGAACCTCGTCGTGCTCACCTCCGCCATGTCGAGCGCGAACTCGGGCATCTACTCGACCTCGCGCATGGTGTTCGGCCTCGCGCAGGACGGCGACGCCCCGCGGATCTTCGGACGTCTGTCGAAGCGCCGTGTTCCGCAGAACGCCCTGTTCCTGTCGTGCGTCCTGCTGCTCTCCGGCGTCGTGCTGCTGTACACGGGCGACGACATCGGCACTGCGTTCGAGATGGTGACCACGGTCTCGGCCGTGTGCTTCATGTTCGTATGGACGATCTTCCTGTTCAGCTACCTGGTCTACCGGCGTACACGCCCCGAGAAGGTCGCTGCCTCGACGTTCCGGATGCCGGGCGGCATCTTCATGGTCTACGTCGTGCTCGCCTTCTTCGTGTTCATCCTGTGGGCGCTGACGACGCAGCCCGACACCCTCACCGCGCTGCTCGTGACGCCGATCTGGTTCGCGCTGCTGCTGGTGTCGTGGCTGTTCGTGCGGAAGTCGCAGAACCACCTGACGCGCCACGCGGCGCACATCGCCCACCTGCGCGACGACTCCGCGGAGTGAGGGAGGGTCCATCAGCCCCTCCCACGTCGTCGAGAGCGCGCGTAGCGTCGGCCCTGACGAAAGGACGCGACATGCACACGCGCACACTCGGACAGGGCCTGGAGGTCTCGGCGATCGGC
Organism: Actinomycetota bacterium; assembly: GCA_037033365.1. Taxonomy (GTDB): domain Bacteria; phylum Actinomycetota; class Actinomycetes; order Actinomycetales; family Microbacteriaceae; genus Microbacterium. The sequence goes on along the minus strand of JAZBLS010000162.1, from coordinate 5,052 downwards.
CTCGGCTGCATGGGGATGTCGCAGAGCTACGGACCGAATCCCGGCAGCCGCGAGGAGATGATCGGGGTGCTGCGCTCGGCGCTCGATCTCGGTGTGACGTTCTTCGACACCGCCGAGGTCTACGGCCCGTACGTGAACGAGGAGCTCGTCGGTGAGGCGCTGGAGCCGATCCGCGACCAGGTCGTCATCGCGACGAAGTTCGGCTGGCGCATCGAGGGCGGGAAGAGCGTCGGCCTCGACAGCCGACCCGAGCAGATCCGTCGCGTCGCCGAGGAGTCCCTGCGGCGACTCCGCACGGACACGATCGACCTGTTCTACCAGCACCGCGTCGATCCGGACGTGCCGATCGAGGACGTCGCGGGCACGGTCGGCGAGCTGATCGCCGAGGGCACGGTGCGACACTTCGGGCTTTCCGAGGCCTCCGCCGCGACGATCCGCCGGGCGCACGCCGTGCAGCCCGTCACGGCTCTGCAGAGCGAGTACTCGCTGTGGACGCGGGATCCCGAGGACGAGGTCCTTCCGACGCTCGCCGAACTCGGCATCGGCTTCGTGCCGTTCAGCCCGCTCGGGAAGGGGTTCCTCACGGGCACGGTCGATGAGACCACGGCCTTCGCAGAGGGCGACATCCGGAGCACCATCCCGCGCTTCAGCGAGGAGAACCGCGCCGCGAACCAGGCGCTCGTCGCGCACGTCTCGTCGCTCGCGACGGCCAAGGGCGCCTCTGCCGGTCAGGTCGCCCTCGCGTGGCTGCTCGCACGCGAACCCTGGATCGTCCCCATCCCCGGCACCCGCCGCACCAGCCGGATCGCCGAGAACGCGGGCGCGACGACCGTGGCGCTGTCGGCCGACGAGGTCTCCGATCTCGACCGGCTCGCCGCGCGCGTCGGTGTGCAGGGAGACAGGTACAACCCCCAGCAGATGTCGTTCGTCGACCGCTGAGCCGGCCATGCGCTGGGTACGCTGAGGCAGATGACTCCTGCCCGCTCGTACCCCGCCACGATCGCGGCACCGGTCGAGCACGAGCTCGTGATCAAGAAGTCGCGGTTCATCGCACGGATCGAGCCGGTCGGCTCGGTGGAGGACGCGGATGCCGTCATCGCGGCCGTCCACAAGCGGTGGTGGGATGCGCGGCACCACTGCAGTGCGATGGTCACGGGTCTGCTCGCAGACCAGGCCCGCTCGTCGGACGACGGCGAACCGTCGGGGACCGCGGGCGTGCCGATGCTCGAGGTGCTGCGACGACGGGAGCTGACGGATGTCGTCGCCGTGGTCACGCGGTACTTCGGCGGCGTGAAGCTCGGAGCCGGCGGGCTCGTGCGGGCGTACTCCTCCGCCGTGTCGGAGGCGCTCGACCTCGCGACGCTCGTCCATCGGCGCGCGCTGACCCAGGCGACGATCGAGGTCGACCATGCAGATGCCGGGCGATTCGACAACCTGCTCCGCGACTGGGCGCTGCACCATGACGCGGCCCTGGGCCACCCGTCGTACGGCGCTCGGGCGACGTTCGAGGTGTGGGTGCCCGCAGCGGAGTTCGACCGACTCGCGGATGATCTCGCCGCGGCATCCGGGGGTGGGGTCGTGCCGGTGGCGGGGGTCGAGCGGGTCGTGGATGTACCCGCCTGATCGCGTGTCTCGTCGACTCGGTGTGTTGCCGCCCACCCTGTAGCCGGTCGGCGCGGGGAAGTGGGCGTCTCGACGGGAACGTACCGGGTCGGGGCGCGGTCGTGGTCGGGCGAACGGGGAAACTCATAACCCGGCCGGGATAATCTGGATGCCGCGGTCGCGGAAGGAGAGCGATGTTCGACAGTCCGCTCTCGGCTTCGGCCTACGAGATCCTCGACGTGGACCCCGGCGTCGACGATGCCGAGCTTCGCCGCGCGTATCGCCTGCGTCTGCGGCAGACGCACCCCGACACGGGCGGCGACGCCGCGGTCTTCATCCAGGTGCAGCGGGCGTGGGAGCTCGTCGGAACGCCGGAATCCCGCGCCGCGTACGACCGCCGGTCGGGCACGCATCCCGGCGTGCAGACCGAGTCGACCGGATGGCGCCCGCAGACGGCCACTCGCACCGACACCCGCCCCCGCGCACGCTCCTACGGCCACCCGGGCGGCTGGCGTCGCGAGCGGTACCTCTCCCTCATCCGGGAATGGGTCGGGCGAGGCGTCGAGGTTCCCGACCCGTACGACCCCGCTCTCGTGCGCTCGGCGCCCCGCGACCTGCGACGCCTGCTCGCCGACGCCCTCGCCGAGGAGGCGACCGCCCGCACCGTGAGCGCCCTCGGCATGGGCTTCACCGTCTGGCATGACGTCGCGACCGGTGCGGATCCCGACGACAAGCTCGACCACGTGATCCTCAGCCCTTCGGGCCTGTACGGCGTGATGTCGGAGGACTTCGGCGGCGTCGTCGGCTTCCGCCGAGGCGAGATCACCGGCCCGAGCCTCGGCACCCGTGCGCCGGTCACGGCCGCACTCGCGCGGGTCAGGGCGATCGCGAAGGCGGCGCGCGTGAAGTTCGGCGGTCTCATCATGGTGCTGCCGGACGATGATCTGTCGCAGGCCGTGACGCCGCTCGGCAGCAGCCGTGGCATCCCTGTCGTCGTCGTCCGCCGCAGCGCGCTGTCGATGGTCCTCCGCCAGGGCGTGCCCGGCGCCCGCGCGATCGGCGGCAACGAGCTGTTCGACGTACGCACCCGCCTGCAGCAGACCGTCACCTTCGTCTGAGCAGTCCGGCCCGGGCGGACGATCAGCGGACGCCGCGACGATCCGCTGACCTTTCTCGCCGATTCCTCCGCTGATCGTCTCAGGCTCCGTCGATCGTCCGCCCCGACCCGTTGACACCCGTCATCAAACCGGTTTACACTTGACGAATCCCGAGCTGTCAAACCGGTTCAATCCGTACGCCGACCAGCCAGAGCATCCACGAGGAGGTGGCATGAGCCGCACGACCATCGCCGACGTCGCCCGCGAGGCCGGCGTGACCAAGGCCACCGTCTCGCACGCGCTGAGCGGCAACCGCCCGATCTCCGACGACACCAGAGCCAAGGTCCTCGCCGCGGCCGAGAGGCTCAACTGGGTCCCCAGTCAACGCGGCCGCGCCCTCGCCACCCAGCGTGCGAACGCGGTCGCCGTCGTCCTGGCCCGTGACCCGGAGGTCATCGCGAACGACTCGTTCTTCCCCGCGTTCATCGCCGGTGTCGAGTCGGTGCTCGCCGAGACCGAGACGGCGCTGATCCTGCAGGTGGTGCCCGACCGGGCCGCCGAGGAGAGGGCCTATCGCTCGCTCGCGAACGGACGCGCCGACGGCGCCCTGCTGCTCGACCTCCGCACCGACGACTGGCGCGTGCCGCTCCTCGAGGAGCTGGGCATCCCGACGGTCCTCGTCGGCGCGTACGAGCAGCCGACCCGCTTCTCGTGCGTCCGCACGGACGACGCGGCCCCGATCCGCGAGATCGTGCAGCACCTGCGCGATGCCGGTCATGAGCGCATCGCGCACGTCTCGGGACCACTCGACTACGTGCACTCGCGCGCCCGCGCCGACGCGTACACGGATGCCGTCGGAGGTGCCGACCTGCTGCGCGAGGGCGACTTCTCCGCCGCGAGCGGTCGCGCCCGCACCGCAGAACTGCTCGATCTCCCCGACCGGCCGACCGCGATCCTCTACGCCAACGACACCATGGCGATCGCCGGCCTGTCGTATGCGCGGTCACAGGGGCTCCGCATCCCCCGGGATCTCGCGATCTCGGGCTTCGACGACGACCATCTCTCGGCCCACCTCTCCCCCGCCCTCACGAGCGTCTCGTCAGGCCCTGCCGCGCGAGGACGCGCCGCCGCCCGCCTGCTCCAGGCCGACATCGCCGGGGAGCAGCCGATGACCGAGGTCGTCGACTGCAACGTCGTGCACTTCCGGGAGAGCACAGCCCGCGAGAAGAGCACAGCCCGCTAGCTCATCACCCGAACCATCGCGTCAAGGAGGACAACATGAAGAAGATCCGTGCAGCAGCACTCCTCGGAGTGACCGCTCTCATCGTCACCGGCTGCTCGGCCGGCGGCGGGGGCGGCGGCTCGGCCGACGGCACCGGCCCCATCAAGGTCTGGCTGTCGAACAACGAGCAGGAGGTCGCCTGGGGCCAGGCGGTCGTCGAGGCCTGGAACGCCGAGCACCCGGACGAGAAGGTCACGGCCCAGGAGATCCCCGCCGGTTCCTCGTCGGAGGAGGCCATCACCGCCGCGATCACCGCGGGCACGGCTCCGTGCCTCGTCTACAACGTGGCACCGGCGGCCGTCTCGGGCTGGGTCAAGCAGGGCGGCCTCGTCGACCTGAGCAAGCTCGACGGCGGCAGCGACTACATCACCGAGCGCGGCGGCGACGTCGAGTCCTATGCGACCGACGGAAGCTTCTACCAGCTGCCCTGGAAGTCGAACCCCGTCATGGTCATGTACAACAAGGCCCTGTTCCAGGCGGCCGGCATCGACCCCGAGAACCCGCAGATGAACACGTACGACGCGTTCCTCGAGGGCTCGCGCAAGATCGTCGACTCCGGTGTGCAGAGCGCGATCTGGCCGGCGCCCACGAGCGAGTTCTACCAGCCGTGGTTCGACTTCTACCCGCTGTACCTGGCCGAGACCGACGGCACGATGCTCGTCGAGGACGGCACGGCGACGTTCGACTCGGATGCCGGTCGCACGGTCTCGGAGTTCTGGAAGACGTTCTACGACGAGAAGCTCTCACCGAACGAGGCAGCGACCGACGACGCGATGTCGGCGGGGACCACGGCCATGCAGCTCGCGGGCCCGTGGGCGATCCCGTCGTACGCCGACACGGTCGACGTGGGCTTCATGCCGGTGCCGACGAGCGACGGTCGGGAGACCCCGACCACGTTCGCCGACTCGAAGAGCGTCTCGATGTTCACGGCGTGCGAGAACCAGGGCACGGCCTGGGAGTTCCTGCAGTTCTCCACGAGCGAGGAGAACGACGGGAAGCTGCTCGAGGAGACCGGCCAGATGCCGATGCGCACCGACCTCACCGGCACCTACGCCGACTACTTCGACGCGA
>JAZBLS010000161.1:0-7058 GCA_037033365.1 Actinomycetota bacterium | reverse complement strand
CCGAGCGGGTACGGCCGACGCCGTAGATGTAGGTAAGGGCGATCACCACGCGCTTGTCGCGCGGGATGTCAACGCCGGCAAGACGTGCCATGCGGTTCTCCTGGATGTTGTGGAGGTGTGGAGCAGGATCGGTGCTCGGGCCTCCGCCCCGAGGTGTCGGCTTCTCCTGATCGGCAGTCCCGGAACCTGGGTTCCTGAGCCTGTCGAAGGATCGAAGCGTCTGATCCTGCCGTTGTGTGTATTGAGTTGTGAGTCAGATCCGAAAAGATCAGCCCTGGCGCTGCTTGTGGCGCGGGTTGCTCTTGCAGATCACCATGACGCGGCCGTGGCGGCGGATCACCTTGCAGTGATCGCAGATGGGCTTGACGCTGGGGTTGACCTTCATGATGTTTCCTGTTCGCTGTCTTCGTACCGCCCCGAGTCGGGGCAGGCCGTTACTTCTCGACCGATCAGCGGTAGCGGTAGACGATACGGCCGCGGGTGAGGTCGTAGGGGCTGAGCTCCACGACCACGCGGTCCTCGGGGATGATGCGGATGTAGTTCTGCCGCATCTTGCCGGAGATCGTTGCCAGGACCTTGTGTCCGTTGCTGAGCTCAACGCGGAACATCGCGTTGGGAAGAGCCTCGGAGATCACGCCCTCGATCTCGATGACACCGTCTTTCTTAGCCATAGCCTCGCTGACGCTTCTGCAGACCGGTCGATCTGCGGTGGGTGATTGGGATTGCGGTGCCTCGCCGATTCAGACACGCCGAATCTAGGCGCAAGGCACCAAAGATCCATATTAGACGACATCGGGGGTTCCGGCAACCTGAGCGGCTGCGAGAACCCCCGACGCGTGTGCGTGGCCTGATCAGCCGAGGATCTTGGCGAATTCCGTTGCGATCTCAGAGTTCTCGATGCGCGTGCCGTTGACCTCGACGGTCGGCGTGCCGCTGATCTCGTGCGTCTTCGTCTGCGAGTCGGCGAACTTCATGTAGGTGCCGTCGGCGATGCAGTCGGCCGCAGCTCCGGCGCCGGCCTGCTCGGCGAAGGCGGTGAGCTGCTCGACCGTGAGACCGGCCGAGTTCTCCTCCGGCTGGTTGGCGAAGAGCAGGTTGAAGTAGTCGAGCGACGCATCGGGGGCCTCGGCGGCGACGCAGTACATCGAGCCTGCCGAGAGCGACGAGTACTCGCCGGTCGTGGAGTAGCGGTTCAGGATCGACACCGGGTGGATGTTCAGGGTGATCTGGTTGTCCGCCGCCGCGGTCTGCAGCTGCTCGCCGTAGGCGTCCTCGAAGTCGCCGCAGATCGGGCACATGAAGTCGACGTAGGTGTCGATCTCGTCGTCGCCGGTTCCGAAGCTGATCGCCCCGGTCTCCTCGTTGATGATCGCGCTCTGCGGGGCGGTACCCGGATCGTTCGCCTGGTTGTTCAGCAGGACCACGACGGTGGCGAGCACGGCGAGCACGACGACGACGGCCGCCGACACTCCGATCACGAACCAGTTGGTGTTGCTCTTCGCGGCTGCCATGGGTTTCCGTTTCTGTCGCGGCCCGCTGATCGACGGAGCCTTGAGGGAAGTCTGCGGATGCATACGCACCCATGCATCCATTCTGCCCGGAGAATCCTATGTGCGCGTTGTGACCTTGCCCCGTACCCGCTCCCGCCGCTCGACGTCGAGACCCCCATTCGCGCGCGAGACCCACGCGCACGCCATGGGTGTCGTGCACGCATGTCGGTTTCGCCCATCAGCAGGAGCGCTTCGCACGGTGAGCCGCGCGGACCGGCTTGCGCACACCTTGCGGGTCGGCTGCAAAGCCGTCGCACGAGCTGGTGAGGAAGAGGGGCAGGATGCTGCGATGCCCCCGTCCCTCGCCGATCACGCCTCGCTCACCTCCCCCGTGCCGCTGATCGTGAGTTCCGAACTGCGGATGCTGGGGCTTCGGGCATCGAACCAACGGCTCCGACCCGTGCGCCCCGGCGTTCATGCGCACGAGGCCGCCTATGCGGAGCTCCACCCCTGGCAGCGATACGCCGCACGGGTGCACGCGTTCGCGCGCACACATCCTGATGCGGTCCTGTGCCTCGAGTCCGCGGCGGTGATGCACGGGCTGCCGCTGTTCAATGAGACGCTCCAGATCCACGTGCTCGCGGACAGCGGGGAGAAGTCACGGAGGTTCGGCGATGTCGTCATCCACTCCTCGGTCGACGATCGCGACCTGGTGGCGATCGCCGGCATCCGCTGCACCGACCTTCGCGCCACGGCGGTCGACCTGACGCGAGTGCTGCCGCCGGCCAAGGCGGTGGCAGTGGCGGATGCCGCGATGTCGCCTTTCCAAGGCGGGAGCGTGCGACGGTCATGTGTCGACGACGTGCTCGACGGACAGGTCATCAGCCGAGGCCGCGCACGTGCGCGATGGGCGTGGAGTCACGCCGATGAGCGCTCCGAGTCTCCGGGCGAGAGCATCAGCCGTGTGGTCATCGGATGGTGCGGATTCGAGTCGCCCGAGCTGCAGACGCGATTCACCTATGAGGGCGCGCACGACCGAGTGGACTTCTTCTTCCCGTCGTGTCAAGCGATCGGGGAAGCAGACGGATGGGGCAAGTACGACCTCGACGATCCGGATGCCGCCGCGCGGCGCCTCGCCGACGAGAAGCGGCGCGAGGACCGGCTGCGTCGACACGGTCATCCGATCGCCCGATGGGATCTGGCCGATGCGTGGCGGGTCGCACCGCTGCGGCATGCCCTCCTCGCGGCAGGCGTCCCGCTGGTCCGGACGCCGCAACAGGGCATGCTCGCGACGCTGAAGATCAATCCGCGCGAAGTGCCGCGGCCCCGCACCGGTCGAGCATGAGACCCGCCCCCGCACACGAAACCCACGTGCAGGACATGGGTCTCGTTCAGAGACCGAGGTCTCGCCGGGCGTCAGGCGAACGGCGTCAGGCGATGGGGGTCGGCGTCACGCCGAAGGGCGCGAGGCCCGCTGCTCCCCCGTCGGGCGCCGTGAGCACCCAGATGCCGTCCGCGTGGAGGGCGACGCTGTGCTCCCAGTGCGAGCCGTCCGTGCCGTCGACGGTGGAGACGGTCCAGTCGTCGTCCTCGACGAAGGTCTCGTCGCCGCCGGCGGTCACCATCGGCTCGATCGCAAGCACGAGCCCGGGCTTGATCTCGGCCCCGGGATCGGGCGTGCGGTAGTTGAAGACGCTCGGCGCCTCGTGCATCTTGCGGCCGATGCCATGGCCCACGTACTCGCGCAGGATGCCGTAGTGCTGGCCGGAGACCGCTGACGGGCCCTGCGCCTCGATGTAGCCCTGGATCGCCGCGCCCAGGTCTCCCAGGTGCGTCGCGGTCGCCATCGCGGCGATACCGGCCCACATGGACCCCTCAGTCACGCGCGACAGCTCCTCGCGCTGAGCGACCAGCTCCGGGCGACTGTCGTCCGGCACCACCACGGTGATCGCGCTGTCGCCGTTCCAGCCCTGGAACTGAGCACCGCAATCGACCGACACGATGTCACCGGGCTCGAGCACGCGCTCCCCCGGGATGCCGTGCACAACCTCGTCGTTCACCGAGATGCAGGTCGTGTGGCGGTATCCGCGGACGAGCTGGAAGTTCGACTCCGCACCGCGCGCGAGGATGACACGGTTGGCCTCGGCATCGATCTCGAGGGTCGTGATACCCGCGCGGATGAGCGGACGTACGGCATCCAGAGCTGCGGCCGTGATCAGGCCGGGCTCGACCATCGAACGCAGCTGCGCCGGCGTCTTGTAGATCGACTTGCGGAACATCGACACGCGGATCAGGCGGCGAGGCGCAGACCGCGTGCGGTCAGCGCCGCGAACACGCGCTCGGTGATCTCGTCGAGCGAGCCCACGCCGTCGATGCGGTCGACGATGCCACGCTCGCCGTAGACCTCCAGGATCGGAGCGGTCTCGTGCTCGTAGATGTCCAGACGGTGCGCGATGGCCTCGTCGGTGTCATCGGAGCGTCCCTGCTCGGCGGCGCGCAGCTTCAGCCGGGAGATGCTCTCCTCGCGGGGCACATCCAGGAGGATGACGGCGTCGAGCGCCTCGCCGCGGGATCCGAGGAACTCCTCGAGGTGCGCCACCTGCGCGGTGTTTCGCGGGTAGCCGTCCAGGAGGAAGCCGCCTGCGGCGTCGTCCTGCGAGAGACGGTCGCGGACGATCTCGCTCGTGAGCTCATCGGGGACGAGGTCTCCCTTGTCGAGGATCGCCGTGACCTGCTGGCCGAGGGGCGTCCCCTCCTTGATGTTCGCGCGGAAGATGTCTCCGGTCGAGACGACGGGGATGCCGTAGGACTCGGCGATGCGGACGCCCTGCGTGCCCTTGCCGGAACCCTGCGGTCCGACGATGAGAAGTCGTGCGGTGGATCGAGCCGTCATCGGAGGAGCCCTTCGTAGTGACGCTGCTGCAGCTGCGCATCGATCTGCTTGACCGTCTCGAGACCCACACCGACGATGATGAGGATCGATGCGCCGCCGAACGGGAAGTTCTGGTTGGCGCCGACGAGGCCGAGGGCGACGAGCGGGATGAGCGCGATCAGACCGAGGTAGATCGAGCCCGGCAGCGTGATGCGGGTGAGCACGTAGTCGAGGTACTCGGCGGTCGGACGACCGGCGCGGATGCCGGGGATGAAGCCGCCGTACTTCTTCATGTTGTCGGCGACCTCGACCGGGTTGAACGTGATCGCGACGTAGAAGTAGGTGAAGCCGATGATCAGCAGGAAGTACGCCGCCATGTAGATCGGGTGGTTGCCCGTCGTGAAGTAGGTGCTGATCCACGTCACCCATGCGGCCGGCTCCGAGCCGTCCTGCGGGGTGTTGAACTGCGCGATGAGCGCCGGGATGTAGAGCAGCGACGACGCGAAGATCACGGGGATCACACCCGCCATGTTCACCTTGATCGGGATGTACGTGTTGGTGCCGCCGTACGTGCGGCGACCGACCATGCGCTTGGCGTACTGCACAGGGATGCGGCGCTGGGACTGCTCGACGAACACGACGAGTCCCATCACGATGATGCCGACGGCGAGCACGAGGAGGAAGACCTCGAAGCCCTTGCTCTCCCAGATGAGCCACATGGCGCCGGGGAAGGTCGCGGCGATCGACGTGAAGATGAGGAGGGACATGCCGTTGCCGACGCCACGCTCGGTCACGAGCTCCGCGAACCACATGATGAGGCCGGTACCGGCGGTCATCGCCATGATGATGAGCAGCTGCGCCCACCACACGTCGTTCGTGAGGAGGTTCTGGCAGGCCGCGATGTCGGTCGTGCCGAAGAGCTGTCCGCTGCGCGCCACCGTGACGAGGGTGGTCGACTGCAGCAGGGCGAGGGCGATGGTGAGGTAGCGCGTGTACTGGGTCAGGCGCGCCTGGCCGGACTGGCCCTCCTTGTGCAGCGCCTCGAAGTGCGGGATGACCACGCGGAGGAGCTGCGTGATGATCGTCGCCGTGATGTACGGCATGACGCCGAGCGCGAAGATCGACAGCTGCAGGAGCGCGCCGCCCGAGAAGAGGTTGACCAGGCCCAGCAGTCCGTCGGTGCCCTGGTTCTGAGCCAGGCACTCCTCGACGTTCGGGAAGTTCACGAACGGAGCAGGGACGTTGGAGCCGAGACGGTAGATCGCGACGATGGCGAGCGTGAAACCGATCTTCCGACGCAGGTCGGGCGTGCGGAAGATCCGCGCAATGGCGCTAAACAAGGGACGTGCCTCCTGAAAAGGTTGCCGATCCCTGAAGGACGGCTGAAAGAACAGGCTAACCCATAAGAGGGGCCGGAGAATTCTCCGGCCCCTCTGATGAAGCGGTTACTTGACGGATCCGCCTGCCGCGACGATCTTCTGCTCGGCAGAACCCGAGACCTTGTCGACCGAAACGGTGAGCTTCACGGCGATGTCGCCGTCTCCGAGAACCTTGACCTTCTCGTTCTTGCGAACCGCACCCTTGGCGACCAGGTCGCTGACGGTGACGTCGCCACCCGCGGGGTACAGCTCCGCGAGCTTCTCCAGGTTCACGACCTGGTACTCGACGCGGAACGGGTTCTTGAACCCGCGCAGCTTCGGGGTGCGCATGTGCAGCGGCATCTGCCCACCCTCGAAGCCGACGCGAACGGTGTTGCGGGCCTTGGTGCCCTTGGTGCCGCGACCGGCGGTCTTACCCTTGGAGCCCTCACCGCGACCGACACGGGTCTTCGCGGTGTTGGATCCGGGGACCGGACGCAGGTGGTGCACCTTCAGCACGCCGGGGCGGGATGCCGGAGCATCCTTCTTCGGCGCAGCCTTCTTGGCAGCAGGCTTCTTGGCCTCGGCCTTGGTGTCGACCGCAGCGGCCGACGCCTTCTTGGCCGCGGGCTTCTTCTCGGCTGCGGCCTTGGGGGCAGCGGCCTTCTTCGGGGCCTTCTCGGCCTCGACGGCTTCGTTCTTCTCAGCCATTAGTCGATCTCCTCAACCTTGACGAGGTGGGCGACGGTCTTGACGTAACCGCGCGTCTGCGCGTCGTCGGGGCGAACGGTGCTGTCACCGATGCGCTTCAGACCGAGGCTGCGCAGCGTGTCACGCTGGTTCTGCTTCTCGCTCACCTTGGACTTGACCTGCGTGACCTTCAGGCGCGCAGCCATCAGGCACCTACCTTCTGTGCGGCGATGGCGTCAGCCTCCGCACGGACGAGACGCGCGGGTGCGACCTGATCGAACTCGAGGCCACGACGTGCGGCGACCGCACGGGGCTCCTCGAGCTGCTTCAGGGCCGTCACCGTCGCGTGCACGATGTTGATCGTGTTCGACGAACCGAGCGACTTCGACAGCACGTCGTGGATACCGGCGCACTCGAGCACGGCGCGGACCGGACCACCGGCGATGACACCGGTACCGGCGGCAGCCGGACGCAGCAGCACCACACCGGCGGCGGCCTCGCCCTGCACCGGGTGCGGGATCGTGCTGCCGACGCGGGGCACGCGGAAGAAGTTGCGCTTGGCCTCTTCGACACCCTTCGAGATGGCCAGGGGCACCTCGCGGGCCTTGCCGTAGCCGACGCCCACCAGACCGTTGCCGTCACCGACGA
>JAZBLS010000160.1:0-7070 GCA_037033365.1 Actinomycetota bacterium | reverse complement strand
AACGGGCCCACCCCTGTCGGCCTCAACCCGCTCGAGCTCCGGGCGCTGCAGGATGCCGGCATCCGCGACGCCGACCTGCTGCGAGCGCTCGCGCCCGTGCATCCGACCCGCCCCGAGTCCCGGCTGCTGACGCTGCCGTCGCCGGATGCCGACCCGACCCTCGCCCGCGCACTCGCGCCCACCGACCTGGAAGCCTGACATGACCGACCTTCTCGATGCCGCCCGCTCCCTCGACGCCGCCGATCCGCTGCGCGCACACCTCGACGCGTTCGCGGAGGCACCCGGTGTCGTCGCGTACCTCGACGGCAACTCGCTCGGCCGCCCGCTCCGCGACATCCCGGAGAAGCTCGCGGCGTTCGTCCGAGAGGACTGGGGAACCCGGCTCATCCGCTCGTGGGACGAGCAGTGGATGGCGCTGCCGATGGAGCTCGGCGACCGCATCGGCGCCCTCGCTCTGGGGGCAGCGGCGGGGCAGACGGTCGTCGCCGACTCGACGAGCGTGCTGATCTACAAGCTGATGAGGGCGGCCCTTCGACAAGCTCAGGGACCCACGGGGGCTCAGGCCCTTCGACAGGCTCAGGGATCCAGCGCGACGGACGCCCCAATGGAGGTTGTGATCGAGGCGGGGAACTTCCCGACCGACCGCTTCCTGGCCGAGGGCATCGCGGCGGAGACCGGCACGGTCCTGCGATGGATCGAGCCCGATCCGGTGCTCGGGGTGCAGGTCGCCGACGTCGAGGCCGTTCTCTCCGACCGCACCGCCCTCGTGGCGCTCAGCCATGTCGACTACCGCTCCGGAGCGCTCGCCGACATGCCGGCGATCACCGCCGCGGTACACGACGCCGGCGCGCTCATGATGTGGGACCTCTGCCACTCGGCGGGCGTCGTGCCGATGCAGCTCGACGAGTGGGGCGTCGACCTCGCGGTGGGCTGCACCTACAAGTACCTCAACGGAGGACCGGGCTCCCCCGCGTTCGCCTACCTCCGCCGCGAGCACCAGGGCATCCTCCGCCAGCCGATCCAGGGGTGGTGGAGCGCGGCCGACATCTTCGCGATGGGCCCCGAGTACGTGCCGGCCGACGACATCCGACAGCTGCTCAGCGGCACCCCGCCGGTCACCTCGATGCTCGCCATGCAGGGCATGCTCGACCTCATCGAGCAGGCGACGATCGATGCCGTGCGCGCGAAGTCCGTCTCCCTCACCGACTTCGCCGTGCGGGCGTACGACGAGCTGCTGGCCCCGCTCGGCGTGCGCCTGCTGAGCCCGCGTGACGCGGCCGTGCGCGGCGGGCACGTCACGATCGGCCATCCCGACTTCCGCGAGGTGACGAAGCGCCTCTGGGCAGGCGGGATCATCCCGGACTTCCGCTTCCCCGACGGCATCCGCCTCGGCCTGTCCCCTCTCAGCACGTCGTACACCGAGACGCTCACCGGCGTCCTGGCGATCCGCGATGCGCTGGAGCCGCATGCCGTCTGACGTGGTCGACACGGTCGGCGTACCCGGCCGGGTGCTCGACGACATCGACGCGCGCCCCGGCAGCACCGCATCGCTGCTGCGCACGCTCGTCGGCCTGTACCTGCGGCCGCTGGACGGATGGATCTCGGCCGCGCATCTGGTGACGCTCGCGGCAGACCTCGGCATCCCCGCCGCGCAGGCGCGCACCGGCATCACCCGGCTCAAGCAGCGCGGGCTGCTGCTCGCCGAACGCGCACAGCAGATCGGCTATCGCCTGAACCCGGATGCCGTCGAGATGCTCGAGCGCGGAGACCGCCGCATCTTCGCAATGCGGGAGATGACGGATGCCGACGGCTGGTGCCTGGTGTCCTTCTCGATCCCGGAGAGCGCGCGCAGCATCCGTCACCAGCTGCGTCGTCGCCTGCAGTGGATCGGCGCGGGTTCCGTCTCCTCGGCCCTGTGGATCTGCCCGGGGCATCTGCAGTCGGAGGTGGAGGGCATCCTCGACGACCTCGGCGCTCGGGCGTGGGCGACGCTGTTCCCTACCGACAGCCCGCTGACGGCCGTGCCTCTGCCCGAGGCCGGGGCGACATGGTGGGATCTCGACGCGCTGCGCGCCGAGCATCTCGCGTTCCAGAGCTCGCTGCGGGTGCTCCCGGACGAGCCGTTCGCGGCGTACGTGCGGCTGATCGACGCCTGGCGCGTCCTCCCCTACGTCGACCCCGGCCTGCCGCCTGCGATGCTGCCGGACGACTGGCCCGGTCGACGCAGCTTCGACGAGTTCGCGAGGCTGTCGGGCACGCTGGCGGATGCCGCGTGGCAGCGCGTCCGCGAGGTCACCGGGTCAGCGGAGCCGTCGTCGCGCGCGTGACGAGCCTCGTCGGCAGGATGACGTGCGTCTCGTCGAGCTCCTGCCCCATGAGCAGGGTGAAGGCCATGTCCGCGGCCACGGCACCGAGCCGCCGCATGGGCTGCTGGATCGTGGTGAGGGGCAGCGCCCGTCTGCTCGCCTCGGGCACGTCGTCGAAGCCGATCACCGAGAGGTCCTCGGGCACCCGCAGACCGAGGTCGTGGGCCGCGTCGATCACGGCGATCGCCGACAGGTCGTTGGCCGCGAAGATCGCGGTCGGGCGGGCCTCGACCCCGAGCATGACGCGAGCCGACTCACGCGTGACCTCGAGCTCGTAGCGTCCGACGCCGATCAGTGACGGATCGAAGGGTATTCCGGCATCCGCCAGCGCTCGCCGATATCCGGCCTCCCGGAGCCCGGCCGAACGCAGATCGGGCCGCCCGGCGAGGAAGCCGATCCGGCGATGCCCCAGGTCGATCAGGTGCCGCACGGCGGCGAGCGCCCCACCGAAGCTGTCCGACTCGACCGTGGGCAGGTCGGCCCGACCGGCATGCGGATCGATCGCCACGACGGGGATCTCGGTCGAGGCCCCGACCACGGTGGGCGTGACCATGATCGCCGCGTCGATCAGGGTTCCCGACAGCCTGCTCAGCGAGCGTCGCTCCCATCCGTCCCCGGCCCCGTGACGTGACCCGCTGTACGCGAGCAGGTCGAACGAGGTGTCGTGCATCGCGGCGCCGACGCCCTTGAGGATCTCGGCACTGAAGGGCTCGAAGTCGGCGAGCAGCACGCCGATCACCCCGGTGCGGCGTGCGCGCATGCTGCTGGCCACCAGGCTCGACTCGTACCCGAGCTCGCGGACCGCGTCGAGGACGCGCTGCACCGTGGCATCCGCGATGCCGTAGCGCCCGTTGACGGCCTTCGAGACCGTCGAGACCGAGACGCCGGCCGCGCGGGCGACGTCGTGGATCGTGGTGCGGGCCCCCATGGGACGCCAGCGTATCCGTGCCACACAGTTTCTGGAAACTGTTTTCGAAAACGTTTGACGATCTCGCAGAGCGCCAGAAGACTGCATCCACCGCAGTAGCGCCGGAGCCGCTGCGGGGCGCCCGCATCGACGCGGAGCGCAACTCGATGAGGAGAACAATCACATGATCAGCAGAAGGCTTCCGCTCGCCTCCGCGGCCGTCCTGGCCGTCGGAGCACTCGCCCTCTCGGGCTGCACCGCCGACGGCGGCTCTGGATCCGGCGACGGCTCCACCACCATGACGCTCTGGCACAACTCGACCACCGGCCCGGGTGTCGAGTTCTGGGAGCAGACCGTCGCCGACTTCGAGGCCGACAACCCCGGAGTGAAGATCGACGTCCAGTCGATCCAGAACGAGGACCTCGACGGCAAGCTGCAGACCGCCCTCAACTCGGGCGACGCCCCCGACATCTTCCTGCAGCGCGGCGGCGGCAAGATGGCCGCGATGGTGAAGGCCGGCCAGCTCAAGGATCTGACCGACGTGATCTCGGGCCCGGCGGCCGACGAGATCCCGGATGCCGCGTACTCGGCCAACAGCCTCGACGACAAGATCTACGCGATGCCCGTCGCCGTGCTCCCCGGCGGACTGTTCTACAGCCAGGACCTGTTCGACCAGGCGGGGATCACCGAGAACCCCACCACGCTCGACGAGCTCGAGACGGCGACCGAGGCACTGAAGTCCGCCGGGATCGACCCGATCGCCCTCGGCGCGAAGGATGCCTGGCCCGCCGCCCACTGGTACTACTGGCTGGCGCTGCGCGAGTGCAGCTCCGAGACCCTCGCCGCGGCAGCCGACGAGATGGACTTCACGGACGACTGCTGGATCCGCGCGGGCGAGGACCTGCAGGACTTCGCCGCCACCGAGCCGTTCAACCAGGGCTTCCTGACGACGCCCGCCCAGCAGGGCGCCGGCAGCTCGGCCGGCCTGATCGCGAACCACCAGGCCGCCATGGAGCTCATGGGCGCCTGGAACCCCGGCGTGATCGGCTCGCTGACCCCCGACGAGAAGCCTCTGGCGGATCTCGCCTGGTTCCCGTTCCCCGAGGTCGAGGGCGGTGACGGCGAGCCCGGCTCCATGATGGGCGGCGTCGACGGGTACTCGTGCTCGGTGGACGCGCCGGACGCCTGCGTGGACTTCCTGAACTACCTCGGCACGTCCGACGTGCAGACGGCGTACTACAAGGCCTTCAACGCCCCGCCGGTCAACACCGTCGCGCAGGAGGCCGTCACGGAGCCGTACCTGCAGGACATCCTCGCCGCGTACAACGACGCCCCCTACGCGTCGCAGTGGCTCGACACCGTCTACGGGCAGAACGTGGGCAACGCGCTGAACGTCGCCGTGGTCGACATGCTCGCAGGACAGGGCAGCCCGGAGGACATCGTCAAGGCCGTTCAGGATGCCGCGGCGAAGGCGTGAGGCGGTCGCCCGGCTGGAAGTGATCCTTCTGGCCGGGCCCGCCCTGGTCGTCTTCCTCGCGTTCGTGATCTTCCCCGTGCTGATGGCCGCGTACTACGGCTTCTTCAGCTGGCAGGGGTACGGACCGCCCACCGACTTCGTGGGGCTGAAGAACTACCTGACGATCCTCCAGGACCCGCTCTTCCACGACGCCCTCGCGCACAACGGCGTCATCCTCGTGCTGTCGCTGGTGCTGCAGGGTCCGGCCGCGATCCTCCTCGCGCTGCTCCTGAATCGACGGATGCGCGGGCAGTCGCTCATCCGGGTGCTGATCTTCGTCCCGTATGTGATCTCCGAGGTCGTCGTGGGCACCGGGTGGAGCCTGATGCTGCAGACGAAGGGCGCGTTCAACGCCCTGCTCGAGAACATGGGCCTCGGCGCTCTCGCCTCGGACTGGCTGTCAGACCCGGGCATCGCGATCTGGACGCTGATGGCGATCATCACGTGGAAGTACGTGGGGTTCGCGGTGATCCTGTTCCTCGCGGGCCTGCAGGGCATCCCGGAGGAGCTGCACGAGGCCGCCGCGATCGACGGCGCGTCGTACTGGCAGATCCAGTGGCAGATCACCCTGCCACTGCTGGCACCGACACTGCGCATCTGGGCGTTCCTTTCGATCATCGGCTCGCTGCAGCTGTTCGATCTCGTGTACATCATCTGGGGGCAGTACATCGCCTCCACTGCCGGCACCTCGACCATGGCGACCTACATGGTCTCCGAAGGGCGCAACGCCGGAAACTTCGGCTACGGCAACGCGGTCGCCGTCGTGCTGTTCGTCATATCGCTCGTGGTCGCGCTCATCTACCAGCGGGCCGTGCTGCGGCGGGACACCGACGGCGCGCTCACGGGACCTGCCCGGAGGAAGCGCGGGGTGCCGGTCCGACCGGCGCCCGAGACCGACCCTCAGCCCGAGACCGCCCAGGAGAAGGAGCTCGTCCGATGACCGCCACCTCGGTGCTCGTCACCCGACGCACGGGCCGCGGGGGCCGTCGCACGACGGCACCGCTGCCGTGGGCCAACCCCATCGTGTACTTCGTCGCCCTCATCGCGGTCGGCCTCATGCTGGCCCCGATCGCGTACATCATCATCGGCGGGTTCCGCACGAACGCGCAGATCACGACCGACCCGTCGGGGTTCCCGCAGCCGTGGATCATCGGCAACTACCTCGACGTGCTCACCGGCGGCATCTTCTGGCGCCAGGTGCTGAACTCGACGATCGTCGCCCTCGCGACCACGGTCGGCACGGTCGCGCTGGGGCTGATGGCGGCGTACGTCCTCGCCCGCTACCGCTTCGCCGGGCGCGGTGTGCTGTACGCGTTCTTCGCGGCCGGGCTGATGTTCCCCCTGACCGTCGCCATCACGCCGCTCTACATCGTGGTGCGGAGCCTCGGCCTCATGAACTCGCTCGGCGGGGTCATCCTGCCGCAGATCGCGTTCGCCCTGCCGACGACGATCATCATCCTCGTGCCGTTCCTCCGGGCCATCCCCGATGAGATCCAGGAGGCGGCGTTCATCGACGGCTGCAGCCGCCTGGGCTTCTTCTGGCGCATGGTGCTGCCGCTGTCCCTCCCCGGAGTCATCACGACCGGCATCCTCGCCTTCATCGGCAGCTGGAACGGGTATCTCCTCCCGCTGTTCATCCTCAACGACGCCTCCGCGTTCACGTTGCCGCTGGGCGTGCAGTCGTTCGCGTCGCAGTATTCGGTCGACACCGCGAAGGTCCTCGCCTTCACCTCGCTCTCGATGATCCCGGCGCTGATCTTCTTCAGCCTGTTCGAGCGGCGGATCGTGGGCGGTCTGACCGGCGCGGTGAAGGGCTGACCCGAACGTGTACCGACCGCATCAGAGCACCACTCAGAAAGAGACCATCGTGTCGCAGTCCCCGACCACCTCGACCGGCACCCTCCGCACGTCCGGACACTTCCGCTCTCCGCGCGTGGAGGAGCTGCTCGCCCGCATGACCCTGGAGGAGAAGCAGGCGCAGCTCGTCGGGTACTGGGTCGACCAGGGCGACGAGGTCGTCGCCCCGATGGCCGGCGAGAAGCAGAGCTCCACCCGCTATGAGGAGGCCTCTGCGCACGGGATCGGGCACCTCACCCGCGTGTACGGCACGCGCCCGGTCGATCCGGTCGAGCGCGCGGAGTGGCTCTGGTCGGAGCAGCGTCGGCTGCAGCAGGAGACCCGTCTCGGCATCCCCGCGATCGTCCACGAGGAATGCCTCACCGGGCTCGCGGCGTGGAAGGCCGCGACCTTCCCGACGCCGCTCGCGTGGGGCGCCTCGTTC
>JAZBLS010000159.1:0-7122 GCA_037033365.1 Actinomycetota bacterium | reverse complement strand
TCCGGCCCGCACGCACGAACACACCGATCTCGGGGAACCGCCCCGGGATCACTCGATCGCTCAGGTCGGCATTCGTGGAACGGGTGTCGAAACCAGGTGAGAAATGGACGAACATCATGACGATGACCGATCCGGTCGCAGACATGCTGACCAGATTGCGGAACGCGAACTCCGCGCACCACGACGCAGTCGCGCTCCCGAGCTCCAAGCTCAAGAAGAACATCGCCGACATCCTCAAGCGTGAGGGCTACATCAGCGAGTGGAAGGTGGAGGACGCCCGAGTCGGGCAGACCCTCACCATCGACCTGAAGTACGGCCCCGAGCGCGAGCGTTCGATCGCCGGCATCAAGCGCGTCTCGAAGCCGGGCCTCCGGGTCTACGCGAAGTCGACGGAGATCCCCCAGGTCCTCGGTGGCCTCGGCGTGGCGATCCTCTCGACCTCCTCCGGCCTCCTGACCGACCGCGAAGCCGAGCAGAAGGGCGTGGGTGGGGAAGTCCTCGCCTACGTGTGGTGATCGACAATGTCACGAATCGGACGTCTCCCCATCGACATCCCCGCCGGCGTCACCGTCTCCGTTGACGGTCAGAACGTGGCGGTCAAGGGCCCGAAGGGCGAGCTCGCGCTCGTCATCGCGGAGCCCATCCAGGCCAAGGTCGAGGAGAACCAGGTCCTCGTCACCCGTCCGGACGACGAGCGCGAGTCGCGTTCGCTCCACGGACTGACCCGGACCCTCATCGCCAACAACATCATCGGCGTGACCCAGGGCTACACCAAGGGCCTCGAGGTCGTCGGCACCGGTTACCGTGTCGCGGCCAAGGGCTCGAACCTCGAGTTCGCGCTCGGGTACTCCCACTCGATCACGGTCGAGCCGCCGGCGGGCATCAGCTTCGCGGTGGAGGGCAACAACAAGGTCACCGTCGCCGGTATCGACAAGCAGGCTGTCGGCGAGGTCGCCGCGAACATCCGGAAGCTCCGGAAGCCCGAGCCCTACAAGGGCAAGGGTGTCCGTTACGCCGGCGAGAACGTGCGCCGCAAGGCCGGAAAGTCAGGTAAGTGATCATGGGACTCCTCAAGACACGAGGCAAGAGCAAGGCGGCCGCCAAGGCGCGTCGTCACAACCGTCTCCGCAAGAAGATCACCGGCACCGAGGCTCGTCCCCGTCTCGCCGTCACCCGCTCGTCGCGTCACGTGTTCGTGCAGGTCATCGACGACTCGAAGGGTCACACCCTCGCCAGCGCCTCGACGATGGAGGCAGACCTCCGCTCGTTCGACGGCGACAAGACCGCCAAGGCCCGTCGCGTCGGTGAGCTCCTCGCCGAGCGCGCGAAGTCGGCTGGCGTCGAGGCCGTGGTCTTCGACCGCGGTGGCAGCAAGTACGCCGGTCGCGTCGCCGCGATCGCCGATGGTGCCCGTGAAGGAGGGCTGAACCTGTGAGCGACAACGCGAACACCAACGAAGACGCCAAGACCGAGGCCGTCGAGGCCACGGAGACCGAGGCTGTCGAGACCACGGAGACCACCGAGGCGAGCACGGAGGCCACGGCCACCGAGGCAACCGCCGAGGCGACCACCGAGGGCGCCAAGACCGGCAAGGAGGCGGAGGCACCTGCCGTCGCCGAGCGTCCGGTCGAGACCGCCGCGGGCTCCGCGTCCAACAACCGCGACTCCGCTGACAACCGTGGCCGTCGTGGTGGCGGTCGTGACCGTCAGCAGGGCCGCGACCGCAACAACCGCGGTGGCGACAGCCAGTTCCTCGAGCGCGTGGTGACCATCAACCGCGTGTCGAAGGTCGTCAAGGGTGGTCGTCGCTTCAGCTTCACGGCGCTCGTCGTCGTCGGCGACGGCAACGGCCTCGTGGGCGTCGGCTACGGCAAGGCCAAGGAGGTCCCCACGGCGATCTCCAAGGGCGTCGAAGAGGCGAAGAAGAACTTCTTCCGCGTCCCCCGCGTCGGCAACACGATCCCGCACCCGGTGCAGGGTGAAGCCGCCGCTGGCGTCGTCCTCCTGCGTCCGGCCGGCCCCGGTACCGGTGTCATCGCCGGTGGTCCGGTCCGCGCCGTGCTCGAGTGCGCCGGCATCCACGACGTCCTGAGCAAGTCGCTCGGCTCGTCGAACACCATCAACATCGTGCACGCGACCGTCGAGGCTCTGAAGCAGCTCGAGGAGCCCCGCGCCGTCGCGAGCCGTCGTGGCCTCGACGTCGAGCGGGTCGTCCCGGCCCGTCTGCTCCAGGCCGAGGCCGCAGCCCTGCGTGCCGCGACCGAGAAGGCAGGTGCGTGATGGCGATGCTGAAGATCACGCAGATCAAGTCCGTTATCAGCGAGAAGCAGTACCAGCGCGACACCCTGCGCAGCCTGGGCCTCAAGCGCATCGGCCGTTCGGTCGAGCGTGAGGACAACTCCCAGAACCGCGGGTACATCGCGACGGTGGCGCACCTCGTGAAGGTCGAGGAGGTCGACGCATGAGCGACGAGAAGAACGAGCGCGTGCAGGTGCTGAAGCTGCACCACCTCCGTCCCGCAGAGGGCGCCAAGAAGGACCGCACCCGTGTGGGTCGCGGTGAGGGCTCGAAGGGCAAGACCGCTGGGCGTGGTACCAAGGGCACGAAGGCCCGTTACCAGGTCCGGGTCGGCTTCGAGGGTGGGCAGATGCCGCTGCACATGCGCACCCCGAAGCTCCGCGGGTTCAAGAACCCGTTCCGCGTCGAGTACCAGGTCGTGAACCTGGAGAAGCTCGCCGCGCTCTACCCCGACGGGGGTGACGTCACCACGAGCGACCTGGTCGCCAAGGGTGCCGTCCGCAAGAACGAGAAGGTCAAGGTCCTCGGGGACGGCGACATCTCGGTTAAGCTGACGGTTGCTGTCGACAAGGTCTCCGGCTCCGCTGCGGAGAAGATCGTCGCAGCAGGCGGCTCCGTCAAGTAGCACTGCAGGACGCTCAGGAGGGGCGGTCGGGGAACCGGCCGCCCCTCCTGTCACCTGGGGCCGCATCGGGTCGGCCCGACCCCCGCCTCCCGGCGGACCCTCCACAGAAAGCAGGACACCCTCCGTGTTGAGCGCCGTCGTCAGGATCTTCCGCACCCCCGACCTGCGTCGCAAGATCGGGTTCACGCTGGGCATCATCGCCCTCTTCCGCCTGGGCTCCTTCATCCCCGCGCCGTTCGTCGACTTCGCCAACGTGCAGTCGTGCCTCGCCGCCAACCAGGGCACCTCGGGCCTCTACGAGCTCGTCAACCTCTTCAGCGGCGGCGCGCTGCTGAAGCTCTCCATCTTCGCGCTGGGCATCATGCCGTACATCACGGCGTCGATCATCGTCCAGCTGCTCCGCGTGGTCATCCCGCACTTCGACACCCTCTACAAGGAGGGCCAGTCCGGCCAGGCCAAGCTCACGCAGTACACGCGCTACCTCACGATCGCCCTCGCGGTGCTCCAGTCCACGACGCTCATCACGGTCGCGCGCAGCGGTGCCCTCTTCGGCCAGACCAACGTGAGCGCCTGCACGCAGCTCGTCACGAACGACGCCTGGTACGCGATCATGCTCATGGTCATCACGATGACCGCCGGCACCGGCCTCATCATGTGGATGGGCGAGCTCATCACCGAGCGCGGCATCGGCAACGGCATGTCGCTCCTCATCTTCACGTCGGTCGCCGCGGCGTTCCCGACCTCGCTCATCGCCATCCAGCAGAGCC
This sequence comes from Actinomycetota bacterium, assembly GCA_037033365.1. Taxonomy (GTDB): domain Bacteria; phylum Actinomycetota; class Actinomycetes; order Actinomycetales; family Microbacteriaceae; genus Microbacterium. The sequence continues at coordinate 3,432 of JAZBLS010000159.1, read as the reverse complement.
GCGGCTGGGAGGTCTTCGCCCTCGTGATCCTGGTCGGGCTCCTGGTCGTCGCCGCGGTCGTCTACGTCGAGCAGTCGCAGCGCCGCATCCCGGTCCAGTACGCCAAGCGCATGGTCGGGCGCCGCACCTACGGCGGCAACAACACGTACATCCCCATCAAGGTGAACATGGCCGGCGTCGTGCCCGTCATCTTCGCGTCGTCGCTGCTGTACCTGCCCGCCCTCGTCGCGCAGTTCAACCAGCCGCCCGTCGGCCAGCCGCCGGCACCGTGGGTGCAGTGGATCACCGACAACCTCACCACGGGCGACCACCCGCTCTACATGGCGATGTACTTCCTGCTCATCGTCGGCTTCACGTACTTCTACGTCGCCATCACCTTCAACCCGGAGGAGGTCGCCGACAACATGAAGAAGTACGGCGGCTTCATCCCCGGCATCCGCGCCGGACGCCCCACGGCCGAGTACCTCGACTACGTGCTCACGCGCATCACGCTGCCGGGCTCGCTGTACCTGGGCCTCATCGCGCTCCTGCCGCTCATCGCCCTGTCGCTCGTCGGCGCCAACCAGAACTTCCCGTTCGGCGGCGCGAGCATCCTCATCGTCGTCGGCGTCGGCCTCGAGACGGTGAAGCAGATCGACTCGCAGCTGCAGCAGCGGCACTACGAGGGGCTGCTCAAGTGACCCGGCTCCTGATCGTCGGCCCTCCCGGCGCGGGCAAGGGCACGCAGGCGAAGCGCATCGCGGCGGAGCACGGCATCCCCGACGTCTCGACCGGCGACATCTTCCGTCAGAACATCAAGGACCGCACCGAGCTCGGCCAGCAGGTCCAGGCGCTCGTCGACGCGGGCAACTACGTGCCGGACGAGCTCACCAACAGCCTCGTCACCGCCCGCCTCGAGGAGCAGGACGCCCGCGGGGGCTTCCTGCTCGACGGCTACCCGCGCACGCTCGCGCAGGTCGCGTACCTCGAGGAGCTGCTCGAGGGGTGGGGACAGCGGCTCGACGCCGTGATCCAGCTCGTCGCCGACGAGGAGGAGGTCGTGACCCGCCTCACGCGCCGCGCGGCAGAGCAGGGCCGCGCCGACGACGGCGAGGACGAGATCCGCCACCGCCAGGAGGTCTACGTCCGCGAGACCAGCCCGCTCATCGACGTGTACCGCGACCGCGGCCTCCTCGTCGAGGTCGACGGCCTCGGCGAGGTCGACGAGGTCGCGGCGCGCATCCGCACGGCCCTCGCCGAGCGCGGCGTCCGTCCCGTCTCCGACGCGGGCCGCGCCTAGCCCGTGGGAGCGCTCCGCCGCACGCCCGGCATCTACAAGACGCCGGACGAGATCCGCCGCATGGTCGCCCCCGGGCTCGCCACCGCGGCGTCGCTCGACGCCGTGCGGGAGCTCATCGCGCCGGGCGTCACCACGGGCGAGCTCGACGCGGCCGCCGACGCCGCGATCCGCGCGCTCGGGGGGCACTCGAACTTCCAGCTCGTGCCGGGGTACCGCCACACGGTGTGCGTCTCGGTGAACGACGAGGTCGTGCACGGCATCCCCGGCGACCGCGTGCTGCAGCCGGGCGACATCGTCTCGGTCGACAGCGGTGCGGAGATCGACGGCTGGAACGGCGACTCGGCCATGACCGTGGTCGTGCCGGACCCCGCGAACCCCGACGTCGTGGAGGCGCGCGAGCGCCTGTCCCGCGTCACCGAGGACTCGCTCTGGGCGGGCATCGCCCGGCTCGCGACCGCGTCGCACCTCAACGAGGTGGGCGAGGCCGTCGAGGAGAGCGTCGAGGCGGCGGGCTCCTTCGGCATCGTGATGGACTACACCGGGCACGGCATCGGCCGGAGCATGCACGAGGATCCGCCGGTGTTCAACTACCGCGTGCGCGGCAAGGGCCCCGCGGTGAAGCCCGGGCTCGTGGTCGCCATCGAGCCGATGATCACCGACGGCGAGGCGGAGACGCGCGTCCTCGACGACGACTGGACCGTCGCCACCGTCGACGGCAGCATGGCGTCGCACTGGGAGCACTCCGTCGCGGTCCACGCGCGCGGCATCTGGGTGCTCACGCTCGCCGACGGCGGCGCGTCGCGCCTCGTGCCGCTCGGCGTCACGCCCGTCGCGCCCTGACCGCTCTGCGTCGCGCCCTGACCGCTCGGCGACCCCGGCTCGCCCGGCGCTGAGCCCGAGCGCGATGCATCCGACCCGTTGAGCGGGAGCGGCCGGGTCAGGTGTCCATGACGTGCACGAGCTCCTCGATGAAGGAGCCGTGCGATCCCGACGCCCGCATGATCGCCTGCACGTCGCGGTGGTCGGAGAAGACCTCGACGAACTGGTCGAAGACGTGCTGGAAGCTCGAGCGTCCGCTCGCGCTGAACGCGACGAGCGCCACCACGTGCACGCGGTTGCCGCCCCACTGCATCGCCTCGTCGTTGACCACGATCGCGATGGCCGTGCGGTGCGCGGTCATGGCGAGCGAGTGCGGCACGGCGAGCGTGTCGGTGAACGCCGTGGAGGAGAGCCGCTCGCGCTCGATGGCGCCCTCGATGTACTCCGGCTCGATGATGCCCTGCTCGACCATCCGCCCGCCGAGCAGCCGGATCATGGCCTCCTCGTCGGGCGCGTGCAGGTCTCGGAAGAAGAGGGACTCGTCGAGGAAGCGCAGCAGGTCGTGCTTCATCGCGCTGCGGCGCGCCTGCCGGCGGACGCGCGCGACGGCCCGGCGGATCGCCTCGATGTCGTCGGGCGTCGGCAGCGGCTGCACCACCACGACGGCGTCGCCGGGCGGGCGGGATCCGGTGGCGTCGATGACGAGGTCGACCCCGAGGGCGTCGGCGTCCGCGTCGGTGCGGGTGATCACGGCGTCGACGCTGATGTCCGCGCCGAGCGCCTGCTCGATCCGGCTGCGCATGATCTGGTGCAGGTCGTAGTAGTTCGGGCACACGAGCGCGCACGCGACCCGGTCGTCGCGTCGGGCGACGCGCTCCCGGTGGGAGCCCACGTGCAGCGCGATGTACGCGATCTCGTCGTCGTTGATCGCGATGCCCCGCCGCCGCTGCACCTCGCTGGCGATGAAGACCGCGATCTCGTAGGTCATCGGGTACGACGTCTTGATGGACCGGGCCAAAGGGTTGCGCGAGAACGAGCGGTCGGCGGCGCGCGCGACGAGGTTGCCGAGGTGCAGCGAGAAGCGCACCGTGAAGTCCTCGTCCTCGAGGTCGACCAGGTACTCCTGCTTCACCCGGCGGACGATGGCGCGCACCACGTCGAGGTCGCTCTCGACGACGTGGTCGCGCATCACGGTGGCCAGCGACTGCTCGTTGCCCGGGGTGACGACGCGCGTGCGGACGAGCAGCGCCAGGTAGGCGACGTCGCCCGCGGGCACGGGCACGTCGAAGTGGGCGGCGAGGAGCCGGGAAAGCACGTCGCGGATCGCGAGGGCC
>JAZBLS010000158.1:0-7151 GCA_037033365.1 Actinomycetota bacterium | reverse complement strand
GGAATCGGCCTACCTCGGCGTCATGGCCTACCTCGGCGTCAGCGGCGGCAGCGGAACTCAGCCCGCGAGGCCGACCGTGTCCAGGATCCAGGCGAGCTCGAACGCCCGCTCCTTCCAGGAGTTGTAACGTCCGCTGACGCCGCCGTGTCCCGCGACCATCTCGCACTTGAGCAGCACGTCCGATGCTCCGGCGTATCGCAGGGCCGCGACCCACTTCGCCGGCTCGACGTACAGCACGCGCGTGTCGTTGAGTGAGGTGACGGCAAGGATCCGCGGGTAGGTCACGCCCTCGCGCACGTTCTCGTACGGCGAGTACGACTTCATGTACTCGTAGACGTCCGCGCCGTGCAGCGGGTCGCCCCACTCGTCCCATTCGATGACCGTGAGCGGCAGCGACGGGTCGAGGATCGTCGTGAGCGCGTCCACGAAGGGAACAGCCGCCAGGATGCCGGCGAACAGCTCGGGCGCGAGATTGGTGACGGCGCCCATGAGCAGGCCGCCCGCGCTGCCGCCCTCCGCCACCATCGTCGACGGAGAGGCGATGCCCTCCGCGACGAGGTGCTCGCCGCACGCGACGAAGTCGGTGAAGGTGTTGCGCTTAGCGAGCAGCTTGCCGTCCTCGTACCACTGGCGACCCATCTCGCCGCCGCCGCGCACGTGTGCCACGGCGAAGACGATGCCCCGGTCGAGCTCCGACAGGCGGGCGACCGAGAATCCGGGATCGATCGAGTGCTCGTACGAGCCGTAGCCGTACAGGTGCACGGCGCGGGGCTCGGCACCCGGCTCGCCGAACGACCGCTTCCAGACCAGCGAGATCGGCACGCGCGTGCCGTCGGATGCCGTGGCCCACTCACGTCGCTGGCCGTAGTCTGCCGGGTCGTAGCCGCCCAGGACGGCGACCTGCTTGCGGAGCACGAGCTCCCGCGTCGCGAGGTCCAGTTCGTACACGGTGCCAGGAGTCACGAAGGACGTGTAGCCGAGACGGAGGAAGGGGGAGTGCCACTCGGGGTTCCCGCTGACGCCGGCAGAGTACAGCGGCTCGTCGAAGGCGATGTCTTCCACGGCATCCGTCGCGTAGTCCAGGAGGCCGACGCGCTCCAGCCCTTCGCTGCGGTACTCGACCGTGGCGAAATCGCGGAAGGCGTCCATGCCCAGCAGTCGCCTCCCCGGCTCGTGGGCGAGGACGACGCGCCGTTCGCCCTGGGGGTCGGATGCCGCGACAGACACGAGCTCGAAGTCGAGAGCGCCGTCGTTGTGGAGGATGTACAGGCGGTCCTCGCCGTCGACCACGGCATGCTCGAGCGAGTACTCCACGCCCTCGCGGCGCGGCCAGACGACGATCGGCTCCGCAGCGAGGTCGCCGGTGAGGTCGACCAGGTACTCCTCGCTCGTGATGCTCGAGCCGACCGCGATCACGAGGTAGCGGCGGCTCCGGGTGATGCCGGCGCCGAGCCAGAACTTCTCGTCCGGCTCATGGAAGAGCTTCACGTCGTCGGAGACCGGCGTCCCGATCCGATGCAGCCAGAGGGTGTCGGGCCGCCAGGCGTCGTCGCGGGTCGTATAGAGGATGCCGCTCCCGTCGGGCGTGAAGAACGCGCTGCCCGTGTCGGGGATCTCGTCGGCGAGCGTCTCTCCCGTCGCGAGGTCGCGGACGTGCACGGTGTACAGCTCGTCGCCCTCGAAATCGGTCGACCACAGCAGCCGTGTCGCGTCGTCGGTCGTGTCGAAGGCGCCGAGAGAGAAGAACTCGTGTCCTTCGGCCTCGACGTTGCCGTCGAGCAGCACGATCTCGCCGGGGACGGGCACGCCCGGCTCGAGCACCGGGGGAGTCCAATCGCCCTCGGCTGCAGCGGTGCGGCAGTGGATGCCGTACTGGGCGCCCTCCTCCGTGCGGCTGTAGTACCACCAGTCACCGCGGCGAGTCGGGACCGAGAGGTCGGTCTCCTGCACGCGCGACTTGATCTCCTGGAACAGCGTCTTGCGGAGCCCCTCCAGGTGCGCCAGCTCGTCCTCGGTGTGCGCGTTCTCGGCCTCCAGGTGCGAGATCACCTCTGCGGAGTCCTTCGCGCGGAGCCACTCGTAGGGATCGTCGAAGGTGTCGCCATGGTATGTGCGGAGGGTCGAGCGGCGGTCTGCGATGGGGGCATCAGTCACGGATTCCACGCTAGTCCAGGTCGAGTTGACCGGCACTCGGGAGGGTGGGAGGATTCAACGGGGCCGGTTAACGGATGTCAAACCCATGGTGAACTCTTCGTTCGTCACGTCGATCACGTCGACATCTCCCTCTTCCTCAACGACCGAAAGCGAACGGTGGAAACCGCAGCCCTCATCGTCGTGCTGGTGATCCTGCTGGCACTCTTCTTCGACTTCACCAACGGGTTCCACGACACCGCGAATGCGATGGCCACCCCCATCGCGACCGGTGCTCTCAAGCCCAAGACGGCCGTGCTCCTCGCCGCGGTGCTCAATCTCGTCGGAGCGTTCCTCTCCACAGAGGTGTCCAAGACCGTCTCGCACGGGATCATCCGTGAAGACGGCATCCAGGCCGACGTGTTCCTCCCGATGATCTTCGCCGGCCTCATCGGCGCGATCACCTGGAACATGCTGACGTGGCTCCTGGGGCTCCCCTCCAGCTCGTCGCACGCGCTCTTCGGCGGCCTGATCGGCGCCACCCTCGTGGGTGTCGGCGTCGGCGGCATCGATTTCGGCATGGTGCTGTCGAAGATCATCCTCCCCGCGCTGATCGCCCCGATCACCGCCGGCATCATCGCCTTCGCGGCCACCAAGCTCGCGTACTCGATCACCCGCCGCTACGACGGCAAGCCCGACGGCCGAGACGGCTTCCGCTGGGGTCAGATCTTCACGTCCTCGCTCGTCGCGCTGGCGCACGGCACGAACGACGCGCAGAAGACCATGGGCGTCATCACGCTCGCCCTCATCACCGTCGGCTGGCAGAACAGCTCGCAGGCCGATCCGCACCTCTGGGTCATCATCGCGTGTGCCGTCACGATCGCCCTCGGCACCTACCTCGGCGGATGGCGCATCATCCGCACGCTCGGCAAGGGCCTCACCGAGGTCAAGCCCGCGCAGGGCTTCTCGGCCGAGAGCTCGACTGCCGCGACCATCCTCGCCTCGAGCGCCTTCGGCTTCGCGCTCTCCACCACGCAGGTCGCCTCGGGCTCGGTCATCGGCTCCGGTCTCGGTCGCCGTGGCTCGACCGTCCGCTGGCGGACCGCGGGTCGCATCGCGATCGGCTGGCTGCTGACGCTCCCCGCCGCCGGTGCGGTCGGCGCACTGGCCGCGCTCCTGATCACCTGGCTCGGCACGTGGGGCATCGCGATCGACGCCGTCCTCGCCCTCGCCGTGATCATCGGACTCTTCCTCCGCTCCCGCAAGGACGCAGTCACGCACGCGAACGCGATGAGCGACGTCGCCGAGTCCGGCCTCGCGATCGAGCTCCCCGACACGCCCCCGCCCACGCGCCGCCAGCAGCGCATCGCCGAGGCGAAGGCTGAGGCGAAGGCCCGCGCCGACGCCAGGGAGAAGGCCAAGGCGCAGTCCAAGGCCGATGCCAGGGCCAAGGCGGATGCCAAGGCGAAGAAGGCCGCGCGGCCGGCGACGACCACGGTAGCGGAGCAGGACGCACCCACCACGGACGAGGGAGAGGCGAAGTGAGCGTCGACATCGACTGGAGCGCATTCGTCCTCGTCTTCTTCGCGGCCCTCATCGGCGCCTGCGCGGTCGTGACGTTCTATGCGTTCGGCCTCCGGCTGCTCGTCCGCAGCGGTCGTTCGCCGGTCGTGAGCCCGGCCGAGTTCACGGACGCGATCACGGTGATCACCGAGAAGGAACTGAAGCGGGCGGCCAAGCAGGCGGCGAAGGCGGCCAAGAAGAGCCCGCTCACCGAGGGGCAGAAGCGGCTCTCGCTGGTCGGTGCCTACGCATGCTTCGCCCTGTGCGCAGCGGCGGTCGTCGTCGGCATCCTGATCATCGTCGTCGGACACTGACCGGCACCCGACAGGCATTCCGGGGAGGAGACCCTCTCAGCGCAGAAGGCCCTCGACCAGGGCGTCGACGATCTCGTCGGTGGTGGTGTCGGGGTCGATCGGCGTCGTGAGGCGATCGAGCAGCAGCCCGTCGATCGCGTAGTGGAACAGCGCGATCTCGCGCCGTCCGCCCGGGAGGCCTGCTGCGACGTTGAACGCGACGTCTCCGTCGAGTCCGGCGCGCTGCCACGCACCGAGCAGGGCTGCGACCTCGGGACGTCTGCTGCTCTCGAGGCGGAGTTCGAACAGCGCGAGCGTCACATCACGGTCGTCGCTGAGTCGCCGCACGATGTCGCGCAGGTAGTCCGCGAACAGTGCGGCGCCGGGAGTGGCGGAGGCGCGGCGCGCGAGATCCTCCTCGGTCGGCGCCAGTCGCTCGCCGATGCGGTCGACGAGACCCTCTATCAGCGCATCGCGGCTCCGGAAGTAGTTCGACGTCGTCCCGACCGGGATGCCGGCGGCGACGTCGACCGCGCGGTGCGTGAGCCCGCGCGACCCCTCCGCGGCGAGCACGGCGAGGCCCGCGTCCGCGATCGCCCGTCTCCGGGTCTCGTTCTTGGCCATCCCCGCACTCTATCGAGATCACTACAGCTGACGTGATGGCATCCCGGCACGGACAGCCCACGCCCTAGGCTGGGCGCATGCCTGCTCCTCTCGACAGTGAGTACATCTTCGGGCGCCACGCGCCCGCCTCCCATGTCGTGATCCACGTCAGCGACCCGCACTTCCTGGCCGGGGGAGTGCGACTCGGCGGACGCTACGACGTCGAGTCGAACTTCGACCGTACGCTCGAGGCGATCAGGGCCGTGCACCCGCGCCCTGCGGCCATCGTGGTCACGGGCGACCTGACCGATCTCGGGGAGCCCGACGCGTACCGTCGCCTCCGTGCGGCGGTCGAACCCGTCGCGGCGGAGCTCGGCACGATTGTGATCTGGGTCGCCGGCAATCATGACGAGCGTCCGGCCCTGCGGGAAGGCCTTCTCGACCTCGCGCCCACGGAGGAGCCCGTCACCGGCGTGTGGGACCTGAACGGACTGCGGATCGTCGCACTCGACACGAGCGTCCCCGGCTGGCATCACGGAGACCTCGACGACGGCCAGCTCGCCTGGCTCGCGGATGTGTTGAGCGAGCCCGCCCCGCACGGCACCCTGCTGGCGATGCACCACCCGCCGCTTCCCAGCCACCTTCCGCTCTTCGACATCCTCGAACTGCGGCACCAGGACGAGCTCGCCGCCGTCGTGCGGGGGAGCGACGTGCGCGGGATCCTGGCCGGGCATCTCCACTACTCGTCGCACGGGATGTTCGCCGGCATTCCGGTGAGCGTCGCCTCCGCGACCTGCTACACGATGAACGTCGCGCTGCCCGCGGCGGAGGTGAACGGGATGGATGCCGCGCAGGCGTTCCAGATCGTGCACGTGCGACCCGACACGATCACGCACACCGTGGTGCCGGTGGGCGATGCGCCGACGGGAAGCTTCTTCTCACCGGAGTGGCATGAGCGGATGGCCCGGCTGAGCCCGGAGGAGCGTCTGGAGGCGTTCTCGCGGAAGCGCTGAGCGGGCACCCGTCGGCATCGGGTGACGGCGTTAGACTGGGGACATCCCCCACCTCTCCCACTCGCCACTACCCACAAGGATGTGACATGGCTTCTGCCGAGCCTACCCAGACCCGTACCGAATCCGACTCCCTCGGGAGCATGGAGATTCCCGTCGAGGCGTACTGGGGGATCCATACCGCCCGTGCTGACGCGAACTTCCCGATCACGAAGCGGCCGATCTCGGTCTACCCGGACCTCGTGGTCGCGCTCGCGATGGTCAAGCAGGCGAGCGCGCGGGCGAATCGTGAGATCGGCGTCCTCGACCCCGAGCGGGCGGACCTGATCGATCGCGCGGCGCAGCGGGTCATCGACGGCGAGTTCCACGACCAGTTCACGGTCGGCGTGATCCAGGGCGGCGCCGGGACCTCGACCAACATGAACGCCAACGAGGTCATCACCAACATCGCCCTCGAGATGGCCGGTCGCGAGAAGGGCGACTACGCGTTCCTGTCGCCGATCGACCACACCAACCGCAGCCAGTCGACGAACGACGTCTACCCGACCGCGGTCAAGATCGGCCTGTCGCTGACGCTCCGGTCGCTGCTCGAGGAGCTCGACCTCCTGCGGGTCTCGTTCCTGCACAAGTCCCACGAGTTCCACGACGTGCTCAAGGTGGGTCGCACGCAGCTGCAGGACGCCGTGCCCATGACGCTCGGCCAGGAGTTCCACGGGTTCGCCTCGACCCTCGGGTACGACCACACGCGTCTCACCGAGAACGCCTCGCTGATGTTCGAGATCAACATGGGGGCCACCGCGATCGGCACGGGCATCACCACCCACATCGACTACGCGCCGGCGGTGCTCAAGCACCTCCGCGAGATCACGCAGCTCGACCTCGTGACGGCAGGGGACCTCGTCGAGGCGACCAGCGACACGGGCTCCTTCATGTCCTTCTCCTCGACGCTCAAGCGCAACGCCATGAAGCTGTCGAAGATCTGCAACGACCTGCGACTGCTCTCGTCGGGTCCGCAGGCGGGCTTCGGGGAGATCAACCTGCCCGCCATGCAGGCGGGTTCGAGCATCATGCCGGGCAAGGTCAACCCCGTCATCCCCGAGGTCGTCAACCAGGTCGCGTTCGCCGTGGCCGGCGCCGACATGACGGTGACCATGGCGGCCGAGGCCGGGCAGCTCCAGCTGAACGCGTTCGAGCCGGTCATCGCGCACTCGATCTTCCAGTCGATCACCTGGATGCGTCAGGCGATGTGGACCCTGCGGGTCAACTGCGTCGACGGCATCACGGCGAACCGCGACCGCCTGGGAGCCATGGTGGGGGCGTCGGTCGGCGTCATCACCGCGCTCACGCCCTTCATCGGCTACGCCGCTGCGGCGGCGCTCGCGAAGACCGCTCTCCTGACGAACCGCAACGTCGCCGACCTGGTGGTGGAGGCGGGGCTGATGTCCCGCGACGAGGTCACCAAGCAGCTGTCGCCGGCGCGTCTCTCGGGACTCGAGGCGATCACGGCGGCGATCCCCGTCATCACTCCGGAGGACTTGATCGAGATCTGACC
>JAZBLS010000157.1:0-7167 GCA_037033365.1 Actinomycetota bacterium | reverse complement strand
TCGAAGGGCTGGCCGATGTCGGATGCCGCGCGCATACTCGGCGTCATGGACATCTCACTCGCACAACCGGCGGGGCTAGTCGTCAGCCCCGCCTTCAGTCATGTCGCGGTCGTCCCTCCCGGCGCGACGACCATCTACGTCGGGGGCCAGAACGGCGTCGACGAGACCGGCGCGATCGTCTCCACGGATGCCGGGGAGCAGGCGGTCCGCGCCGTGGAGAACGCGCGCGTCGCCCTCCGGTCCGCCGGAGCCGACCTCGACGACGTCATCAGCTGGACGATCTCGCTCCAGCAGGACGTCGACCTGCGCGCGGCGTACGGTGCCGTGGCGTCGACGCTGGCGCGCGAGGGTCCGCCTCCCCTCGTCACGGCGGCGCTCGTGGCCGGTCTCGGGGTGCCGGGCGCGGTGATCGAGATGAGCGCGATCGCCGCAGTCATGCGCGACTGACGCTGTCACTCAGATGCGGCCGCGCACAGGGGTGCGCTCGACCTGATCCCCTCCGTCCGGCATGGTCATCTCGGCGCGGACGCCCAGCAGCCGCACCTCGCGCTCGGGATCCAGCGTTTCGGCCAAGGCCAGAGCCGCATCCACGACGTCATCGCGTCGTTCGGTGGGCGCCGCGAGCTTGCGTCCCAGTGTCTTCGTCTCGAAGGGTGCGTACCTCACCTTGAGATGCACGCGGATGACCGGGCGCCCCTCCGCCGCGCAGTCGTCGAACGCGTGGCCCGCGAGCTCGCGCACGGCATCCGCGATCTGCCCGGATGAGGTGAGGTTCTGCTGATACGTCGTCTCCCGGCTGTGACTGCGCGCCACCCAGGGCGTGTCGTCGACCACCGCGGGGCCGAGGCCGGAGCCCAGCTCGTGGTACCAGACCCCCATGCGCGGTCCGAACTCCGCCACGAGGTCGACGCGCTGTGCGGCCGCCAGTTCGTCGACCGTGCGGATGCCGCGGGCCGCGAGCCGCTTCTGCACCTTCGGTCCGATCCCCCACAGCGCACGGGTGTCGCGCTCGCCCATCACCTCGAACCAGTTGTCCTTCGTCAGTCGGTACACGCCTCGGGGCTTGCCGAACTCCGTCGCGATCTTGGCGCGGACCTTGTTGTCTCCGATGCCGACCGAGCAGTGCAGACCGGTCGCCTCGAGCACCGCGGCCTGCGCAGCCCGCGCCACTCCCTCCGGGTCGTCCGTCTCGACGCCGAGGAAGCACTCGTCCCAGCCGATGACCTCGAGGACGACGCCGGGCAACGATCGCAGAGCCGACATCACCTCGGCGGATGCCGCCTCGTACGCCTCATGGTCGACGGGCAGGAAGACGGCATCGTCCGGCGCCTTGCGCGCGGCGATCTTGAGCGGCATGCCCGATCCGATGCCGAATGCCCGAGCCTCGTACGAGGCCGTCGACACGACAGCGCGTTCCGTCGGGTCGCCCCGCCCGCCGACGATGACGGGGAGCCCTGCGAGCTCCGGCCGTCGCAGCACCTCGACGGCCGCGATGAACTGGTCCATGTCGACGTGCAGCACCCACTGAGCCATGCCACGAGTGTGCCGGGTCGACAACGGCGGCTGCCACCCCTTGCGTCCGTGCCCGGACGGGTGTCAGGCGACCGCTGCGCCGATCGCGGTGGCGATCACGGCGAGCAGGGGCAGCGTGCCCTGCATGAGCGCAGCGCGGGCCTTGGAGCGGTCCGAGAGGATGAGCACGAGCGCCGCCGCGACCATCATGCCCGTGCCCGCGAAGACGAGCGTCAGGCCGATCGTCGTGAGTCCGACGATCGTGAAGCCGACCCCCAGCAGAGCCGTGAGTGCGAGGAAGAGGTTGTAGAAGCCCTGGTTGAACGCGAGCTGCTTCATGGTGACGGCATCCGCTTCACTGGCGACGCCGAAGATCTTCCTGGTCTCGGGCTCCGTCCACTTCAGGGACTCCAGCGCGAAGATGAAGACGTGGAAGGCGGCGGCGGCCGCGGCGAGGACGAGTCCGACGATGAGCATGGATCGATCGTACCGATCCCGGCGCCTCACACGAGGAAGATCGGCAGGAGTCCCGGATTGTGCGCGTGCACGAGCACAGCGAACACCACGGCGTCGAACAGCAGGTGCACCGTGACGACGTACGCGAGCGAATGGGTCCGCAGGAAGATGAAGCCCTGCAGCAGCGCGAACGGGATGGTCAGCAGCGGCCCCCATTCGCGGTAGCCGAGCTCCCACAGGAACGACACGAACACGATCGCCTGCAGCACATTCGCCAGCGCATCGGGAAAGTGACGTCTGAGCAGCGCGAACACGGTGCAGATGAAGAACAGCTCGTCCCAGATGCCGACCGCGCCGACGCCGACGAAGAGGCGGGCGATGAGGTCGGGGGTGTCGACGACGGGCCAGTTCTGGTACACCCCGCTCGTGATGAAGTAGAACGGCAGGATCAGCCATCCCAGCACCAGGACGGCGACCAGCCATCCCCACTGCAGCCGCCCCCACCGCTTGCCGGTGCGCCACGGGAAGCTGATGGCGCGATCGCGGTACACGAACCGCGACACGATGTACGGCACGGCCACGGCACCCCCGAGTGCGAGGGTGAAGCGCAGCATCGCGAAGTTGTCGAGCTCGGCCGCCAGCGGGATCACGCTGACGATCAGCATCCCGAGCGCGATCAGCGACAGGTCGCGGGTCAGCGACGGCACGCGCGCAGCGCCGACGACCATCGCCGTCTCGCGCCGAGCACCAGCACGGACGACGGGCCGCTCGACGGGCTTCCGCCGCTCCACGAACCAGGCGGCCCCCACTCCCACCGCGAGGAGCAGCCAGCCGAGCCAGGCGGTCTGCAGCACGAAGAACGCCGGTGCCGCCGCACAGACCAGGGCGGCGGGCACGACCCGGATGCCGACGGCATCCCGCTGCGCGACGCCGATCATCCGCGCGACGTCCGCCGGTACACGAGGTCGCGGATGTCCCGCCCCTTCGCGATCCCCTTGCGCTCGAAGGCGGTCATGACGCGCCCGTCGAACCGGTCGGCCCATTCGCCGTCGAACGCGCGCTCGAACAGCGGATCGGCGTCCAGCACTTCGCGCATCTGCAGGGCGTAGTCCTCCCAGTCCGTGGCGAGGCGCAGCAGGCCGCCGTCGCGGAGCGCCCGGGCCGCCGTGTCTCCGAATCCGGGGCGGACGAGGCGGCGCTTGGTGTGCTTCTTCTTGTGCCACGGGTCAGGGAAGAAGATCCACACCTCGGCCGCAGCACGCTCGGGCAGATACGACGACAGCACCTCGGGTGCATTCGCCTCGACCACCCGGAGGTTGCGTGCGCCCTCCCGGTCCGCGTCGAGCATGGTGCGCGCGAGTCCTGCGCGGAAGACCTCGACCGCGAGGAAATCGTCCTCGGGGCGCGAGGACGCCGCCGAGACGATGGCGTGCCCCTGCCCAGAGCCGATCTCGACGTACAGGTCGGCGTCGCGGCCGTACTCCGCCGCCGGGTCGAGACGAGCCTCCGGGTGCACCGAGGTCCAGGCCACGTCGCGCGGGACGTCGAGCAGGTAGTGCGGCGCGAGTTCGTCGAAGGCGCGCTCCTGGGCGTCAGACATGCGACCGCTGCGGCGCACGAACGACACCGGTTCTTCGCGGAAAGTGCGGGGTTCGGGCATGCTTCCAGGGTAGTCGGCGGCGCGCCGGCGGCCGACGCGCACTCAGGAGGCGGGCGCGGTCACGAAGTCGATGAGCTCCTCGACGCGTCCGAGCAGGGCAGGCTCCAGGTCCCGGTACGTGTGGACCTTGGAGAGGATGTGCTGCCACGCCCGACCGGTGTCGCCCTGCGTCTCGTACGGCCAGCCGAACGCGCGGCAGATGCCGGTCTTCCAGTCGGTTCCCCGAGGGATCTCCGGCCACTTCGCGATGCCCAGCGCACGCGGAGTGACGCACTGCCAAACGTCCACGAACGGGTGCCCGACGATGCGCACATGCGCACCATGGGGCCCGCGGGCCACGGCATCCGCGATGCGCGACTCCTTGGAGCCCGGCACGAGGTGGTCGACGAGAACGCCGTACCGGCGGTTCGCGCTCGGAGGCTCTTCGGTGAGCAGCTCGTCGAGCAGGTCCACGCCCTGGAGGAACTCCACCACGACGCCCTCGACCCGGAGGTCTGCGCCCCACACCTTCTCGACGAGCTCCGCGTCATGCTTGCCCTCGACGAGGATGCGGCTGGGCAGCGCGATCCGCGCGCGCTGGTCGGCGACGACGAAGGACCCGGATGCCGTGCGACGCGGCCCCTGTTCCTTCGGTGCGGGCGGCGTCAGCCGCACGGGCCTGCCGTCGATCAGGAACCCGCCACCCAGCGGGAAGAGCCGCTTGCGTCCGACGCGATCCTCGAGTTCGACATTCCCGCCCTGGACTCGCGTGACCGCCCCGCAGTACCCGTCGTCAGCGACCTCGACGACGAGGTCGAGCTCGGCCGCCACCTGCGGAACCGGCTTCGTCGCGCGCTCCCGCCATCCCGCAGCGAGCACATCCGATCCATACCTGTCGTCCATGCCATCCAGCGTATGTGTCTCCGCTGAGGGCGAACGGCCATCCGTCCGTGGATGCTGTCGCGTGTCGGCATCAGTGCATAGACTCGTGCCATGGGGCGGCTGTCGGTCAGAGATCACTCGAAGAAGACGGGCCGGCTCGCGCTGGCCGCACTCGTGCTCGCGGCGGTCGTCGGACCGTTCTCCGCGTCCGCGGCATCCGCCACCGATCCGCTCCCCCTCGACCCTGGCTACGTCACGGACGCTGCGGGCGTGCTCAGCGCCTCCGAGAAGGAGACCGTCGAGGCCCGACTGCAGGCGCTGACGGAGAACTCGGATGCCGACCTCTTCGTCGTCCTCGTCGACGAGTTCACCTCTCCGTCCGACAACATCGGGTGGGCCGACACCGTGGCCGAGCAGAACAACCTCGGGCCCGAGCAGTACCTGCTCGCCGTCGCGGTCGACGGCCGCAGCTACTACATCTCCGCGGCGCAGGGCGGCCCGCTGAGCAACGGACAGCTCGACTCCATCGAGAACGAGATCCAGCCGCTGCTCGCCCAGGAGGACTGGGACGGCGCGATCGTGCTCGCAGCCGACGAGATCCAGGGCGACGGCGGGGCGGGCGCGCTGCGAGCCACCCTGATCGTCGTCGGCGTCATCGTGGCGGCTCTCCTCGTCTGGCTGGTGATCGCGCTCGTTCGTCGCTCGCGCCGGAACGCCGAGATCCGCCGGCGGGGCGCCATGCCGGAGAAGGCCGACCCGAACGACCCGTTCTCGACGCTGACCGACGAGCAGGTGCAGACCCAGGCCGGTGCGGCCCTCGTGCAGGCGGACGACGCGATCACGTCCAGCCGCGAGGAGCTCGGATTCGCCGTCGCGCAGTTCGGCGAGGCCGCCACGGCCGAGTTCAGCGGAGCGGTGGAGGCTGCGAAGGCGAAGATGTCCGAGGCGTTCGACCTCAAGCAGAAGCTCGACGACGAGATCGAGGACTCCGTCTACGACCGACGGGCGTGGCACATCCGCATCATCGGGCTGTGCGACGAGATCGACGACGTGCTCGACCAGAACACCGAGGCGTTCGACGCGCTGCGCCGGCTCGAGCAGAACGCCCCACAGGAGCTGGAGCGCGTTCGAGGCGAGCGTGCCGCTCTCGAGCCCGTCCTCGCCGGAGCCTCGGCAGCCCTGGGCGCTCTGACGGCCGTCTACGACCAGCAGGCGCTCAGCACCGTCATCGACAACCCCGCTCAGGCGCAGGAGCGGGCAACGCTCGCCGACCGCTCGATCGACGCGGCGGCTCAGGCCATCGCCGGCGGACGCTCCGGCGAGGCCGCGTTCGCGATCCGCACGGCCGAGCAGTCGGTCGCGCAGGCCACCCAGCTCGTGCAGGCCATCACCGCGCTCGGCGGCGAGCTCGCCGGCATCGAATCCCAGGCGCAGGCGCTGATCGTCGAGCTGCAGAACGACATCGCGACCGCCCAGCAGCTCCCCGACACAGCGGGCACCCTCGCCACGGCGGTCAACGCCACGACGCAGCAGCTGCAGCAGGCGCAGGCAGTGCTGGCCGAATCTCCGAAGCACCCTCAGCGCGTGCTCGACTCGTTGACCGCCGCGAACGCGCAGATCGACGCCGCGATCGCGCAGGGTGCCCAGGCCCTCGAGCGGGCACGCCGCGTGCAGCAGCTGCTCGAACAGACGCTCGCCCAGGCGGGGTCCGAGATCCGCGCAGCCCGCGAGTTCATCGAGACCCGTCGGGGCACGATCGGATCGACGGCCCGCACCCGGCTCTCGCAGGCGGACGCGAGCCTCACGCAGGCGCTGAACCTCCGCGCCGCGAACGCCGACGCCGCCCTCACGGAGGCGAATCGCGCACTCGACCTCGCCCGCCAGGCGACAGCGTCCGCGCAGGCCGACGTGTCAGCCATGAACCCCGGCCGCTACGAGAACGACGGCTGGGGTGGCGGAGGCGTCTTCGGCGGCTCGAGCTCGGGCGGCTCAGGGCTCGGCGGCGACATCCTGGGCGGCATCATCGGCGGCCTGCTCTCCGGCGGCGGAGGGAGCCGCGGCGGCTCCTCTCGCAGCAGCAGCTGGCGCTCCAGCGGCGGAGGCGGCTTCCGCAGCTCCGGATTCGGAGGAGGCGGCGGCAGCCGATCCAGTGGCCGCAGCGGCCGCTCGGGAGGCGGACGCTTCTGACACGCACGCTCTCTCGCTCACAGACCTCGATACGACCCTCTGAAAGGAATCACGCATGACCAAGCAGTCCATCTTCGGGCGAATCTCCACCCTCGTCCGCGCGAACATCAACTCGCTCCTGGACTCTGCGGAAGACCCGCAGAAGATGATCGATCAGCTCGTTCGCGACTACACGAACAGCATCTCCGACGCCGAGTCCGCGATCGCCGAGACCATCGGCAACCTGCGTCTCCTCGAGCGCGACCACGAGGAAGACGTCCAGGCGGCGACCGAGTGGGGCAACAAGGCTCTCGCGGCGAGCCGCAAGGCCGACGAGATGCGCGGCAGCGGCAACGCAGCGGATGCCGACAAGTTCGACAGCCTCGCGAAGATCGCCCTGCAGCGTCAGATCAGCGCGGAGCGCGAGGCCACCGGCGCCGAGCCGCAGATCGCGGCGCAGACCGAGATCGTCGACAAGCTGAAGTCCGGCCTCAACGGCATGAAGGACAAGC
>JAZBLS010000156.1:0-7204 GCA_037033365.1 Actinomycetota bacterium | reverse complement strand
GTTCCCGGCCCGTGTCTCCGTTTTCGCGGGCACAGTTTCGGATGCCGCGACGCGTTCGCGGGCACGGCTTCGGATGCCGGAGCGCGGCGCGCCGGCATCCGCGTCCCTCGACCGGCGTGTCTGAGGGGAGATCCGAAGTTGTGCCTGGGAGCGAGGGAATGCGAGGGGTTCATGGGTACTACTGGCGGTGCTACCCAGGTAGTATCTTCTTCATGACCAGTGCGAAAGTGAGCCTCAGCCTGTCCGAGAGCGACCTCGCCTTCCTCGACGCCGAGTCCCTGAGCGGACGCTACCCCTCTCGATCCGCCGCCGTGCACGATGCCGTCCGGCTGCTGCGAGAGAGCCGTCTCGCCGATGCGTACGCCGAAGCGTTCGCCGAGGGATACGACGACGACTGGGATTCGGCGGACGCTGACGGGCCCGCGAGCGCGTGAGCACGGAAGCCGTCCCGATCCTGCGGCGTGGCCAGATCGTGCTGGTGGCTTTCGACCCCGCAGTCGGGTCGGAAGCACGGAAGACGCGGCCCGCGGTCCTGGTGAGCAACAACACGGCGAACACCCAGGCGGGGAAGTCTCCACGGGCCACCGTCACCGTCGTGCCGCTGACATCGAAGACCCAGCGAGTGCTTCCGTTCCAGGTGCTGCTCCCTGCGGGCGCGACCGGGCTGGAGCGCGACTCGAAAGCGCAGGCAGAGCAGGTTCGCACGGTCGCCGTCGCACGGATCGTCCGGCCGGTGGGATGGGTTCCAGCCGAGCTGATGGGCGAGCTCGACCAGGCACTGCGTCTGCATCTGTCTCTGTAGCGATCCGCTCGGGCACGACTGCGGATGCCGGGAGGCGGAACGCCCGCATCCGGGTCCTTCTTCGCGGGCACAGTTTCGGATGCCGCGACGCGGCGCGCCGGCATCCGCCCCCTCCGACCGGCGTGTCGGACGGGAGCTCCGAAGTTGTGCTCGGGGAGCGGACCCCAGCTCCGAAGTTGTGCCCGGGAGGGGGCGAGGTCAGCGGGGCAGGCGCACCCCGACCCCGGCCTTCCGCAGACGGTCGGCGATGAGGATGCCGAGGGCGGTGCCGCCGATGCAGCTGGCCAGCGTCACGGCGAAGAAGGCGATCTGCAGGGCGAGGTCGACGCTGCCGAGGTCGAACGAGGCCCACGCGAGGATCGGGTAGACGACACCGACGATCACGGCGCCGACGTAGTGCATCCACGTTCCCCAGTACCGCCACAGGACGAACAGGAACGGCAGCTCGGTGAACGCCGCCCACCACAGGTTGGTGGCGACGCTCGCGAATCCGTATCCCGAGAAGGGGACGATCACGAGTCCCGCGAGCAATCCGACGAGGATGCCGACCAGCGGCCGCCGCAGCAGCCGCAGTGCGATGACCGAGGGGAGAAGCCAGAGTCCGGCGATCGCGACGCTCACGAACGGCAGACCGGCGAAGAGGAGGGTCGAGATCCAGTTCGCGGGGGCGAGAAGCGCTCCGCCGGCGACACCGAGCGCCGCACATGTCAGGAGGATCGCGGTCGGGAAGCGGAACCTGTCGCGGCCAGCGGTGCGGGGTCGATTAGACACCGCGGATGCCGTTTCGGGGTGTGAATTCGACCCCGCACCGGCGGGAGGGTGCGGATTCGACCCCGCACCGGCCGAACCAGCGGTGCCCGCCGCACCGGCGGCATCCGTCCCGGTCATGCGAGGGGCTCCGTTGCGGCCTCGCGGGCGGCCTTCGACGACGGCGAGGCGGCGCCGATCTTCCAGTATCCGCAGAAGCTGACGGCGTTCTTGTCGACTCCGCGCTCGCCCACGAGCAGCTTGCGCACCCCCGAGGCGAGGGACTGCTCGCCGGCGGCATACGCGTGGAACGGCGCCTCGGGAAGCGCGAGCCCGCGCACGCGGTCCAGCGCGAGGGTGCCCGGCGACTCGTCATGCGGTCGGACGATCCAGACGACGTCGACACCGGACGGATGCGGGAACTCCAGCGCATCCTCCTCCGACGGCGTCTCGATGATCGCGATACCCGTGGCGTCCGCGGGGAGCGAGGCGCAGATCGAGGCGATCGCGGGGAGTGCGGTCTCGTCACCCACCAGCAGCACGCGGTCCGTGCCGCGCTGCGGATTGAACGTCAGGCCCTCGTCGATGATCAGCACGTTCTCACCCGGAGCGCAGGTCTCGGCCCACCGCGAGGCGGGCCCCGCCGTGCCGTCGGCCGCCGAGCCGTGCAGCACGAAGTCGACGTCGATCTCGGCCCCCGCCTCGGCTGTCGCAGGCCGGTATGCCCGCACGCTGTAATTGCGCATGACGGGTCGTTCGCCGTCGGGGATGCGCAGGAATTTCAGATACCCGAACATCCTGTTCGCCTTCGCCGGAACGCGGTCGAGACCGGCGTCCCCTCCGATCGGCAGGAACAGCCGGAACCACTGATCGAATCCCATCGGGCGGAACTTCTCGATCTCACCGCCGCCCAGTGTGACGCGCATCCAGTGCGCCGAGAGGCGTTCGGTCCGCAGGACGGTGAGGTGCAGCAGCTCCGCCGACTCGGGCTTGACCAGTTTGCTGAATGCCATGAGGGCGCCTTTCAGGACAGCTTCCAGGGGAAGAGGGCGACGAGGATCGCGGCGGATACGGCGAGGCAGACGACGATGAAGACGGTGTCGCGCGCGCGGAAGGGCACGAGGTGGCGTTCGGTGCGCGTCGCGTGGGCCCCGAACGCGCGGGAGTCCATGGCGAGCGCGACCCGCTCGGCGTGCCGGATCGCCCCGGCCAGAAGTGGCACGATGTATCCCCAGCCGCGGGCGATGCGGGCGAACGGTCCGCTGCCGCCGTGGTGCCCGCGCACACGATGGGCGGCGCGGATCACGGCCAGCTCATGCCCGAACCGCGGCACGAAGCGGAAGGCCGCAAGAGCGGTGTATCCGACCCGGTACGGCACCCGGAGCTGCTGCACGCTCGCACGCACGAGATCGGGCCCTGTGGTGGTGAGTCCGCCGATCAGGGCGAGCGCGATGATGGATCCGAGTCGCAGCGCGGTGGCGAACCCGATCGCGAGGGCACCCTCGCGCAGGGTCCAGGCTCCGATCTGCACCACGGCGGGGGAGTCGGCGACGAGCGCGGCATCGACCCAGAGCGAGAACCCGACGCCGATCGCCAGCATCCCGACCGGCAGGGCGACGAACAGCAGCGCGGCGGTGCGCGCGGTCAGGCGTGCCCCGATCACGATCGTCAGCAGCGCGAGGATCAGGAACACCGCGGGGGTGGCGAGGTCTCGCACGAAGATGAGCACGAGCATAGCGGGCGCGACGCCGGCGACCTTGGCGAGCGGATTGAGCGCGTACAGGAACTGCCGAGGCGACGACGCCGCGACCGAGGCGTAGGGGTCGAAGGTCTGCGCGCTCACGGGACCGTCCGTCGGGCGGCCGCCAGCACACGCTGCAGCGCGGGCAGGCGGAGTCCGGCATCCGTGAACGCCGACTCGTCGTGGAACAGCGTCGCCGTCGGACCGGCCGCGTGCACCCGCCCGTCCTTCAGGACGACGACGTGCGAGGCGTGCTCGGCGACGAGCTGCAGGTCATGCGTGACGATGAGGACCGTCGTGCCCTCGTCGCGCAGGTCGTGGAGCAGGGAGAGCAGCTCGGATGCTCGGGCCCGATCCTGCCCGAACGTCGGCTCGTCCAGTGCCAGCACTCGCGGACGCGTGATCAGCGCCGTGCCGACCGAGAGTCGGCGCTTTTCGCCGCCGGAGAGGAGGAACGGATGCACGTCCGCCTTGCCCTCGAGACCGAACCGCTCGAGCATCGATCCGACCCGCTCGTCGATCTCGTCGTCCGGCGTGCGCCGCAGCCGCAGACCGTGTGCGAGCTCGTCGAAGACCGTGTGCGCGATGAACTGGTGCTCCGGGTTCTGGAAGACGAATCCGATCCGGCTCGCGAGGTCGCGCGGTGCGGCGGCACCCGGGTCGATGCCGTCGACCGAGACCTGCCTCTTCGGCGGCGGCATGACGCCCGCGAGCGACTGCAGCAGCGTCGTCTTGCCCGCCCCGTTCGTGCCGACGATCGCCGTGAGGGTGCCGGGCTCGACGTCGAGGTCGACACTGTGCAGGATCTCGGTGCGCTGGCGGCGGACGGTCAGGCCCCGGGCGGAGATGATGGGTGCGACCGGGTGCGAGACTGCCGAGGGCTCGTCGTCCTGCAGGACAGAAGCACGGATGTCGGACGAGATACCGTTTCCCGGTCCTGCATCCGTGCCGGCGTCCTGCAAAGCGGGCGCAGACACCGCCGCCGGCGGCAACGCCGACAGTGCGGCGGCCAGCTCGTCGGGCGTCAACGGCAGCGGATGCAGGGGAGTGCCGGCATCCCGCATCCGCAGTGCCGCAAGCGTCGCGGCGGGAAGCCAGACCCCCATCGCGACCAGCTCGTCGACGTGCTCGCGGATGATCTCGGCCGGCGGGCCGTCGAACGCCACGCGTCCCTCGCGATCGAGGACGATCGTCCGCGTCAGGAACGGCATGGCCGCATCCAGGTTGTGCTCGACGAGCAGGATCGCGCGGTCCCCGGTGGCGATCACATCGGCGAGCGCCGCGTAGACGTCGTCGATGCCCTGCGGGTCGAGGTTGGCGGTCGGCTCGTCGAGCACCACCAGGGGTGAGCCCATCGCGAGGGCGCAGGCGATCGCGAGCCGCTGCCGTCCGCCGCCGGACAGTCGGTCGGGGTTCTGCTCGCGGCGCTCCCACAACCCGACCCGGCGCAGGGCGTCCTCCGTGCGCGCGCGGACCTCGTCGAGCGACAGCAGAAGATTCTCGGGGCCGAACGCGACCTCGTCGTACGCGGTGCCGGTGACGATCTGCGCATCCGGATCCTGGAACACCATCGCGACGTGCGTGCTCAGCGTCGCGGTCGAGGTGTCGGCGGTGTCGAGCCCGCCGGCGCGCACGGTGCCGGTCATCGTGGCGGGCACGGCGTGCGGGATGAGTCCGTTCAGGGCAAGCGTCAGCGTCGACTTGCCGGAGCCCGAAGGTCCGAGGAGCAGCACGACCTCGCCCGGGTGGATGTCGAACGTGACGTTCCCGGGTGAGGGGCGCACGGCATCCGTGTGTGTGATCGAGAGGTCACGCACGGTCAGCAGCGGCATGGTCGGACGCACGGTGAGCCTCGGTTCGGTGGGACGGTCTCCCACCAACTTAGCTGAGCCTTACCTGAGTTGCGAGCTCCGACCGGGAGGCGAGGACTCAGCGCCGGGCGACGCCCGCCCGGCTGAGCGCGGCGCCGATCGCGAGTCCCGCGGCGGTCCAAACGATCGGGCCGAGCACCGAGAGCACGAGGTATGCGATCTGCACCCACAGCGGGAACGTGCCGAGGTCGACCGCGAAGAACACCACGACGGCGACGATCACGCCGATCACCGCGGCCGAGACGAAGAAGCGCCACGGCCCCCACGCGCGGTAGCGGGTCAGGGCGGCGATGCCCTCCTGGATCGCCCCGAACAGCAGAGCCGTGCCGATGAAGCGCAGCGACCACGCGGGGTTGAAGGCGCTCGAGATGAGCGCCGCGATCACGTGCGTCACGAGTGCGACGAGCGGACGCCGCAGCACCTCTTGCGCGATGATCCCCGGCAGCACGTGCGAGCCGAGCACGAGTCCGTACAGGAACGGCGTCGCGGCGATCACGACGGGGGTGATGAGCCCGGCGATGCCTCCGAGGATGCCGGTGGCGACGCCGATCGCGGCGCAGACGAGCAGCACGCGTGTCGTCAGGAGGGGGGTGGGTGCCACGCCTCCAGCCTACTTCGCGGCACCGGGGCGGAGGCCCGGCGCGGACCGGGGAAAAGGGTGCGGTCCGTCCGTTCGTCGCGCGGTCGGCGCCGCTCGTCGCATCGCTCCTCGACCGGGCCGTCCGCCGCCGACTCGACTGCCTAGCGTGGGGAGACGCAATGACGCGCACACCGAGGAGTTCCCCATGACCGCACCATCGCCGCACAGCCGCGGCACGAGACTCGACGACGAACCCGACATCGTCACCGACCCGACGCTTCCCCCCGTCGCCCTGACCCCCGAGCAGCATGAACGCTCGGCGCGCTGGACACTGCCGAAGATCCTGCTCTGGGCGGCCATCGCGCTGCTCGGAGCCGTGGCCTGGACGATGCTCGCCATCGTCCGAGGCGAGACCGTCAACGCGATCTGGTTCGTGTTCGCCGCGGTCTGCACGTACCTGATCGGCTATCGCTTCTACTCCAAGGTCATCGAGCGGTACATCACGCGTCCCGACGACCGCCGCGCGACCCCCGCCGAGGTCCGCCAGGACGGCAAGGACTACGTCCCCACCGACCGGCGCGTCCTCTACGGCCACCACTTCGCCGCGATCGCCGGTGCGGGTCCGCTCGTCGGTCCCGTCCTGGCCGCGCAGATGGGGTACCTGCCCGGCACGATCTGGATCATCGTCGGCGTCGTGCTCGCGGGCGCCGTGCAGGACTACACGGTCCTCTTCTTCTCCATGCGTCGCGGCGGCCGCACGATCGGACAGATGGCGCGGCAGGAGCTGGGCCGCATCGGCGGCACCGCAGCGATCATCGCGTCGCTGCTCATCATGCTGATCATCGTCGCGATCCTCGCCCTCGTGGTCGTGAACGCCCTGGGCGAGAGCCCGTGGGGCGTCTTCTCGGTCGCGATGACGATCCCGATCGCGATCTTCATGGGCATCTATCTGCGATTCCTGCGCCCCGGCAAGGTCACCGAGGTCTCGATCATCGGCTTCGTGCTGCTCATGGCGGCGATCATCGGCGGCGGCTGGGTCGCCGGCACCGAGTGGGGTCAGGCGATCTTCCACCTCGACCGCACCACGATCGCGTGGGGCATCATCATCTACGGTTTCATCGCCGCGGTGCTGCCGGTCTGGCTCCTGCTCGCCCCCCGCGACTACCTGTCGACCTTCATGAAGATCGGCGTGATCGTCATGCTCGCCGGCGCCATCATCCTCGTGCGCCCCGAGATCTCGGTCCCCGCGGTCAGTGTGTTCGGCGAGAACGGGCTCGGACCCGTGTTCGCGGGGCCGCTGTTCCCGTTCCTCTTCGTCACGATCGCCTGTGGAGCGCTGTCGGGCTTCCATGCGCTCATCGCGTCCGGCACCACGCCGAAGCTCATCGAGAAGGAGCGGCAGACCCGCTTCATCGGCTACGGCGGCATGCTCATGGAGTCGTTCGTCGCGATCATGGCCCTCG
>JAZBLS010000155.1:0-7311 GCA_037033365.1 Actinomycetota bacterium | reverse complement strand
AGCGACCCACAGCGCGACCACCCGGCGGTGGTCGGAACGTCCATTCGTGTACATGCTAGACCCGGCTCGGGGCATAACGGATCCCCGGGGGCCGAAACCCCCGGGGATTCTCGTTTACGTTCAGATCCCGATCCCTAGTCGTTCACCTTCACGCGCCGGTTCACCTCGCGCGTCGCGGAGAACTTGAGCACCGTGTAGTCCGTGACCTCGTCGGCGCCGTCATCCTTCGCGAACTGCACGCGATGCCCTTTGTGCGTCTGCGGATAGAACTTGCCGAAGTTGGTGAGCGTCACGGTGTTGCCCTGACTCACCAGGTCGAGCAGTTCGTCGATCATGGCGTTGTACGCCTTCTGCGCGGCCGGAAGCGATATCCCGCCCCGTCGTGCGAATCTCTGCACGAATTCGCGTTTGCTCACCCTGTTCGTGGCGAGTGCGGTCGATGTCCCCATGTGCATACCGTCCAATGGAATATCCGCTCGTCCCCGAGCGTATCTGCGCTGTACCCCTACCAGCCGAACCGGTGCGACGCCGAGGTCCCATGAGCCTACGGCGACACCGGGATCTGCCAGTACCCCAGCCTGTGCCCCTTGAGGATAGATCCTCTTCCTTGGTATATGCGGTGAATCTGCATTTCTGCAGCGCACCGCACGCCCCGGTCCGCTCCTAGTGCTGCGCCACCGCGTCGACCTCGACGTCTCGGGCTACCGCGGCACGCGCACGCCTCGCGGCCTCTTCGGACTCGGAGATCTGCGCGCGGATGTCCCGCCCCTCCTCATCCGGTCCGACCGAGAGCTCCGTCGGCCCGAGTGTCCGGGTGTTGACCGTCAACACTCCGCCGTGGATCACGAGATCCGCTCGCACTCCGTAGGCATGACCGATGGTGGCGCCATGGTCATCCCGCAACTCGGAGATGTTCAGCCTGGCCGCTCGCTGGATCGACGCGAACTGTCGAGCCGAGTAACCAGCCGTGTTGTCCCTTCCCGGGACGGCTTCGCCGCTCCTGTCGGGAACGAGTGCGAGATCCGTCTCCCCGGGTGCACGGCGATCACCCGGGTGGACGCGCACGTCCAGACCCCTTGACGAGGACGCACCGTTCCCGTCGGCCCCAGCCGTGTCGTGGTACGCCAGCACCACCAGGTTCACGCCCTGCGTCGCGCGAGCACCGTGGACCTTCGATCGCAGATCGACCATCGTGCCCGTCCTCAGCTGCTGAGCGGAACGCGGATCGGGTACGACGTGTCCTCCAGGATCACCTGCGCGGCGCGCCCGCTCTCGCGATGCATCACCACGGGGGCCCGCAGGTTGAGGAACACGCCGTCCTCGGCCGGGTTCGCGACCACGAACAGGCGGGTCTCGAGCTGGTCCGCGGCTCCCACATCGGACAGGATGCCGCTCGGGATGCGCGGCTCGTAGCCGTACTCCCCCGTGACCGGCTCGAGCAGGAAGAGGCGGACGTCGGCATCCGTCGAGCGCAGCGCGAACAGTCCCTCGGCTCCGGCGATCGGCTCCAGGGCGAAGGCCGTGTAGGGCGCGAGGCCCGGCATGGGCGACGCGAACTCGACGGCGGTCGTCGCCGTGACTGTCTGTGTCGAGGTCATCGCAGGAACTCCATGAGGTTGGTCTGCAGAGAGCGGGCCGTCACCTGCAGAGCGGACTGGAAGACGAGCTCGGAGGACTGGAGCTTCACGAGCACCTCGAGGCTGTCGACGTTCTCGACCTCGGTGCGGCGAGCCTCGAGATCCGTGGAGGTCGAGAGGTTCTGCGACGCCGCGCGCTCGATCTGCACCTGGCGGGCACCCGTGGTGCCGCGAGCCGCCACGACGTCCTTGAGCCGTGCGTCGATGTCGCCGAGCCGCGACCCGACGTTGGTGCCGGCGCGGAGCTCCGCGGCGATGTCGTTCAGGAGCGCGAAGGCGCTGCCGGCGCCCTCGCCGAACGCCTGGGCGCCGTCGAAGTCGACGCGGACGGTCTGGTTGTCGCTGATTCGACGCACGACGCCGTCGCCCGGAGCCCCGTTGAACGTGAAGGTCCCGGCGTCGAAGGCGGACGCGGAATCCGAGGTGCCGGCGAACACGCTGCGGCCGAGGACCGTGGTGTTGGCCTGCGCGAGCAGCTCGGCGCTGATGGTCTCGAGCTCCTGGGCGATGGATTCGCGCGCCGTGGCGCTCAGCGCCCCGGAGTTCGCGCCCTGCGCCGTGAGGTCGCGTGCCCGATTGAGCAGGTCGGTGCTCGCTCCGAGCGCCGTGTCGACCGTCGTGACCCACGCCATCCCGTCGCTGAGGTTGCGAGCGAACTGCGCGACCCGTGACTGCTCGCCGTGGATGCCGAGCGTGGTGGCTGCGGCCGCCGGGTCCTCGCTCGGCGTCCGGAAGGCGCGCTGCGATGTCGCCTGGTTCTGGAGCCTGTCGCGGTCGACGAGATTCGCCTGCAGGGTCCGCAGCGACTGCTGCGTCATGGTGTTGCTGGTGATGCGCCCGATCATGGTCACTCCGGGTGTCAGCGGCCGACGAGGCCGGTGCGGTTGATGAGCAGGTCCAGCGCCTCGTCGACGGCGGTCAGGACCCGGGCCGCGGCCTGGTATGCCGTCTGGTAGGTCAGTAGACTGATGGTCTCCTCGTCACCGTCGACCGACGCGTTCGACTGCTGCGCGGTGACCGCGGCCACGGCGCCCATGTCGGCGATGTCGGCCCGCTGCAGGTCGCCCGCGACCGAGACGGCGAATCCGGTGACGAAACTCGACCACGTCTTGCTGGGGCCGGTGGCGGATGCACCGAGGGCGCTGATCCGGTCGGCGATCGTGGTGTCCTTGGCCCCTGCGCCGGGGGCGGCGAGGGCGAGGTCGTCGAGGCCCGTCGGCACGACCGAGAGGCCCAGTGCCGCCGGGCCGGAGGCTGCGACGGAGAAGAAGTCGCCGCCCGCAGCACCGGTGGGCGTGACGCCCCCGCGGTGCAGATCGTTGACCGCCGTGGCGAGAGCCGTCGCCGTGGCGTTGTAGGCCGTCGCCACACCGGCCAGGGTGCCGCCGTCGGATGCCGGCGCGAGGGCGCTGATCGTCCCGCCGATCACGCCGCCGGTCACCGCCACCTGCAGGCCGGGGCGATCCGCCCAGGCGACCGTGACGCGTCCGTCGTCCGCGATGTCCTGGGGCCCGCTCGCGACGAGCGCGCGACTGGTGTCGCCCGACACGAGGGCGTTGCCGTCGACGCGGAGCGTCAGGGTGCCGTCGGCCTCGACCCTGCCGGTCGCACCGACGGAGGTCGACAGCTGCTGGGCCAGCACGTTGCGCTGATCGATCAGCTCGTTGGCGTTGCGGCCGGACGTGAGAGCATCACGGATCTGACCGTTGAGGGCGGCGACCTGACCGGCCACGGCGTTGACGTCGCTGATCTGCCTATCGACCTGTCCGCGGAGGTCTGTCCACTGCCCCGCGACGCTCTGGTAGCCGGCGCTGATCTGCCCGGCGAGCACCTGCGCGTTGGTCAGCACGACCTGTGCGGCGGCGGGATCCGGCGTGTTGGCGAGGTCGGACCAGCCCGCCCAGAAGCGGTTCAAGTTCGCCGCCAGGCCGTCCTTGGTCGGCTCGGCGAGCACGCCCTCCGCCTGCGATGCCGCCGAGGCACGTGCCGTCCAGAAACCGGAGGTCGAGAGGGCGTCACGGACGCGTGCGTCGAGGACGTCGTCGCCCAGCCGCGAGACGCCGTTGACGGACACGCCGCCACCGACCGCGAGACCGGAGGGCCACAGCCCGGTCTGCCCCGGCGCGGACACGGATCCCTGATCGACGCGCTGACGGGTGTAACCGGGCGTGAGCTGATTGGCGATGTTCTGACCGGTGACGGTCATCCCCGCGCGGGCTGCGGAGAGAGCGGATTCGGCGAGGCGGAGGCCGGCGAAGGATGACATGGTCGCCTCACGCCCTCGTGTCGAGGAGACGGGCGCCCGTTCCGCGGACGACACCTCCCGCGGTGTCGTACTCGCCGGTCGGCACACCGAGCCCCGCGATGGTCTCCTGCGTCACGCGGATGGCGGTGCGGAGTCGCTGCTCATTGACCTGCTTCATCTGACCGATCTCCTCGGCGAGGGTCGTCATCGCGGAGAGGTGACCTGTCAGGACCTCGCGCCAGGCGTCGGTCGGGGCCGCGTCGATCAGCTCGCGCAGCGTGGTCGCCTCCGGCACGCCCCACTCGTCGGCCACCGCGACGACCAGAGCGTCACGGGAGACGGCGACGGACGGCATGGCGGCGAGGACGCGCTCGATCTCGTTCGCCGCATGATGGATCCAGCGATTGCGCCCGGTGGCGAGCAGCATCTGCTGGACGTCCAGCTTGAAGAGCAGCACCTCGAGCAGATCGCGCTCGCGCATCAGTTGCATGCTCAGGTCGTGAGCGGACACGGTTCGTCACCTCGTCAGGTCGCGGTTTCCATGACGGGATCGCCCGTCATGCTCACGACTATCGCGACAACACGCCCGGCAGTAACTCCGCTCGCGCGGCCACGGCGATATATCGGCTCAGGCCGAGGCGCCTCTGCGCCCCAGGGCGTCGAGGAGAGCGGCCTCCGCCGCATCGTCCGACGACGCCTGCATGGCCTCCTGGTTCGCGTCGCTCACGGCGAGCACGATCTCCGCGCGGTTGATCCGCTTGTCGCGAGGCGCATCGATCCCCACGCGCACGCCGCCGGGGGTCACCGCCAGGATCGTCACCGTGATGTCATCGCCGATCACGATGCTCTCGTTCGCACGCCGAGTGAGTACCAGCATTCGATTCGTCGCCTTCCATGGCTGTGAGCGCCGGAGCGCCATCCTGCGACAAACCTACCTCATCATCTCGTAAATGAGCAGAAACGGATCAGCCCGTCGTGCTCGGCAGCGCGGTCTGTGCCATCCGCACCACGCCGACCACATCGGTCGCGAGACCACCGGCGGCCGCCTCGTCGTACGACAGCACGGGGATCGCACCCGCCTGGCCGCCGATCATCCGCCGCACGGCCTGCCGGAGCGACGGCGCGCACACCAGGACCGGCTCGGGTCCCGTCTGGTCGAGCTCGGCGACCGTCCGCCGCACACTCTCGATGACCTGCATCATCGCCTCGGGGGCGAGGACGATCTGCGGATGCCCCTCCACCACGCGCATGCCCTCGAGCATCTGCTGCTCGAGCATCGGGTCGAACATCACCACCCGGATGCGGCCGTCCTCGGCGAACCGGGCGGCGATGGCCGGGCCCAGCGCCGCGCGCGCCGCCTCGATCAGCACGGGCGTCTCGGTCGACGTCTTGCCGCGCAGTGCGAGCGCCTCGTAGATGCGCGCGAGGTCGTTGATCGCCACGCGTTCGGCGAGCAGACCCGCGAGGACCCTCTGGATGCCGGCGAGTGTGAGCACCGCGGGAGTGAGCTCCTCGACCGTCGCAGGGCTCGTCTGCTTGAGGTGCTCGGTGAGCTGCCGCACGTCCTCGAGCGACAGCAGTCGATCGGCCTGCCCCTGCACGACATCGGAGAGGTGCGTGATGATGACGCTCGCACGGTCGATCACGGTGGCACCGGCCATGTCCGCCGCGTGCGACATCTCGGCCGGCACCCACTTGCCCTCCAGACCGAACACCGGGTCCACCACCGCCGAGCCCGGCAGCTGCTCGAGCCCGGTGCCGATCGCCAGCACGTGCCCCCTCGGCACCGCTCCCCTGCCCACCTCGACGCCGGCGATGAGGATCGCGTAGGTCTGCGCCGGCAGATCGATGTTGTCGCGGGTCCGCACCGGCGGCATGAGGATGCCGATCTCCAGAGCGAGCTTGCGCCGGAGCGACTTCACCCTGGTCAAGAGGTCGCCCGATCCCCCGGCGGCGAGATCGACGATGTCCGGGGAGAGCGAGATCTCGAGGGCGTGCACGCGCATCCGGTCCATGAGCTCCTCCGGTCCCTCGGCGCCGGCGTCCGCGGCCTCCTGGTCCCTGGCATCTGCCTCGCGCGCGGCCTCCTTCGCCTCGTTCGCCCTGACCCGCGACGCGGCGAACAGCAGCACCGCGCCGATCGCCGCGAACACGAACAGGGGCATCCCGGGGATGAACCCCATCGCGATCGCGGCGAGCCCGGTGATCACCAGGGCGTTGCGCGACTGCATGAGCTGGCGACCCGCCGCCTGGCCCATCTCGGCCTCGGCGTTCTCACGGGTGACGATCATGCCGGTGGAGACGGCCATGAGCAGCGCGGGGATCTGCGTGACCAGACCGTCGCCGATCGTCAGGATGCTGTAGGTCTCCAGCGCATCCGCCATCTCCATGCCGTGCTGCACCATGCCGATGATGATGCCGCCGACGAAGTTGATGATCACGATGACGATGCCGGCGATCGCGTCGCCCTTGACGAACTTCGACGCGCCGTCCATCGCACCGTAGAAGTCGGCCTCCGCGGCCACCTCCGCGCGACGACGGCGAGCCTCGGTGTCGCTGATGAGGCCGGCGTTGAGATCGGCGTCGATCGCCATCTGCTTGCCCGGCATGGCGTCGAGCGTGAAGCGGGCGCCGACCTCGGCGACGCGCTCCGCGCCCTTGGTCACCACGACGAACTGGATCACCGTGAGGATCAGGAAGATCACGGCGCCGATCACGAGCGATCCGCCGATCGTGATCTGACCGAACGCCTGGATCACCTGACCCGCGTGGGCCTCGCTCAGCACGAGGCGCGTCGACGCGACGTTGAGCCCGAGACGGAACAGTGTCGCGACCAGGAGCAGGCTCGGGAACACCGAGAAGTCCAGCGGCTTCTTCACGAACATCGCCGTGAGCAGGATCAACAGCGCGAACGAGATGTTCAGCACGATCAAGACGTCGAGGAGCGGCGTCGGGATCGGGACGATGAGAAGCAGGATGATCCCGACGACGCCGACGGGTACGGCCCCCTTGGACAGCAGTTGACCGATCATGCGATGGCCCCTCCGGTTCTCTCTCGACGTGCGTTCACAGCCCGCGATCCCTCGAGCTGTCGAAGGGCATGGTGTGCGTGCCCCGCGCGGCCCCTCGCCGCTTCAGATGCTCGATGAAGGCGAGCACCTGGGCGACCGCGGTGTAGAGCTCCTCGGGGATCTCCCGGCCGATGTCGCAGGCGGCATGCAGCGCCCGCGCGAGCGGGATGTCCCTGATCAGCGGCACGCCGGCCTCCTCGGCCTTCTCCCTGATCTTCTGGGCGACGATGCCCGCGCCCTTCGCCACGACGCGCGGGGCGGACTTGCCGGGTTCGTACCGCAGTGCGACCGCCACGTGCGTGGGGTTCACGAGGACGACGTCGCTGTCGGCCACCGCGGCGATCATGCGGTTGCGGCT
>JAZBLS010000154.1:0-7360 GCA_037033365.1 Actinomycetota bacterium | reverse complement strand
GTTGCGCCGCACGCCCGCGCGTTCTCGGTCGTAGCGTGAAGGCATGGCACGGATCGGGGGGCGCAATCTGGCGATGAGCTGGATCGCGGGGGTGTTCTGCACGGGCGTCGTGCTCGGCCTGCTCTGGTTCGCGATCCCGATCATGCCGACCATGGCCGTCTTCATCGGCGACACCCTCCGCGCGTTGATCCCCTGACCACCCGCCTGCGACCGCGTCAGACAGGCTCCCGACCGGCTCGGCGACACGTCGGCACGCCTCAGGGCGAGGGCGGATGCGCGGCGGTAACCTCGCAGAGCACACTTCCGATGAGAGGCGCACCCATGAGTGACCCCGTGGTTCCCCAGCCCGAGCGGCCGAAGGACGTCGATGACGTCGTCGACAGCGCGAACGCTGGTCTCGATGCCGCCGAGGCCGCACGTGCCGATGTCTCGGCCACGCCCGAGAAGACCGTCGACGGCGCCGACGCACGTCCTGTCGACCCCGACCTCGCCGCGTTCGAAGCGGCCGAACGCGACCACCCCGGCACCTTCTCGACGCCGGAGCTGAACGACCCCGCGTTCGCAGGCTCGGCACACGACGCGAAGACGGAAGCCTGGACGACGGATGCCGTCGACCAGGACTCGCGCGAGACCGCCGCCTTTACCGCGCCGGCGCCGCCCGCCGCGCTGCACGCCGAGTCGGCGATGGCCGGAGCCGCGTACTCGTCGGCCGACGACACCGAGACGCGCATCGTTCCGTCCGAGCCCGTCACCTCCGACCGCGCCGACTCCGACCGGGTGGTCTCCGAGTCCGCGATCCCCCCTGTCCTGCAGCAGCCGATCTTCGTCCAGGCGCCCGAGCCGCCGCGTGAGCGCGGCAACCGCGGCACCGCCGGCGCCATCGGCCTGCTCGCCACCGTGGCATTCGCGATCCTGTACCTGGGGACCACGCTCGCCCTCGGTGCGGTCGCGGGTGACGTCACCGGCGAGAACCTCGGCGAGGCGGCTCTGGCGCCTCTCACGACGTGGGGCTACTGGGTTCCGGTCGTGGTGTTCTTCCTCGGCTTCTGGCTGCTCGGCGCGTTCATCAATCGCGGACGCTGGGGCCTGTGGGTCGTCTTCGGCATCATCGTCGGCGTGATCGCGTACGCAGGGCACATCCTCGGCCAGCTCTTCGAGGCTCCGTTCTGGCTGCTCACGGCCAGGGAGGGCGCCGAGCTCGTCACCGAGCAGGCTCTCGCCCCGCTCGCGATCGCGGCCTTCGTGTTCGCCCGCGAGCTGACCATCTGGTTCGGCGCCTGGGTCGCCCGCAGCGGCGCCCGCAAGACCGAGCTCAACGCCGAGGCGCAGCGCGAGTACGAGCGCACGCTCGAAGCGGGCCCGACCCTCTCGAGGTAATCACGACCATGTCATCGCCGAACCCCCGCGGGCCCGAGTCCGCGGGGGTTTCGGCTGTCCTCGCGCTGGTCCTGTCGTCGGTGGGCTTCTTCGCCCTCGCCGTGTTCGGGCTCGGCGCGCTGAGCGTCGCGACCGACACCGACATCATCTCGGTGCCCGGTCTAGGTCCTGTTCCCGGGGCCGCGGGCATGGCGGCCGCCGTGGCCGCGTTCGCGCTCGCTCTGGGCGGTGCGCTGCGCCGAAAGCATCCGTCCTTCCTGTCCGTGCCCACCACGGCTCTCACCACCGCCCTCGCCCATCTCGTGGTCGTGTGGTTCGGCGTCGTGATCGCCAGCGGCGAGCTCGTCACCGCCACGGCGGTCGCCGGG
Organism: Actinomycetota bacterium; assembly: GCA_037033365.1. GTDB lineage: Bacteria > Actinomycetota > Actinomycetes > Actinomycetales > Microbacteriaceae > Microbacterium. The sequence goes on along the minus strand of JAZBLS010000154.1, from coordinate 5,615 downwards.
CAGTTCGTGCGGGGTGGGGCGAGTGCGGTGCTGCTCGTGGCGGCCGCGATCGCCGGATGGAGCGGCATCGCCCTCCGCCGGACCCGTGCGGGCAGGCCCCGCTGGCCGTGGGAGCAGGACGACGAGGAATAGCGCCCCGCCGTACGGCGCGAAATCGACGACGGTCGGGCGCGTGCGCCGTACGCTCTAGGTGTGGAGCGCTCTCTGGAGACGCAGGTCGACCAGGCCGTCGAGGCCTGGCTGCGCTGGGTGCCGCGCTGGGAGCCGGCCACCCACCGAGGCCGGGTCGCGCCCTGTCGTCGCTGTCTGGGATCGCCGATCCTCTCGGCCGCGGGCATCGGGGCGAACACTCCGCACGGGGTGCAGCACGGTCTCTCGACGCGCATGAAGACGATCGTCGACCATGCCGTCGCGCAGTACACGGCGCGGAACCTCCCGATGCTGCAGCGGGAGCTCGACCAGCAGGCGGCCCGCAATCGGGCGCGCAGCTATCGGCCGACCGAAGACCTGGACCCCGAGTTCGACGGACTGCCGCTCGACCCCGAGCCCGTCGCGGGTGCGCCGTTCCTCTTCACGATCGCCGGCATGGCCGACGATGCGGCGGCCGACCTGCCGCCCCTCCCTCCGCTCTCGGACGAGGCCAAGTCCGCGCTCCGCCAGGAGGTCGCCCTCGCCGACGAGTACGCCAACATGGTCGGGCGCGAGATCTGCGGCATCCTGCTGCGGCACCGCATCTACATCCAGGCCGCGATCTCGCAGCACGTCGAGCCGCAGATCGAGGCCCTCCTCGCCGAGCTGACCGAGTCGCTCGACTCCCCGTTCGACCCCGACAGCCCCTGACGTTCGCGCCGATTCTGCGCGTCCGCTGAGAGATCTGCGGTCGATCTCGCCTTCGCGCGCGCTCCTGGGTATCGTTTTTCGATAGATACCCATTGCTGATCGATAGGCGACCATGCATCCTCGAGTCACTCGCATCCTCAAAGCGCTGATCATCGTCCTGCTCGCGCTGCTCCTCGCCAGTCAGGTGCTGGTGATCCCGCAGGTCGCGCGCATCACCGCGATCCGCAATCCCGACGTCGCGCAGCTCGAGGTGCCGGGCATCATCGGCGCCGTGCTCTTCCTCGCGCTGGTCGAGGTGACGCTGGTCTGCATCTGGTTCCTGCTCTCGCTCGTGCAGGCCGACCGGATCTTCCGCGTCGAAGCCTTCCGTTACGTCGACATCATCCTGGCCGCGCTGATCGCGGCGGGCGTCCTCATCCTCGCGGCCTACGCCGTGATCCTGGCCAGTCGTGCCGTCTCCCTGTCGCTGACGCTCCTCGCGCTGCTCGGCATCGTGGTCAGCGCGGCGCTCGCGCTGCTGCTCGTCGTGCTGCGCGGTCTCCTCCGCAAGGCGCTGGAACTCGAGCAGGACCTCTCCGAGGTCGTCTGATGCCCATCGTGATCGACCTCGACGTGCAGCTCGCCATGAAGAAGATGAGCGTGCAGGACTTCGCGGATGCCATCGGCATCACCCCCGCGAACGTCGCCGTGCTCAAGAACGGGCGAGCCAAGGCCGTCCGCTTCACCACTCTCGAGGCGATCTGCCGCGTCCTCGACTGCCAGCCGGGGGACATCCTGCGCTGGGTTCCCGACTCCGAGGAGGCGTCATGACCACCACGAGCCCTCTGCACGCGACCTCCTGGGGAGAGTCCGTCGCCGCGCAGCTCCTCGACAGCTCTCGATGCCCCGTGTGCCAGGGGATGCTGGAGAGCGGATGCTGCGTGCGATGCGGCTCCGACCTGCGCGGGCCCATCGGGGTCTCGGTGTGGGATGTCTCTCTCGCGGCGGCCTCGGCGCTCCGCGCCCGCGAAGCCCTCCTCCGCAAGATCCCCGTGGTCTCGACGGCCCCGGACCCCGCACCGACCGCGGCGCCGACCACCGCGGTGGCGCCGCCGACACCGACCGCTGCGACCCCTCCGCCGCCCGGCATCGGGAGCCCGGCACCGGAGCGCTCCGCCTCCTCGCCGCAGAGCAGTGCCACGCTGCAGTCCGTCCTCGCGACGACGGGCGCCGCCCTCTTCGCGGTCGCGGCGATCGTCTTCACGTACTTCAACCCCGACCTCGCCGACCGTGCGCTCCGCAGCGTGATCGTCGCACTCGTCACCCTGCTCTTCCTCGGCGGCGCGTGGATCCTCTCCCGACGCGGCCTGCGGTTCTCAGCCGAGGCCGTGGGCGGTCTGGGGCTGGTGTTCGCGGGGCTCGACATCCACGCGGTCGCGCAACTCACGGCTCCCGAGGTCGATCCATGGTTCACGACCGCGATCGCGACGGCCGCCGTCGGCTCGGCGATGCTCGTGGCGGGTCGACGCGGCGGCATCCGCACCTGGACCTGGACCGCGCTGCTCGCGCTCCAGGCCGTGCCGGTCATGCTGGGGGCGGTCGGCGGATCGCCCCTCGGCTTCGCGCTCGGGGTCATCGGCGCCGCGTACGCCGGGGCCGCGATCGTCGAGAGGCTGCGGCCGACTTCGGTCGAACGGGGCACGCTGATCGCGACGCAGCTCGTCGCGAGTCTCGTGGCCCTGATCGCGGTGTGGCGCGTCGAGGTCCCCGGCTCGACGGCCTATCTGCTGACGGTCAGCGGACTGCTGCTCCTCATCGCTGTGCACGCGGTCATCGCGGCGCGCGGCCCGATCGCCGGTCTCTGGGCCTACGGCGCGGGCGGCGTCGGATCGGCGGCCCTCGTGATCGCGGCGTACGGCCTGACGGGGACGGGCGTGATCGAGTGGTCGTGGCTGTTCCTCATCCTCCCTGCCGCAGCGTCCCTCGCCCTCGTCCTGATCGGCGCGGTGATCCCGCTGCCGCGGCGTGTGCCGCGGGGGTTCGTGGCCGGGGGAGCGGTGACCGTGCTCGCCGGGCCCGTGCTCGTCGTGCTGGCCCAGGCCGCCCTCGTCGCCGTAGGTGCGGTCAGCGCCTTCGTCCGCGGCGCGGGCGGCGACGTGACCCTCTGGGATCCGGGCTGGGGAGTGCCGCTCGGGCTCCTCTCGCTGTGCATCGGTCTCGGGGCGTTCGGGGCGCTCGCGAGGGAGCGCGAGGGCATCCGCCGTCTTGCCGTCCCCGTCTCGCGCGTGTCGCTCGGATTCGGGGCGCTCGCGGTGCTCGTCGTCGGCTGCAGCCCGCTGCTGCCGCTTCCCGGCGCGGTCGTCGTGCTCACGGCATCCGTCGTCCTCGCCGCCGCGGCCCTCCGGTTCGCCCGCGGCGTCACAGCTCCGACCGGCGTTCGCGTGATCCTCCTCGTCGCGGTGCACATCGCGATCGTCGCGTCCGCGATGATCGCGTGGCGAGACCCCGACGCGGTGCCGCTCGCGGGCGCGGCGACACTCGTCGCCGTGGTCGCCGTCGCCGCGGTGCAGCCGTCGCGGTGGCGCTTCGCATACGTCGGAGCCGGCTTCGCCTACGCGCTCGTGCTCACCGCCACCGCGCTGGGTCAGGCCGGCATCGGGGGGATCGCCCAGCTGTGCCTCACGGCATCCGCCGGTCTGATCGTCGCGATCGCGGCCACCTACATCCCGCGGATCGGCGCCCGCCCGTGGCAGGCGATCCTCGTGGTCTCGGCGGTGCCGTTCGGGATCGGCGTGCTGCAGGTCGTCGTCGAACGCAGCGGATGGACGGCGCTGTCGACCGGGCTCATGTTCGCGCTCGCGCTGTCGCTGCTGCTCACCCGCCGGCCGGGTCTCACGCTCGTCGTCCGCACGGCCGCCGCGGCCATGCTCATGCCGACCCTCGCGGTCGTGGTCGTGTGCCTCGGGGCGCAGCTGCTGGCATCGAGCGGCTCGCCGGTCGTGCTCCCGATCATCGCCGTCCTCGTCGCCCTGGTGCTCCCGTCGACCGCGCTCATCCGCAGCGTGCTCGTCGCACGCGGACACTCCCTGCCCGTCGCCGACGCCGCACTCGTCGCGATCGAGGGGTCGTCGCTCCTCACCGGTGCGATCGCCACGGGACTCGCCGTCGCCCGCGAGGCCGCCGGTCTCGGCACCACGTTCCTCGTGCTCCTGATCCTCGGACTCGGGGCCGCGGCCGGCGCGCTGTTCGCCGGTCGGCGGTTCGAGTGGGCGGTCGCGGGTGCGGCCTTCACCGGCGCCCTGTGGTGCGTCTGGGGTCTGACCGGCGTCGACCTGCTCGAGGCGTACCTGCTCCCGCCCACTCTCGGCGCGGCGCTCGTGGCGGCGGTGCTGACCTCGCGGGGGCAGCGCGCGACCGGGCTGTACGCGGCCGGCCTGCTCATCGCGGTCATACCGCTGCTCGCGCTCATCGCGCTCGTGGAGCCGGACTCGGATGCCGGAGACGGTGCCGTCTGGCGAGTGGTGGGCCTGCTCCTCGCGGCCTGGGCGCTGCTCGGACTCGCCCTGGTGCTCGGTCGCGCAGCCGCGGGGTCGCGTCTGCGGAGACTCCGCTCCCTGCGGCTTCCGACGCTCCTCGCGGCGGGGGCGGCAGCGACGGCGGGGACGATCCAGGGTGTGCGGTTCGGGCTCGGCTGGGACGCCGCGGGTCTGCACGGCGCCGCCCTGTTCCTCTCGTGCCTCGGCGTGAGCGCCGTGGGCGCGGCGGTCCTCGTGCTCGCGGCGCGCGGCGTCCGCGGGGCCGCGGGCGAGACGTCCCGACTCCGGTCGAGCCGCTGGCTCCTCCCGCCCGCAGCTGTCGCGCTCGCGCTGGGCACGTGGCCGGCCATCGAGCGCGACTGGTTCTCGATCTGGGCCATGTGGGCGCTCATGGTCGGCTGCCTCATCGCGGTCGTGATCTCGGCGGCCCGCGGCATCCGCGGTGCGACGACGGCCCCGCCGGTGTGGTTCCTGTTCGCGATCGCGTTCGTCACCGCGATCGTGGCGTGGAGTCCGCGCGATCTGCGGGTGGAGTGGTTCTCGCTCCCGCTGGGGGCGTTCCTGCTCCTCGCCGGTGCGCTCGCGATGAGGGGATCGGATGCCGAGCGCTCGCCGTCCGCGCGGCCGACGCTGGACAGCTGGCCGGGCAGGTGGACCGGCTCGTGGCCGCTGCTGGCCCCCGGCATCGTCACGATGATGATCGCGTCGATCGTCTCGACCTTCACCGACCCGCTCACATGGCGCGCCATCCTCGTGATGGTGCTCGCCCTCGCGGCGATCCTCGTCGGATCGCGGGGGAGGCTCGCCGCCCCGTTCCTGCTCGGGCTCATCGTGCTGCCCATCGAGAACGTCTTCGTGTTCTCGGTGCAGATCGGCCGCGGCATCGAGTCCATGCCGTGGTGGATCACGCTCGCCGTGATGGGGGCCGTGCTGCTCATCATCGCGGTGACGGCGGAGCGGCGCACGGGGGAGGCCGGCTCGGTGGCCGCGAGGATCAGGGACCTGAGGTGACTCCCGCGTCCATTTGACCGCCACGTTACGCGGCATTACACTTGAGCAGGTGTGTGCACGTCTTCGCGTGCGCGCTGGGCGTCGGCTCCATAGCCGGTCCGCCCCCACGGCATACCCACCACACCAAAAGCTCGTCGGTTCCGGCGTGCCGGTGGGTCATGATGTGAATCCATCACGCTGTCACCGTGCAGCACTATGAGGAGAGAACGTGCCAACCATTCAGCAGTTGGTTCGCAAGGGTCGCTCGCC
>JAZBLS010000153.1:0-7446 GCA_037033365.1 Actinomycetota bacterium | reverse complement strand
CGCCCCACGTGACTGGCGCCGCTCACGTGGGGCGTGGACGGGCAGGTGGGGCGTCGAGCAAGAGGAACGACGCGCAGCGCCCGGGACTCAGCCCCGCCCGCGCCCCTCCACCACCTTCGCGACGCGCGGCACGATCAGCGCCGCGGCGAGCGCCAACCCGACGCCGAGCAGTGTCAGCCCGACGCGTTCGACGAACCAGTGCGCCGGTGTCGCGGTGTCCTCGAGAAGCAGCATCGACAGCACGACGTAGGTCGAGAAGAACGGGAACACGTACCACCGGCTGCCCGCCATCGCCGTGCCGAGCGCCAGGACCAGCACAAGCAGCAGGGCGAAGAGCCAGACGGGCGGACGCATCGCCGCCACCCCGCACGCGAGCAGCGCTCCGACGAGCACCGACACCGCCCTGCCCCACCCGCGCGTCACGAGCACCTCGTGACTCGGCCGGCTCACCATGAGCGCGGCCGCGCACGCCCAGCCGGGGTGGTCGACGCCGATCGCGAATCCGATGGCCGCACCGATGGATCCGGCGAGACCGATCTGGATGCCGTACGCGAGCATCGTCGCCCGGGTGACGTCAGGCCGCGGAGCACGCGCGATCGGCGCGCGCCCCGGCCACAACAGAGAGATCACGACCGCATAGGCGGAGCCGGCGACGATCAGTCCGACCGCCGCGAGCCCGGTCACGACCGAATCGAGAGACAGGCCCACGCCGACGAGCGGAACGCCGAGCATCAGGATCGGCATCGCCAGTCGTCTCGACCGATCGGCGGTCAGCACCGCGACGCCGACGCAGAGCGCGAAGATCGTCACAACCGCCAGGATCGGGATGCCCGCGACCACCGATCCGACGAGCAGCGACACGGCGGCGATCAGGCCGACGAGCAGACCCATGAGCCGCTGCCGTCGACTGCTCGCGACACCGAGAGCTGCGGCGGGCAAGACGCCGACGGCGAGCGCGAGACCCGTCCGCGGATCGCTGATCGACGCCACACCCGCGGGGAGAGCGAGGACCACCCCGTGCAGGGCATTCCTCCACGACCACGCGAGTGCCGGCGCCATGTCCTCACTCTGGACGCTCGGCAGGTCGTTGTCGACCTTCTCGAGAAAGTTCGGTATTCGGTGTTGCTAGGTACCGGTACTCAGTGTTACTTTGTACCGGTACCCAGCAACACTGAGTACCGAACCCACACGAAAGGAGCAGCCCATGGCAAAGCAGATGACCGAGATGCTCAAGGGCACTCTCGAGGGCATCGTCCTGGCGCTCCTCGCCGAGCAGCCCGCCTACGGATACGAGATCACCGCACGACTGCGCGATCACGGATTCACCGACATCGCCGAGGGCACGATCTACGCGCTCCTGGTGCGCATCGAGCAGAAGAAGCTCGTCGACGTCGAGAAGGTACCGAGCGAGAAGGGCCCGCCCCGCAAGGTGTACTCCCTCAACTCCGCCGGCTCTCAGGAGCTCGACGAGTTCTGGAAGACCTGGGCCTTCCTCGCACAGCGCATCGACCAGCTGAACACGAACATCACCGACAGCAGCACGAACAAGGAGAACTGACATGGCCGCGAAGTGGATCGAACTCATCACCGGACCGCTCGAGCAGAAGAAGCAGTACCGCGATGCGAAGAAGCGCATCGACGCGCTGCCCGAGCCCTACCGCTCGGTCGCCAACGCCCAGCACCGCTACACGATGTACTACGGCGGAATCACCGACGGCGACACCCTCGTGCAGATCTTCCTCGATCTCGCCGACCTGTGGGAGCGCGCCGCGATCGACCGCACCCCCATCGACGACATCGTCGGCGAGGATCCCGTGGAGTTCGCCGAGACCTACGCCGAGGCGTACGGCGGCACCCAGTGGGTCGACAAGGAGCGCGCCCGCCTCACGCAGGCGGTCGCCGATGCGAAGAAGAAGGAGCGTGAATCATGACGACCCCAGCCATCAGCGTGCGGGGCATCGAGAAGGCCTACAAGGATCTCGCCGTCCTGAAGGGCGTCGACTTCGAGGTCGAGAAGGGGTCGATCTTCGCCCTCCTCGGCTCGAACGGCGCCGGCAAGACGACGATGATCCGGATCCTCTCGACGCTCCTCACCTCGGATGCCGGCACGGCCGTCGTGCAGGGATTCGACGTCGCGACCGAGGCTCTGAAGGTCCGCGAGTCCATCAGCCTCACCGGGCAGTTCGCCGCGGTCGACGAGATCCTCACCGGACACGAGAACCTCGTGTTGGTCGCCAAGCTCCGGCACCTGCCGAATCCGCGCGGGATCGCCGACGAGCTGCTGGCGAAGTTCCGACTGACGGATGCCGGTGGCCGCAAGGTCGGCACGTACTCCGGCGGTATGCGGCGACGCCTCGACATCGCGATGAGCCTGGTCGGACACCCCGAGGTCATCTACCTCGACGAACCCACCACGGGTCTCGACCCCGAGGCGCGCATCGAGGTGTGGGACGTCGTACGGGGTCTCGCCGACACCGGCACAACCGTGCTGCTCACGACGCAGTACCTCGACGAGGCGGAGCAGCTGGCCGACCGCATCGGGATCCTGCACGAGGGCCGCATCATCGCGAACGGCACCCTCGCCGAACTGAAGCAACTGCTGCCGCCCGCGAAGGTCGAGTACGTGGAGAAGCAGCCCACCCTCGAGGAGATCTTCCTCACGTTGATCGGCCCCCCTTCGACAAGCTCAGGGACCCAGGCGGGCTCAGGCCCTTCGACAGGCTCAGGGGCCCAGGAACAGAAAGGACACGCAGCATGAGCACGCACTTCGTCGCCGATACCGCGACGCTCACCGGCCGCTCCATGCGGCACATCTTCCGCAGCGCGGACACCATCATCACCACCGCGGTCACCCCGATCGCGCTGATGCTCCTGTTCGTGTACGTCTTCGGGGGAGCCCTGCGCACCAGCACAGGCGCCGAGAACTACGTGAACTACCTGCTCCCCGGCATCCTGCTGATCGCGATCGCATCCGGTATCGCCTACACGGCGTTCCGCCTGTTCACCGATATGCAGAGCGGGATCTTCGAGCGGTTCCACTCCATGCCGATCGCCCGATCGAGCGTGCTGTGGGCACACGTGCTGACCTCGCTGGTCGCGAACGGCATCACCCTCGCGATCATCTTTGCGGTCGGCTTTCTCATGGGGTTTCGCACGAGCGCGGGAGTCCTCGACTGGCTCGGTGTGATCGGCATCCTGCTGCTCTTCACCCTGGCGCTCACGTGGCTGGCGATCATCGCGGGGCTCAGCGCCAAGACGGTCGACGGAGCGAGCGCATTCTCGTACCCGCTCATCTTCCTGCCATTCATCAGCTCGGCGTTCGTGCCGACCGACACGATGCCGGGTCCGGTGCGCTGGTTCGCAGAGAACCAGCCGGTGACGTCGATCGTGAACAGCATCCAGTCGCTGTTCGCCGGGGAGCCGGTCGGATCCGACATCTGGGTCGCGCTCGCCTGGTGCATCGGCATCCTGGTCGTCGCCTATGTCCTCGCGATCGTGACATACCGGAAGAAGATCAGTTGACCTCGCATAGTGAGACGGAACGCTCCGTTCGGGCCCCGCGCCCGGCCGGGGCGTTTCGCCGCGCTCGGCGTGCCCTGAGCCCCGCGTCCCCTGCTGCACCCCCGTCGGGCGGAGATCTCGGCGTAGGGCGGAGAATCCTCCGCGAGGACACCGCCCGATACGTGGATCTCCGCCCCACGGGGTGCGGCCGGAAGGAATGCGACGGGAAGGGCGGATGCCGCAGGGCTACCGGAGTCCGACGGGACCGAGCACGACGCGGCGCCCCGAGCGCATCCACCTGACCCCGTGCGCTCGGCGTTCGGCCCTGGTCGCGAAGCGATACCGGTATGACACCGCGCGGACCCATCGCGGCCGCTCGCCATCGAAGGGGTCGACACGCAGGAGCGCCAGCGTCGGAGCATCCGCCTCGAGCAGCCGCAGCAGGAACACGGTGAACCAGTCGTCGAGCGAGCGGCCGAGCGGCAGGAACCACATCAGCCAGTCGAGCCGCAGGTGATACGGCGCAAACTGCCTCGAGATCCGCGTGACATCGCCGGGTTTGCCCTTGAACTCGTACTCCCTCCAGAGGAGGCCGTCGTCGTCGGCCGAGCCCTCGACGACGATCTCGACGCGCTGCTTGGTGACCGTGCCGAACGCACCATAGGCGTTCGCGAGTTGCCACCGGTTGAAGCTCGCGTTCATGAGCTGTCGCCGCGCAAAGAGGTTCTTCAGGGCGGGCCAGCTCAGCACGATGTACAGCACGCCCACGGCGGACGTGATGACGAACCAGTACAGCGGGATGCCGGGCCAGGGCCCCGCGGGAGCCGGGGCCGATCCGATACCCGGGAGGCCGATCGCGGAGAACCCGATCACGATCGTCGCCCAGTTGAGCCACGCGAAGTTGCCGGTGAGGACGAGCCACGCCTGCGTCGCGATCACGATCGCCGCAGCGACGGCGCCGACGATCTGCGGCCAGGCATGCTCGGGCCCTTCGACAGGCTCAGGGACCCAGATTGAGAGGAGAGGCGCGAACAGGAAGAACGGCACCACGAGCTGGGCGAAGTGGTTGCCGACGACCTCGACGCGGTGGAACCACCGCGGCAGCAGGTGCGCCTGCCGACTCAAGGGATTCGGCATCGGCTGCGTCTCATGGTGGTACATCAGGGCCGTGAGGTCGCGCCACTCGCGACCCCCGCGGATCTTGATCATTCCCGCGCCGAACTCGAGCCGGAACAGCAGCCACCAGAACAGCACGATCACGACGGTCGGCGGCGCCTGGTCGTTCGAGCCGAGGAATGCCGCGAGGAACCCGGCTTCGAGGAGCAGCATCTCCCATCCGAAGGAGTAGAACGTCTGGCCGATGCTGACGATCGACATGTAGCCGAGCCACAGCGCGAGGAAGCACAGCATGGGCACCCACGGCGGTCCGAGCTGTGGGATGCCGGCCACGAGCAGCACGGAGGCGGCGATGCCGAGCCAGCACAGCACGGAGAGCCGCCGGTCGGTGTAACGGATGCGAAGGAAGACGGTCGGATGCAGCATCCGCCGCCGTTCCTTCTTCTCGCCGATCCAGTCGAGGAGCACCGGCGCGGGCAGCAGGCCGTGTTCGCCGACGAGCGGCCGGAACTGGTTCAGCGACGAGACGAACGCGACGAGGAAGAGCACCGCGATGCCCCGCTGCAGGACCTCGCGGGCGAACCCGAAGTCGACCGCCGCGAACCCGTCCACGCGGTCAGGCTACGCCCGGGTCGTCTCGGCCCGGAGGGGGTTGCGCAGCGGCCGCGGTCTCAGGCTGAGAACGCAGTGATGGGCGGAGGATCCGCGAGGAATCCTCCGCCCATCGGCGAGAAGTCCGCCCAACGGGGCGGCACAGCACCGCCCGACGGGGCGTGCGGTCAGTCGACCACCCAGTCGAACTCGGTGCCGTGCTCCTCGAGCCAGGCGTCGACGGCATCCGCTTCGCGTCCCTCGCCGAACTCGTTCACCACGAGGTCCTCGAGTGAGCCGTACTGCTCGTCGTCCAGCTGGATCTGCTCGATGAGCGCCGCGGCCTCCGGGAACTCCTCGGCGAAGCCCTTCGTGCCGAGGAAGTGCAGCCCCTCGGCCTGACCCATCGCGCCCTTCGGGTCCTCTAGGTCCTTCACGGGATACGCGTCGTTGGCCCAGAACGGACGCCACAGCGTCACGACGATGTCCTCCTGCTTCTCGGTCGCCGACTTCAGCTCGGTGAGCATCGCGGCGGTCGAGGAGGTGACGAGCTCGTACGAGGAGTCGAGGCCGTATTCCGGCATCATCTTCTGGGTCTGGCCGGTCAGCCCGGCACCCGGCTCGATGCCGTAGATCTTGCCGTCGAAGCGGTCGCTCGCGGCGGCCAGCTCGTCGATCGTGTCGATGTCGGTGTACTCCGGCACCGCGATCGTGAGACGCGCGTTGTCGTAGTACGTTCCGAGGTCGTCGATCGAGTCGCCGTACGTCGCCATGTACTCGGCGTGCGTGACCTCGGGCCAGGCCGAAGGGAACACGTCGACATCGCCCTGAGCGAGCCCCGTATAGAGCGGCCCGGCCTCGGTCAGCGTCTTCATCTCGACGTTGTAGCCGATCTTCTCGAGCTGGTCCTGCAGCAGGTACGCGGTGCTCAGGCCGTCTGTCCACGAGGGCAGGAAGCCCAGCGTGATCGTGCCCTTGTCACCGCCGCCGGCGCTCGAACCACCCGAGCCGAACTCGGTGGTCCCGCCGGCGCCGTCGCTCGCGCAGCCGGCCAGTGCCAGCGCGCCGACGGCACCGATGGCCGCGATGGTGATGATCCGGTGCTTACGCATTCTGGAGCTCCTTCTCTGCGGCAGGCGTCTCGGCCTCGGGGGCGGATGCCGCCGGTGCGACCTCCTCCGCGGAGGCTCGCTGAGCCGCACGACGAGTGTTGATGAGGGCCAGCAGCGAACCCGGGTTGCGACCGAGAGTTCCGAGCGCCGCGGTGACGCGGTCGAGGAACACGGCGATCAGCACGACACCGAGGCCCGCCTCGACGCCCTTGGCGATGTTCACGGTCGAGATGGCCTCGACGACCATCTTTCCGAGGCCGTCGGCACCCGCCATTCCGGCGATGACCGCCATCGACAGCGCGAGCATGATGACCTGGTTGATTCCGGCGAGGATCGTCGGCATCGCGAGCGGGAGCTGGATGCCGCGGAGGATCTGCCCCGGCTTGGCGCCGAACGCCTGACCGGCCTCGACGGTCTCGGAGTCGACTCCGCGTATGCCGAGCTCGGTGAGCCGCACACCCGGAGGCAGCGCGAAGATCACGGTCGCGACGAGACCCGGGACGACGCCGATGCTGAAGAACACGATCGCGGGGATCAGGTACACGAACGCGGGCATCGTCTGCATGAAGTCGAGCACCGGCTTCAGCACCGCGCGGACCGTGGGGTTCCGCGCCGACCAGATGCCGAGCGGGACGGCGATGAGCACCGCGACGAGGGCCGCGACGAGCACGAGCGCGAGGGTCTGCATCGCCGGCACCCACAGCCCCATCGCGACGAGGAGGGTGAACGAGACGACCGTGCCGATCGCGAGCTGCCACGAGCGGACCGCCCAGGCGATGAGCGCGGCGATCACGATCACGACGTAGAAGTAGGGCAGGAGCAGCAGGAACGTGAGTCCGTCGACGAGCGACGTCACGATCAGCGAGACGACGTCGAGGAAGCCGTCGAGGTTCGTCTTGATCCAGTCGACGCCGCCGGCGACCCAGGATCCGAGAGGAATGCGGAAGCCGTCCATCAGCGCACCTCCTCCTTCGTCTGACCGACCGGCTCGGCCGTCCACCCGTCGTCCAGCACGGCGTCGATCTCGGCCTGCGGCATGGGCATCAGCGGCAGGGTGAGCTCGCCCGTCGCGCTCGGCCCGGGGCCGAGCGCCGCGCGCAGCGTGATGCGGGGGATCACACCCACG
>JAZBLS010000152.1:0-7530 GCA_037033365.1 Actinomycetota bacterium | reverse complement strand
ACCCGTGGCTGCCCCCGCTGCCCGCTCGGATCCCGCTGGCAGACCTCCTGTCGCGCGGATCGGGGGCGCCCGGTTCGCTCGTCCTCGGCCGCGCGGATCATCCCGAGCGGCAGCAGCAGCCCCTCGAGGTCCTCCGCGCGGGCGTCGATCGGGGGCTCGCAGTGGTCGGCGCGCCGGGCTCCGGCAGGACGACGGCGCTTCGGGCGCTGTCGCGCCAGACCGAAGACGTGCTGTGGATCCCTCGCGACGCCGAAGAGGCGTGGGACGCCGTCGGCGGTCTCGCCGAGAGACCCGGAGCTTTGCCCTCGCTCGTCCTGTGCGACGACCTCGACAGCAGGCTGGCCGAGCTGCCGGCGGAGTACGGGCAGCATCTCGCGCACCTGTGGGAGCAGATCCTGCGGGGCTCTCCGCGGACGACGTTCGTGGTGACCGCTGCGCGGACGTCCGGAGCGGTCGGGCGTCTGCTCGACACGCTGCCACGCCGTGCGCTGCTGCGGACATCGGGGCGCGTCGAGCACCTCGCGGCAGGAGGCGATGCGGAGGGATGGGTCGTCGATCGCGTTCCCGGGAGCGCGCGCGTGGGCGGCCGGGAGGTGCAGATCGCCTGGGTGCCGGAGGAACCGCCCGCCGCGGCGCCTGCCAGACGTCACCGCCGCCCGGAGATGTGGAGGCCGCGGGATGCGGTCACCGCGCTCGTCACCTCCGGGTCGGCAGTCGTCGCGGAGGCTCTCCGCCGCGCGTACCCGGACTGCGTCGTGTGGCCGGTCTCGGAAGCCGGCGCGGATGCGCTGTCCGACGGCCGGCCGCTGATCGTGGTGGGGGAGTCTGAGACGTGGCAGCGGTCGTGGGCGCTGTGGCAGCGCATCCGGGGTGAGGGTGAAGTGCTCATCCGAGCGGAGAACGCCGCCGACCTCCGTCAGCTGGCCGCTGTGCGTGAGCTGCCACCGTTCGCCCGTGCGCACGCGGGAAGGGCGTGGTCGCTCCGTCGCGCTGATCCACCGCAGCGGGTGATCCTGCCGGCGCTCGCTCCTCGATGACGAGCGGCTCCACGCGGTGCGACGAGGCGGTCAGATTCCGCTGCCCGGGCGGATCGCCCCCACGGGCGCCCCGCCGCCGAGCACGTCGAGCGGCAGAGCCGCCGTCAGCGTCTGCAGCTGCTCGTCCGACAGTGCGCCGTTGTGTGCGAGCAGCGTCGCGGCGACGAGCGTCGAGGCGCGGGCGGCGCCGTCGAGCGTCTTGAGAGCCACGGTGGTGCCGTTCGGCGCGACCATGACCATGACGCCCTCGGCTCCACCCTTGGTGAAGACTCCGAGCGTCTCCGTCGCGATCGTGTCGGGGCGACCCGGGCCCTCGATCGTCCACGGGTGCTCGCGCACGGCGCGGACGAGGGATCCGGCGACACGGTGCAGCGCGAACGGGGACCGGTCGGACGCGCTGCCGATGCGGTGGATGGCCCTCGCGAGCCCCGTCAGCGTCAGAGCGTGCACGGGTGCGCCGCATCCGTCGATCGAGGTGTGCGCGATCTTCTCGCCGGTGAGACGCTCGATCACGTCGCGGATGTGCGCCTGCAGCGGGTGAGCGGGGTCGAGGTAGCCGGACGTCGACCAGCCGGTGGCGACGCAGGCGCGCAGCATGGCCGCGTGCTTGCCGGAGCAGTTCATCCGGATACGCGCGGGAGCGCCGTGCTCGCGGACCATCTCGTCTCGCGTCGCGGTGTCGGTGGGCCACGCGGCGGGGCAGCCGAGGTCGTCCTCGTTCAGCCCTCCCTGAGTGAGCATGTCCCGGACGACGGCGGCATGGCGGTCGGTTCCGGTGTGGCTCGCGGTCGACATGGCCAGCTGCTCGCCCTCCAGCACCGCTCCGGCCGTGATGCACGCGACGGCCTGCAGGGGCTTGAGGCTCGAGCGGGGAAGGATCAGAGCGTCAGCGTTGCCGTGACGGGCGACGACCTCGCCGTCCGACGACAGGACCACTGCCGCACCCGCGTGGCGGGACTCGATGAAGCCGCTCCGCTCGACGACGGCGAGTTCCACGGCATCCTGAACGGTGAGAGTCTCCAGCACCACCCAAGGATACCCTCGACGGGACCTGCTCCCGTTCGACGCCTGGCAGACTGGGCTCATGGCAGATCGGTCCGCGCCCCTCGGCGAGCACAACTACTCCCTCACGGCCACCTGGACGGGGAACTCCGGTACGGGCACCAGCGGATACCGCGACTACCGGCGTGACGTCACGATCGAGGTCGAGGGCAAGCCCGATCTCCTGGCGTCGGCGGACAAGCCTTTCCGCGGCGACCCGAGCCGATGGAACCCCGAGGACATGCTGCTCGCATCCCTCTCGGAATGCCACCTGCTCTCGTACCTGCACGCCTGCGTGACCGCCGGCGTCGTCGTGGTCTCCTATCGCGACACCGCGACGGGCATGATGCGCGAGAACGGTGCGGGAGGCGGCGCGTTCGTCGAGGTCATGCTTCGCCCCGAGGTCGTGGTCGCGGACGCGTCGATGATCGAGGCGGCGGAGCGCGCGCATGCCCAGGCGAACGAGTGGTGCTTCATCGCGAACTCGATGAACTTCCCCGTCCGCCACGAGGCGACCGTCACTGCGGCCTGAGCCTCAGCGGCGCTCGTGGGGGAGCGCCTGCTTGATCTTCTCGATCGTGCCCTGCGCGGGCGTCTCGTTGTAGGCGCCGGCGAGCTCCTGTCCGGAGAGCGCATGGATGGCCGCCATGATCTCGTCGGTCGCGAGTCGGCGTGCCCGACCGCTCGTCGCCGGTCCGTGCGGTGAGAGGTCGAGCGGCTCGCCGAAGCGCACGGTGATCCGCTCCTTGACCGTCGGTACCTTGGCGCCGACCGGCATGACCTTGTCGGTGCCGATCAGCCCGACGGGGACGACGGGCGCACCGGTCTGCAGGGCGAGGAAGGCAACGCCCGTGCGGCCCTTGTACAGGCGGCCGTCGGTCGAGCGGGTGCCCTCCGGGTACAGCGCGACCGCGAGGCCCTCATCGAGCAGCTGGCGCTGCAGGTCGAGGGCGTCGAGTGCGGCCTGACCGGCTCCGCGTCGGACGGGGATCGCTCCGATGGACTCGAAGAACGTCTTGCTCAGCCAGCCCTTGAAGCCGGTGCCCTCGAAGTAGCTGGACTTCGCCAGGAAGTGCGCGGGGCGGGGCGCGGCGACCGGGATCGCGATCGAGTCGATGAACGAGAGGTGGTTGCTGGCGAAGATCACCGCGCCGTCCATCGGGACGTTCTCCTTGCCCTCGATGCGGGGGCGGTAGATGACGCGGGCCAGCGGCGTGATCAGGCTGCGGCCGAGCGCGTAGGCGACCCCTGCATGGCGGGGCTTCGCAGTCTCTGCGGGCGACGGTTCGGGCTCCACGGACTGCTCAGACGTCATCTGAGCAGATTACCCCCGGATTCATGCCTGGATGGGAATGCGGGGCCGGCGCGCGTCTCCCAGCCGCGTCCAAGCGCCATACGACATGATGGAGTATCCCGCCCGCGATCCTGAGGTACACCTGTGCGCAAGCGTCCGCTCATCGTCCTGTCCACCGTCGCTGCGGCGACCCTGCTCCTCGCCGGCTGCTCCGGCAGCTCTGAGCCGGAGTCGACGAGCACGCCCTCGTCCTCCGCCGACACCTCCTGCCTCGCAGACCTGCCCTCGGGTGCAGGGTCCGACGCGGTCACGGTCGAGGGCAGCGGTGCTGCCGCGAAGATCACCGTGCCCGCTGACACCGATCTCTCCGAGGCCCAGCGGTCCGTGGTCGTCGAGGGCGACGGCGATGAGGTGCTCCCCGGCGACCTGGTCTCGCTGCGCTACCAGCTCGTCGACGCGACCACCAACGAGGTGCTCAGCACCTCTGAGCGCGGCCCGGACGGCGTTCTCTCGGCTCTCCTCCCGGTGCAGCAGCCGCAGCAGATCGTCGATCCGACGCAGTCCACGGTCTTCACGGTCGCGGCCGAGTGCCTCCCCATCGGCTCCAGCGTCGTCCTGACGCTCCCGGCCGCGCAGGAGGGTATGAACCCGAGCGTGCTGTACGTCGAGACCATCGAGGAGCTGCCGACGATCGCGTCCGGCTCGGACGTCGACCCGACCGAGGGCATGCCGACCGTCGAACTCGACGATGCCGGTGCCCCGACGATCACCATCCCCGACGGGGA
The DNA here is from genome assembly GCA_037033365.1 of Actinomycetota bacterium. Taxonomy (GTDB): domain Bacteria; phylum Actinomycetota; class Actinomycetes; order Actinomycetales; family Microbacteriaceae; genus Microbacterium. Next base: position 3,373 of record JAZBLS010000152.1, on the reverse strand, counting down.
TGCCCCGGCCGAGACCGAGGTCGCGCTCCTGAAGGAGGGCGACGGCGCCGTCGTCGGCGCCGGTGACCTCGTCGCAGTCCAGTACCGCGGCGTCAAGTGGTCGGACGGCACCGAGTTCGACTCCAGCTGGAGCCGCGACGCCCAGCCTGCGCAGTTCCAGACCAGCGGCGTCGTCACGGGCTTCCGCCTCGCGCTCGAGGGCCAGAAGGTCGGATCGCAGGTCGTCGTCACGATGCCCCCGAAGGACGGCTACGGTGCGGCGGAGGGCAACGAGCTCCAGAACGAGACGCTCGTCTTCGTCGTCGACATCCTCGCCACGACCCCGATCGAGCAGGCTCCGTAAGCATCGATCCCGTCGGCCCCGGCCGCTCGTTCGAACGAGCTGTCGGGGCCGACGTGTGTCATAGGCTGGCGGCATGCGTCGCATCATCGTCCTCGGCTCGACCGGCTCCATCGGCACCCAGGCCTTGGAGGTCATCAGGGCAAACCCACGGCGGTTCGAGCTGGTCGGTCTCGCTGCGGGATCCAATGCCGAGATGCTCGCCGAGCAGGCAGACGCCTTCCAGGTGGAGAGCACGGCGCTCGGTGCCGCGGAGGCGGAGCAGCTCGTCCGCGACGTCGAGGCTGATGTGGTCCTCAACGCGATCACCGGCTCGATCGGTCTGGGCTCGACTCTCGCCGCGCTGAAGGCCGGACGGACCCTCGCGCTCGCCAACAAGGAGTCGCTCATCGTGGGCGGCGACCTCGTGCTCGCCGCGGCAGCGAGGGATCAGATCGTACCCGTCGACTCCGAGCACTCCGCGATCGCGCAGGCGCTCCGCAGCGGAACGCACGACGAGGTCAGACGCCTCGTCGTCACGGCATCCGGTGGTCCGTTCCGCGGGCGTACACGCGCGGAGCTGCAGGACGTCACGCCTCAGGAGGCGCTCGCCCACCCCACCTGGGACATGGGGCGTGTTGTGACGACCAACTCCGCGACGCTCGTGAACAAGGGGCTCGAGGTCATCGAGGCGCACCTGCTCTTCGGCATCCCGTACGACGACATCGACGTCGTCGTGCATCCGCAGTCCATCGTGCATTCCATGGTCGAGTTCCTCGACGGGTCCACGATCGCCCAGGCATCGCCGCCCGACATGCGGCTGCCCATCTCGCTCGGCCTCGACTGGCCGCACCGCGTGGGCGGGGTCGGACGCCCGCTCGACTGGACGAAGGCGACGTCCTGGACGTTCGAACCCCTCGACGACAGCGCCTTCCCGGCCGTCAAGCTGGCCAAGGCCGTGGGGCGAGCCGGCGCGACCTTCCCCGCCGTGTACAACGCCGCGAACGAGCAGGCAGTGGACGCCTTCCACGAGGGACGCCTGCCGTTCCTCGGCATCGTCGACACGATCTCACGCGTCGTCGATGCGCACGAGCCGCCGGACACGTTGACGGTCGAGTCGCTCGCGGATGCCGAGGCCTGGGCTCGACGCACGGCCGATCAGCTCATCGCCGCGTCCTGAGCATCCGGGTCCGCCCGCTGCGCGCGCCCGCACCGCGTCGGGCGGTGTTCACGCCGATGGGCGGAGGTTTCGGGGAGGATCCTCCGCCCATCGCGGTGTTCTCCGCCGATGAGGGTGAGCGGGCGAGGGCGGGGTGGCGCGGATCGGGGCGCGTGGCAGCCACACGCCCGCGCCGCGTCGGGCGGTGTTCACACCGATGGGCGGAGGTTCCGGGAAGGACCCTCCGCCCATCGCGGTGTTAGCCGCCCTACGCGGTGTCGGGCGAGGGTGTCGGGCGTCAGTCCTCGTCCGGGTACGGCACCGGCCACTGCGGCGCGGGCACGGGCCATCCCGCGGCGCGCAGTGCTCGCCTCGCGAGCTCACGGGCCGAATACGGCGTGCGCACGCCGCGGATGTCGCGGTAGTCCTGATGCCCGGGTCCTGCCCAGAGGATGGCGTCGCCGTCGCCGACGAGGCCGACCGCGGCGACGATCGCCTTTTCGGGCGGCGAGTACTCGTGGATCTCCGCCTCCGGGCGGGCGGCGCGGGCGCCCTCGACGAGGGTGCGGCGGATCGAGTCCGGGTCCTCGAAGCGGGGGTGGTGATCCGTGACGACGAGGATGTCGCTGCCCTCGACGGCGGTGCGCGCCATGTCGTAGCGCTTGCTCGCGTCGCGGTCGCCGTCGGCTCCGAAGAGCATGACGACTTTGCCCGTCGTGACCCGTCGCACCGCGGCTAGCGTCTTCTCGAACGCGTCGGGAGAGTGTCCGAAGTCGACGAAGACCGCGGGACCCGTCTCGCCGGACACGAGCTGTGTGCGGCCCGGGAGATGGGCGCGGATGCCGCCGTCGCGCTCGAGCGCGGACACGATCCGCTCCCACCCGTAGCCGCCTTCGAGCAGCATAACGATCGCGAGCGCGGCGTTCGCCGCCATGTGCGGGCCGATGACCGGGACGGTCGTGGTGAGCGAACCGGCCGGACCCGTGAGCGTGAAGGTCGTGCCGGTGGTGCGTTCGTCGTCGATCACGACGACCCAGTCGGCGCGCGCGGCGGCGTCGGGGTCGGCCGCGATGGAGGGCGTCCCCACGGTGACGACGGGGATGCCCGCACGCTCGACCACGAGGGCGCCGGAGGGGGAGTCGAGGCACACGACGCCGCGGTTCGAGCGGTCGGGCAGGAAGAGCGGCAGCTTCGCCTCGAAGTACTCCTCCATGTCGGCGTAGTCGTCGAGGTGGTCGTGGCTGAGGTTCGTGAAGCCGGCGACGTCGAAGCGGATGCCGTCGACACGGTGCCGCGACAGGGCCTGGGCGCTGACCTCGACGGCCACGGCCTCGACGTCACGCTCGCGCATGAGGGCGAGGAGCGCGTGCATCTCGGAGGCTTCCGGCGTGGTGAGCCGCGAGACGATGACCTCGCCCGCGATGTGGCGCTCGGCGGTCGACGACAGCCCGGTGACGACGCCGAGCTGATCGAGGATGCCCTCGAGCAGGTGCGAGACGCTCGTCTTGCCGTTGGTGCCCGTGGTCGCGAACAGCAGGGGCAGGGGGTCGTCCGCGCCGGTGCCGTACACCCAGGCGCTCAGTTCGCCGAGCACGGCCCGGGGGTCGTCGACGATGAGCACGGGGAGCCCTGCGGGTTCGGCGATCGCCGCGCCCGCCTCGTCGGTGATGACGGCGACGGCGCCCTTCTCGGCAGCGGCGGCGGAGAACTCGGCACCGTGCCGATTGACGCCCTGGATCGCGACGAAGGCCTCGCCGGGGCGGAGGTCGGCGGTCGCAAGGGTGATGCCCGACGCGGCGATGCCGGTCAGGTCGCCGCGGACGTCGCGCGCGAATCGGGTGGCGAGTTCGGACAGCTCACGCCGGGGCGGGTTCGCGGGGCGGAGCACGGGAGGC
>JAZBLS010000151.1:0-7623 GCA_037033365.1 Actinomycetota bacterium | reverse complement strand
ACGCCGCTCGAGAGACGCTCTCGAGCGTCGAGAGCTCGGCGCGCACCTCTCTTCACGAGCTGCGCCAGCTGCTCGAGACGCTGCGCGCCCCGGGGTCGGACAGCGCCCCCGACACCGCCCCCACCACCCATGGCCTGACGTCGATCCCGTCGCTGGTCGATGACGCCACCGCCGCAGGGCTTCCGACGACCTTCACCCTCGTCGGCCAACCCGCGTGCGACCCGCCACCCCTCGTGCAGGTCAACCTCTACCGCATCGCCCAAGAGGCGTTGACGAACGCCCGCCGCCACGCGGGTCCCGACGCCACCGCCGACGTGCGCCTCCGGTTCGAATCGGATGCCGTCGAGCTCGAGATCTCGAACACCGGGCGCAGCGGTTCCGCAACGCCGGGCCTCGGTCAGCTCGGCATGCGCGAGCGCGCCGCCGTCTCGGGCGGGACGATCGAGATCGGGCCGCGCTCACGCGGCGGATACCTCGTGCGGGCGCGTGTGCCCCTCGCTGCGGCGGAGGTGGCGAATGTCTGAGCTGCGCGTTCTGCTGGTCGACGACCATGCCATGATGCGGGCGGGGTTCCGGACGATCCTGTCGCTCGAGCCCGACATCGACGTGGTGGGTGAGGCGGCATCCGGTGTCGAGGCCCTCGCCGCCGCGGCCCGTCTGCGACCCGATGTCATCTGCATGGACGTGCAGATGCCCGACATGGACGGCCTCGAAGCGACCCGGCAGCTGACCGCCGACCCCGCGTCGGAGGCGGCCGTCCTCATCGTCACGACCTTCGACCGCGACGACTACCTCTTCGCGGCGCTGGCCGCCGGGGCCAGCGGGTTCCTGCTCAAGAACGCGGGGCCGGAGGAGCTGGTGTCGGCCGTCCGGATCGTCGGATCCGGCGATGCTCTGCTCGCCCCCGAGGTCACCCGCCGGGTCATCGAGCGTTTCGCGACGCGTGACGCCGAGGTGCCGGCATCCCCTCCCTCCGCCACCGTCGAACCGCTGAAGATGAGCGAGCCGCTGACCGAGCGCGAGAGCGAGGTGCTCTCCCTCGTCGCCGAGGCGCTCAGCAACGCCGAGATCGCGGCGCGCCTGTTCATCGGCGAGGCGACGGTGAAGACGCACGTCTCGCGGGTGCTGCAGAAGCTCGGCGCGCGCGACCGCGTGCAGGCCGTCGTGCTCGCACATCGCATGGGCCTCGCCTGAGCGCCTGAGCCCGGCCCGATACTCTCGGAGGGTGTCGCCAGCCGCTCCCCTGTCCCGCCCCGTCCTGGCCGGCGTCGTCACTGCGCTCGTCGGCTTCACGAGCTCGTTCGCGGTCGTGCTCACCGGACTCGGCGCCGTGGGCGCGACGCCCGCGCAGGCGGCCAGCGGACTTCTCGTGCTGTGCCTCACGATGGGCCTCGCGTGCATCGTGCTCGCGTGGCGTTACCGGATGCCGGTCACGGTGGCCTGGTCGACGCCGGGTGCCGCCCTGCTCGCCGCCACCGGTGTCGTGGAGGGCGGCTGGCCGGCCGCGGTCGGCGCCTTCCTCGTCGCATCCGCCCTGATCCTGCTCACCGCGCTGTGGCCCGCGCTCGGAGCGCTCATCGCCCGCATCCCGCCGTCCATCGCGCAGGCCATGCTCGCCGGAGTCCTGCTGCCCCTGTGCCTCGCGCCGATCACGGGTCTCGTGGCGAACCCGTGGGGCGTGGTGCCGGTGGTCCTCACATGGCTGATCGTCAGCCGGCTCGCCCCGCGCTGGGCGGTGCCGGCGGCGTTCGTCGCCGCGGCGGCCGTGGTCGCTGTGACGCTCCTCCGCGAGGGCGCCCCGGTCGACGCCGGCCTGCTCGTGCCGCGGTTCGAGCTGACCGCGCCGACCTTCACCGCTGGCGCGATGATCGGGCTCGCCCTGCCGCTCTTCATCGTGACGATGGCCTCGCAGAACGTGCCGGGCATCGCGATCATGCGGAGCTTCGGCTACGAGGTGCCCTGGCGGCCGGCCATGCTCGTGACCGGCCTGGGAACGGCGCTCGGCGCACCCGCGGGCGGACACGCGATCAACCTCGCCGCCATCAGCGCGGCGCTCGCCGCCTCGCCCGATGCGGATCCCGACCCGAAGCGGCGCTGGGTCGCCGGAGTGTCGACGGGCGGCGCCTACATCGTGCTCGGCGGGTTCTCCGCCGCGTTCGCCGCCCTCGTGCTCCTCGCGCCCGAGGCCGTGATTCCCGCCGTCGCGGGGCTCGCCCTGTTCGCGGCGTTCGGATCGTCCGTGCAGCAGGCGATCGACGATCCGGGCGAGCGCATCCCCGCCGTCGTGACGTTCCTCGTCGCGGCATCCGGCATCTCCGTGCTCGGCGTGAGCGCCGCCTTCTGGGCGCTGGTCGCCGGCCTGATCGTGCGCGTCGCGCTGCACACGCGGCGGTCCTGAGATCCTCGGACGGATCTCCGGATAGCGTGGACGTGTGACGCTCCCCTCGACAGGCAGACCGGCGACAGGGCACTTCGACGCGCGTCCGCTCCTCGATCCCGTGAACCCCGCGGAGGTCGACGCGTTCGCGAGAGCGCAGCGCGCGGCCGGTGCGAGCCGAGGCGGACAGATCGCAGCCTGGATCGTCGCGATCATCGGGATGGTCCTGGTCCTTCCGGTCCTCGGCACCATGTTCCTGGGACTCGGCTTCGTCATCGCGGGCAGCCTCGGCGTCGCCGTCGCGATGGGTCTCGGGCTCGTGCTCGCGGCGGGCATCGTCGTCGGCGTGGTCCTCCTCGTGCGCCGGGCGATCCGCACGCGCAACATCACTCGGTTCCGGCTGGCGCGCTTCGCCTCGGCCAACGCCATGGGCTACATCGAGCGCATCGACGCCCCACCGCTTCCCGGCATGATCTTCTCGAGCGGGTCAAGCCGGATGTCCACCGACGTGCTGCGCGGCACGACGCCCCGCTTCGTCGAGTTCGGCAACTACCAGTACACGACGAGCAACGGCAAGCAGTCGCAGACGCATCGCTGGGGATACGTCGCCGTGAAGCTCGACGTGCCCCTGCCCAACATCGTCCTCGACGCGCTGGGCAACAACACGCTCGGCAGCACACTCGCGATGGCGTTCCGCGGCGATCAGCAGCTCTCGCTCGAGGGCGACTTCGACCGATACTTCTCGCTGTACTGCCCGTCCGGCTACGAAGCGGATGCGCTGTACCTCTTCACGCCCGACGTCATGGCACGGTTCATCGACCACGCCGCCCAACTGGACGTCGAGATCGTCGACGACTGGCTGTTCCTGTACGCGCGGCGCGACCTGTCGACGCTCGACCCCGCGACCTGGGCATGGCTGTTCGGCGCGGTCGGCGCCCTGCTGACCAAGCTCGACCAGTGGGCGCGATGGCGCGACGATCGGCTGCGACTCGCGGCACCGCCGTCGGCTCCGGCACCGGCCGGCGCGCCTGCCCTCCCGTTCTCGACACCGCAGGGAGTCCTCACCCCGCCGCCGATCGGCGTGGCAGCTCCGGGACGACGTCTGCGCCGACGCAGCCCCTGGCTGATCGCCGGAATCGTCTTCGGGATCATGGCCTTCATCTCCCTGGTGCCGTTCGCGCTGAGCATCGTCTCGGCGCTGTTCCTGCGCTGAGCGCTGTTCCTGCGCTGAGTGCTGTTCCTGCGCTGAGTGCGCTCCGCACCGCTCCACCGCGCGGCGGACCCTCGATCTCGCACAGCTCGCCACGATCACCCGTACGGGGGATGCCCGTGCGATGCGGCCGCCCGTAGCGTGAGGACATGACCACAGGAAAGCTCGTACTGAGCGGAATCACCAAGAGCTACGGCTCGCGGCGCGTGCTCGACGACGTGTCGTTCGACGTCTCCCCCGGGAGGCTCACGGGCTTCGTCGGCGGCAATGGGGCGGGCAAGACCACGACCATGCGGATCGTCCTCGGTCTGCTCTCGTCCGACGGCGGGTCCGGCGAGCTCGACGGGCGGACGCTCACGGGTGCCGACCGTCGGCACTTCGGATACAGGCCCGAGGAGCGCGGCCTGTACCCCAAGATGAAGGTGCTCGAGCAGATCGTGTACCTCGCCCGCCTGCACGGGTTCGGGAAGACGGATGCCGCGGCCAGGGCGACCGATCTGCTCACCGAACTCGGACTCGGTGAGCGCCTGAACGACACGATCGAGTCGCTGTCGCTCGGCAACCAGCAGCGCGCGCAGATCGCCGCGGCCCTCGTGCACGACCCCGAGGTGCTGATCCTCGACGAGCCGTTCTCGGGGCTCGACCCGCTCGCGGTCGACGTGGTGGCCTCGGTGCTGCAGTCGTCGGCGGCGAAGGGCGCCTCGATCCTCTTCTCCTCGCACCAGCTCGACGTGGTCGAGCGCCTGTGCGACGACCTCGTGATCCTGGCCGGCGGCACGATCCGCGCGGCAGGCTCTCGCGACGGGCTCCGTGCCCAGCACGCGGGCAACCGGTACGAGCTCGTCTCCGCGGGTGACGCCGGATGGCTGCGCACCGAGCCGGGCGTCACGGTCGTCGACTTCGAGGGCGGCTACGCCCTGTTCGACGCGGACGGCGCCGAGACCGCGCAGCGCGTCCTGCGCTCCGCCGTGGAGCGCGGCGATGTCGCGAGCTTCGCACCCAAGCATCCGTCCCTCGCCCAGATCTTCAAGGAGGTCATCCAGTGAATACGTCCACGGCATCCATGATCTGGCTCGTCGCCGAGCGCGAGATCGGATCCAAGCTCCGCAGCAAGACCTTCCTGATCTCGACCGGCGTGCTGCTGCTCATCGCTCTCGCCGGCATCGTGATCGGCGGGTTCGCGAGCTCCGGCACGCAGACCACGAAGATCGCCGCGACCTCCGAGACGGTGGCCGCGGCATCCGCTCTGCCCGATGTCGAGGTCGTCGAGGTCGCAGACCGCGGTGAAGCCGAGGACCTTGTGCGCTCGGAGGACGTCGAGGCCGCGGTGCTGCCCGGCGACGGCCCGACGGGTCTCGAGGTCGTGGCCCTGCGTGACGCGTCGAACTCGATCGTGATGGGGCTGTCGCAGACGCCGACGGTCGAGATCCTCGAGCCCGCCACCACCAACCCGCTGCTGAGATACTTCATCGCGATCGCATTCGGCATCGTGTTCATGGGCGCCGCGGCGACCTTCGGCGGCACGATCGCGCAGAGCGTGGTCGAGGAGAAGCAGACCCGCGTCGTCGAGATCCTGCTGTCGTCGATCTCGGCCCGCACGCTGCTCGCGGGCAAGGTGATCGGCAACACGATCCTCGCGATGGGGCAGATCCTCGCGCTCGCGGCCGTCGCGACGATCGGTCTGATCGTCACGGGTCAACGCGAGGTGCTGACGACCCTCGGGGCGCCGATCATCTGGTTCGCCGTGTTCTTCCTGTTCGGCTTCATCCTGCTCGCGGCGATGTTCGCGGCCGCGGCGTCGATGGTCTCGCGTCAGGAGGACATCGGCTCCACCACGACGCCGATCACGATGCTGATCATGGCGCCCTACGTGCTGGTGATCGTGTTCAACGACAACCCGCTGGTGCTGACGATCATGTCGTACGTGCCGTTCTCGGCCCCGGTCGGGATGCCGATGCGCCTGTTCGTGGGCGAGGCGCAGTGGTGGGAGCCGCTGCTCAGCCTGGTGATCCTGCTCGCGAGCTGCGTCGCCGCGATCATGCTCGGCGCGAAGATCTACGAGAACTCGCTGCTGCGCATGGGCACCCGCGTGAAGCTCGGCGAGGCGCTGCGCGGCTGACCCGGGCCCGCCCTCAGGACCGTACTTCAGGACCGTCTATTCATGCCGAATGACCGAAACCGATACCCGGTTTGTGTCATACGGCATAAATAGACGGTCCTTTGCGCTGGGGGACTCAGAGCAGGTCGTCGGAGAGCGTCGTGGGGTTCCCGAAGCGGTGGTTCGTGATCGACACGGCCTGCTCGTGAAGGAACGGCAGCATCTCGACGCGTCCCGCACCGGTCACGGCGTGCGACCACACCGCGACATCCGGGATGCCGCCGAGGGCCGTGAACAGCGCCGAAGCGTCTCCCCCGACCAGACGGACCCGACGCCAGCTGTGCTCGGCCTTCGCCGCGGCCTTCGCGTAGCCCTTGACCCACGCGGCGTCCTTCTCGTGCGCGACCGTCACGCCGTGCGCGCGCAGCGCCTTCTCGACGCGGGACGGCAGCGCAGGAGCCGAGACCGTGAAGGGGCTGCCGCTGCGGAGGGCTGCGGCGATCACACGGATGCCGTCGGCCAGCGACGCTCCCTCCGCGATGCGGATGTCGACTGCCACCGGGCGATAGCGGAACACGTTGCGCTCGACGCCGAGCTCCGACTTGTCGCTGACCGTGCCGAACTCGGCGGTCCAGGCCCGCTCGTCGGACGCGGCGGCGCGGTGCAGCCACTCGATCTCAACGGCGTCCAGACCCGAGCCCGCCGCGGTCAGCACCGCGTCGACAGCGGGGATGATCACCGCGTCGTGCGCGGCTGCGGGAAGCTCCGACCGCTCCCACTCACCCAGGCCGAAGAGGTAGTTGGGGCCGCCCGCCTTGGCACCCGCTCCGACGGCCGAGCGCTTCCACCCTCCGAACGGCTGGCGCTGCACGATCGCCCCGGTGATGCCGCGGTTGACGTACAGGTTGCCGGCCTCGACGCGGTCGAGCCAGGTCGCCACCTCGGCGGAGTCGAGCGAGTGGATGCCGGCGGTGAGGCCGTAGTCCACGGCATTCTGCAGTCGGATCGCCTCGTCGAGGTCCTTGGCGCGCATGATGCCGAGCACGGGTCCGAAGAACTCCGTGAGATGGGTCGTGGATCCGGGGGCAACGCCGATCTTGACACCCGGCGTCCACTGCCGACCCTCGTCGTCGAGCTTCTTCGGCTCGACGAGCCAGCGCTCACCCTTGTCGAGCGTGGTGAGCGCCGTCAGCAGCTTGCCGTTCGCCGGCTCGATGATCGGCCCCATCTGGGTCGCCGGGTCATCGGGAAGCCCGACGCGCATCGACGAGACCGCATCGACGAGCTGGCGCTCGAAGCGCTCCGAGTCGGCGACGGACCCGACGAGGATCGCGAGGGATGCCGCCGAGCACTTCTGCCCCGCGTGGCCGAACGCGCTGCGGGCGACGTCCGCCGCGGCGAGGTCGAGGTCGGCCGACGGTGTGACGATGATCGCGTTCTTGCCGCTCGTCTCGGCGAGGAGCGGCAGGTCCGCACGGAATGACCGGAACAGCTGTGCCGTCTCGTATGCGCCCGTGAGGATGACGCGGTCGACCTCGGGGCTGGCGACGAGGCGCGCGCCGAGGTCGCGGTTCGTGAGGTCGACGAGCGCGAGTAGATCGCGCGGCACCCCGGCGGCCCACAGCGCCTCGACCATCACGGCGCCGCAGCGCTGGGTGAGCTTCGCGGGCTTGATGATCACTCCCGAGCCCGAGGCGAGACCGGCGAGCACGCCGCCGGCGGGAATCGCGACGGGGAAGTTCCACGGCGGGGTGACCACGGTGACCTTCGACGGCACGAAGGTCGCGCCCTCGGTGCTCTCGAGATCGAGCGCGCGCTCGGCGTAGTAGTGCGCGAAGTCGATCGCCTCCGACACCTCGGGGTCGGCCTCGGCGATCGTCTTGCCCGCTTCGTGCGCCATGATCTCGATCAGCTGGCCGCGGCGGGCGGCGAGCTCCT
>JAZBLS010000150.1:0-7655 GCA_037033365.1 Actinomycetota bacterium | reverse complement strand
CAGTGTCGCGGAACCGTCACTCGGCGCTCGCGAAGACGGCGACGGCGTTGTGGCCGCCGAAGCCGAACGAGTTGCTGATCGCGTACAGCGTGCCCTCACCGAGCGGCTGCGCCTCGCCGGAGAGGCGGAAGGGCACGGCCGGGTCGGGCTCGGTCATGTTGATCGTCGGAGGAGCCACGCGGTCGCGGAGCGCGAGGAGGGCGAAGATCGCCTCGAGCGCGCCCGTGCCACCGAGCAGGTGCCCGGTGGACGCCTTCGTCGCCGACACGGGGATCTCGTCGATGCGGTCGCCGAACACCTTCTTGAGGGCCACGTACTCGTTCGGGTCGCCGACGGGCGTCGAGGTCGCGTGCGCGTTGATGTGCGAGATCTGGTCGGCGGTGAGGCCCGCCTCCTCGAGCGCCTGCGTCACGGCACGCGCGGCGCCGTTGCCCTCGGGGTCGTTCCCGGTGATGTGGTACGCGTCGGCCGTCACGCCGCCGCCGAGCACATAGCCGTAGATCTTCGCGCCGCGGGCCCCGGCGTGCTCCTCGGTCTCGAGGATCAGCGCGGCGGCACCCTCGCCCATCACGAAGCCGTCGCGGTCGATCGCGCCGGGTCGCGATGCCGTGGCCGGGTCGTCGTTGCGGCGGGACAGCGCCTGGGCCGAAGCGAACGAAGCCATCGTGATCGGGTGGATCGCGGACTCGGTACCTCCGGCGATCACGACGTCGGCGAGGCCGTCCTGCAGGTGGTGGAAGGCGTGGATGAGCGACTCGGTGCTCGAGGCGCACGCGCTCACGACGGTCTGGGCGTAGGCGCGGGCCTCGAACTGCAGCGACAGGTTGCCGGCGGCGGCGTTCGGCATGAGCATCGGCACGGTCAGGGGCATCACGCGACGCGGGCCCTTCTCGCGCAGCGTGTCCCACGCGTCGAGGAGGGTCCACAGGCCGCCGATGCCGGTGGCGAAGTCGACGCCGAGCCGCTCGGGGGCGACCTCGGGGGATCCGGCGTCCGCCCAGGCCTCGCGCGCGGCGATCAAGGCGAACTGGGAGGACGGGTCGAGCCGCTTCGCCTCGTGGCGGGGCAGGACCTCTTCGGGGCGGACGATCGCCTCGGCGGCGAAGGTGACGGGCAGCTCGTACTGCTGGACCCAGTCGTGCTCGAGAGAGCGTGTGCCGGAGACGCCTGCGAGCAGGTTCTCCCAGTTCTCCGGAGCGGTCCCGCCGATGGCGGACGTGGCGCCGATGCCGGTGACGACGATGCGCTTGGTCATGTGTGGTTCCTTGTCAGGCGGGTCGAGCAGAGGGCGGGCAAGGCGGAGGATGCCACGCCCCGCGGATGCGGGGGTGGCATCCTGCGTGGATTACTCCTGGCCTGCGACGATGAAGTTGACGGCGTCGCCGACGGTCTTGAGGTTCTTGACCTCGTCGTCCGGGATGGTGACGCCGAACTTCTCCTCGGCGTTGACGACGATCGTCATCATCGAGATCGAGTCGATGTCGAGGTCGTCCGTGAACGACTTCTCGAGGGCGACCTCGGAGGCGTTGATGCCGGTCTCGTCGGTGATGAGCTCTGCGAGGCCAGCGAGGACCTCATCGTTGGTGAAAGCCATGTGGTCTTCCTCTTTCTTACGGGTTGTGTTTCGGAACCGTGGAACAGTCTAGGGAAGGTCGGCGCGTTCTCAGGGGAGGACGACGACCTGGGCGGCGAAGACGAGGCCGGCGCCGAACCCGATCTGGAGGGCGAGACCGCCCGAGAGCTCGGGGTGCTCCGCCATCAGCCGGTGGCTCGCGAGCGGTATCGAGGCGGCCGAGGTGTTGCCGGTCGTCTCGATGTCGCGCGCGATGACCGTGGTCTCCGGCAGCTTCAGCTGCTTGGCGAACTCGTCGATGATGCGCATGTTCGCCTGGTGCGGGATGAACGCGGCGATGTCGGTCGGCTCGACGCCTGCCCGGTCGAGCGCCTCGCGCGCGACCTTCGCCATCTCCCACACCGCCCAGCGGAAGACCGTCTGGCCCTCCTGGCGGAGCGTGGGCCACGGCACCTCGCCGTCGCGGAACTCGGTGAGAGTGGCGTTCATGCCCACGGCATCCGCCTTCGAGCCGTCCGAGCCCCACACCGCGGGCGCGATGCCCGGCGTGTCGCTGGGGCCGATGAGGGCCGCTCCCGCGCCGTCGCCGAGGAGGAACGAGATGCTCCGGTCGGCGGGGTCGACGATGTCGGACAGCTTCTCGGTGCCGATCACGAGGGCGTAGCGCGCGGCGCCGGCCTTGATCAGAGCATCCGCCTGGGTGACCGCGTACGCATAGCCGGCGCAGGCGGCGTTGACGTCGTACGCGGCAGCGGGGTTGGCGCCCACGCGGTCGGCGACGATCGCGGAGACCGAGGGGGACTGCTTCGGGTTGCTGATGGTGGCGACGATCACGAGATCGATCTCGGAGGCCGGAACGCCCGACTTCTCGATGGCCTCGGCTCCCGCGATGACCGCGAGATCGATCGCGTCGGTGGTTTTCTCCGCCCGGACACGCGTGACGATGCCGGTGCGCTGACGGATCCACTCGTCGCTCGAATCGATCGGGCCGATCAGGTCGTCGTTGGGCACGGCGTTCTCGCCGCGGGCGGCGCCGTACGAGTAGATGCGCGTGTACGCGGGGCCGGTGACCTGGGTCAGCGTGATGCTCATGCGGCTTCTCCGTTCAGCAGCGCGACGGCCGCGTCGAGGTCTTCGGGGGTCTTCACGGCGACGGTCGGGACGCCGCGTAGCCCGCGCTTGGCGAGGCCGGTGAGTGCGCCGGCCGGTGCCAGCTCGATCAGGCCGGTGATGCCCTGCTCGGCGAACGAGGCCATGCAGAGATCCCAGCGCACGGGCGACGAGACCTGGTCGACCAGGTAGGTCAGGGCCTGCGTGCCGTCTGCGACGACCGAGCCGTCGCGGTTCGTCCACAGGGGGATCTGCGGGTCTGCAGGCGTCACGGTCTCGACAGCGTCGCGGAGCGCGGCGACGGCCGATGCCATGTAAGACGTGTGGAAGGCCCCGGCGACCTGCAGCGGGATCACCCGTGTGCCCTTGACCGGCTCCTCCGCCAGCGCGGCGAGGGCGGGCAGAGCACCCGCCACGACGAGCTGTCCTCCGCCGTTGTAGTTCGCGGGGGAGAGGTCGAGCTCTGCGAGACGGGCGAGGATTGCGTCCTCGTCGCCGCCGAGCACGGCGCTCATGCCGGTCGGGGTCTGCGCGGCGGCATCCGCCATGGCGCGACCGCGGATGCCCACCAGACGCATGCCGGTCTCGGCATCGATCACGCCGCTCTCTACGAGCGCGGCGATCTCGCCGACCGAGTGGCCGGCCACCCCGTCGGCGCGGCGTCCGGCGCGAGCGGTGAGAGCGGATGCCGCGATGAGCGACGCCGCGACGATCAGCGGCTGGGCGATGCGCGTGTCACGGATCGTGTCGGCATCCGACACCGTGCCGTGCTGCTGAAGGTCGACCTCGGCCGCCTCGGAGTACGCGGCGAGGGACTCGGCTGCGCCTTCCAGTTCGAGCCAGGGGGTGAGGAATCCGGGGGTCTGCGAGCCCTGTCCAGGGCATACGACGACAATCACCACCCCAGTCTGCCAACGATCGGCCGAGAACGGTGGATGATCCATCACAAGATTCCGAAGAACCCTTGTGTGTGGCGTACAGAGATAGTGGAGGTCAGGACACGCGACCGGGGCGACGCAGCGGCGCACGACGGCGCACCTGCTCGGCGGCGCCGATCGAGCCGAGGATCAGCGCGGTCTGGAGGATCAGCGCCTCGCGGGGGCCCGTGGCATCCCAGCCGATGACCTCGCTGACGCGCTTGAGGCGATAGCGCACCGTGTTCGGGTGCACGAAGAGCTCGCGCGCGGTGGCCTCGAGCGAACGACCGTTGTCGAGGTAGCTCCACAGCGTCGTCACGAGGTCGGTCGAGTGCGCCTGCAGCGGCCGGTAGATCCGCTCGATCAGCGTCTGCTTGGCCAGCGGGTCGCCCGCGAGCGCGCGTTCCGGGAGCAGGTCGTCGGCCTCGACCGGACGTGGTGCGCTCCGCCAGGCCCGTGCCACCGCGAAACCGGCGAGGGCTGCCCTGGCGCTCTGGCTCGCATCCACGAGGGCTGCGACGGCGGGGCCCAGGACGACGTATCCGGGGCCGAACGACGGCTCGAGCCGCGCGGCGATCTCGTCGAAACCGAGCTCCTCCTCCTCCTCGGCCTCCTGGCCTGCGACGCGGGCGCGGCCGATCACGAGCACCAGGCGGGAGCCCTGCACGCCGATCAGGACGTCGACGGAGAGCTTCCGTGCCGTGCGGCGCACCAGGTCGACGTCGAACTGCGGGGGAGTCGTGCCGACGAGGACCGCGACCTCTCCGTGTCCGTGCCAGCCGAGCGCGGCGATACGGCTTGGGAGCTCTTCGTCGGCCTCACCGGTGAGGATCGAGTCGACGACGAGCGCTTCGAGCCTGGCGTCCCACAGTCCGCGGGCTTCTGCCGCACGGGCATAGACGTCGGCGGCCGCGAAGGCGACATCGCGCGAGTAGAGGAGGATCGCCTCACGGAGGTCGTCGCCCCGTCCGGCGACGCGCTCCTCGGTGACCTCCACCGTGACGCGGATGAGCTGCAGCGTCTGCTGGAGGCTGACGCTGCGCAGCAGCTCGCGGGGAGCGGCGGCGAAGATGTCCGCCGCGATCCACGGCGTGGACGTCGGGTCCTCGTACCACTGGATGAACGAGGTGATGCCGGCCTGGGCCACCAGCCCGACCGCAGAGCGGCGGGCCGGTGGCATATCGGCGTACCAGGGGAGGGTGTCCTCCAACCGCTTGATCGTCACGGAGGCGATGTCGCCGGAGATCCGGCGCAGCCAGGTGAGGGTCGCGGTCTTGTCCATTCCGCTCGGAGACGAGGGTGTCACCGAGGGCTCAGCTTTCGCCGCCCGCGTTGCCGCTCGTGCCG
The DNA here is from genome assembly GCA_037033365.1 of Actinomycetota bacterium. Lineage (GTDB taxonomy): Bacteria > Actinomycetota > Actinomycetes > Actinomycetales > Microbacteriaceae > Microbacterium. The sequence goes on along the minus strand of JAZBLS010000150.1, from coordinate 2,708 downwards.
GCGTTCACGTCGTGCAGGCTGTACTTCTGGATGGCCTGCGCGGCGAGGGAACGGTCGACGACCCCGTCCTCGGCGAGCGACTGGAGCGTGCGGACGACGATCGACGGCCCGTCGATCTTGAAGAAGCGGCGAGCAGCGGCACGGGTGTCCGAGAATCCGAAGCCGTCGGCGCCGAGCGTGGCGAAGCGGTTCGGGACCCACGGGCGGATCTGGTCCTGCACGGCGTGCATGAAGTCGCTGACCGCGACGACCGGACCCTCTGCGCCCTGGAGCTTCTGCGTGAGGTAGGCCGTGCGGGGCTCCTCCTCGGGGTGCAGGAAGTTGTGCTCGTCGGCGGCGAGGCCGTCGCGGCGCAGCTCGGTCCACGAGGTGACCGACCAGACGTCGGCGATCACGCCCCAGTCCTTCTTCAGCAGCTCCTGCGCCTCGAACGCCCAGGGGAGTCCGACGCCCGATGCGAACAGCTGGGCGCGGGGACCGTCGCCCTCGCCGACCGAGACGCGGTGGATGCCGCGCACGATGCCGTCGACGTCGACGTTCTCCGGCTCCGCAGGCATGACCATGGGCTCGTTGTAGACCGTGAGGTAGTACATCACGTTCGGGTCCTCGTGGTTCCCGCCGTACATGCGCTCGAGACCCGAGCGCATGATGTGCGCGATCTCGTAGCCGTAGGCCGGGTCGTACGAGACCGTCGCAGGGTTGGTGGCCGCGAGCAGGTGCGAGTGGCCGTCGGCGTGCTGCAGGCCCTCACCGGTCAGCGTCGTGCGACCGGCGGTGGCGCCGATGATGAAGCCGCGGGCCATCTGGTCGCCCGCCGCCCACTGGGCGTCGCCCGTGCGCTGGAAGCCGAACATCGAGTAGAAGAGGTAGATCGGGATGAGCGGCTCGCCGTGAGTCGCGTACGAGGTGCCGGCCGCAGTGAAGGCCGCGAGTGCTCCGGCCTCGTTGATGCCGACGTGCACGATCTGACCCTGCGGGCTCTCCTTGTAGGCGAGGAGCAGCTCACGGTCGACCGACGTGTAGTGCTGGCCGTTCGGGTTGTAGATCTTCGCCGTCGGGAAGTACGCGTCCATGCCGAAGGTGCGCGCCTCGTCCGGGATGATCGGCACGATGCGGTGGCCGAAGTCCTTCGAGCGGAGCAGGTCCTTCAGCAGGCGGACGAACGCCATGGTCGTGGCGATCTCCTGCGTGCCGGAGCCCTTCTTGGGCAGCGCGTACGCCGAGTCGTCGGGCAGCGAGAGACCGACGTGGGTCGAGCGGCGCTCGGGCAGGAAGCCGCCGAGAGCACGACGACGCTCGAGCATGTACTGGATCGTCTCGTCCTGCGGGCCCGGGTTGTAGTACGGGGGCAGGTACGGGTTCTCCTCGAGCTGGGCGTCCGAGATCGGGATGTGCATCGCGTCGCGGAACGTCTTGAGGTTGTCCAGCGTCATCTTCTTCATCTGGTGGGTCGCGTTGCGGCCCTCGAAGTGCGGACCGAGGCCGTAGCCCTTGACGGTCTTCGCGAGGATGACGGTGGGCTTGCCCTTGTGCTCGGTCGCGGCCTTGAACGCGGCGTAGACCTTGCGGTAGTCGTGGCCACCGCGCTTGAGGTTCCAGATGTCGTCGTCGGAGTAGTCCTTGACGAGGGCTGCCGTGCGCTCGTCACGTCCGAAGAAGTGCTCGCGGACGTACGCACCGGACTCGGCCTTGTACGTCTGGTAGTCGCCGTCGGGGGTGACGTTCATGAGGTTGAGCAGGGCGCCCTCGGTGTCGCGGGAGAGCAGGTCGTCCCACTCGCGGCCCCAGACGACCTTGATGACGTTCCAGCCGGCGCCGCGGAAGAACGACTCGAGCTCCTGGACGATCTTGCCGTTGCCGCGCACCGGGCCGTCGAGGCGCTGGAGGTTGCAGTTGACGATGAACGTGAGGTTGTCGAGACCCTCGTTGGCCGCGACCTGCAGCTGACCGCGGCTCTCGACCTCGTCCATCTCGCCGTCGCCGAGGAAGGCCCAGACGTGCGAGGCCGACGTGTCCTTGATGCCGCGGTTCTCGAGGTATTTGTTCGACATCGCCTGGTAGATGGCGTTGATCGGGCCGAGACCCATCGACACCGTCGGGAACTGCCAGTAGTCCTGCATCAGGCGCGGGTGCGGGTACGACGGGATGCCGTGCGGCGCGTGCGACTTCTCTTGGCGGAACCCGTCGAGCTGGTCCTCCGAGAGGCGGCCCTCGAGGTAGGAGCGCGCGTACGTGCCGGGGGATGCGTGACCCTGGATGAAGATCTGGTCGGCGCCCCCGGGGTTGTCGGCACCCTTGAAGAAGTGGTTGAAGCCGACCTCGTACAGCGCCGCGGAGGACGCGTAGGTGGAGATGTGGCCGCCGACGCCGATGCCGGGGCGCTGTGCGCGGTGCACCGTGATGGCCGCGTTCCAGCGGATCCACGCGCGGTAGCGGCGCTCGACCTCTTCGTCACCGGGGAACTCGGGCTCGTTCTCGGGCGCGATCGTGTTGATGTAGTCCGTCGTCGGGACCATCGGCACGTTCAGGTGCAGCTCCTTGGAGCGCTTGAGCAGGCTGAGCATGATCTCGCGCCCACGCCCGTGACCCTTCGCGTCGACGAGCTCGTCGAGCGACTGCTGCCACTCGCCCGTCTCGTCCGGGTCGCTGTCTTGGGGGCCCTGGGAATACGGATCCTGGTCGTGCACAGTCACGGGGAGCCTTTCGTC
>JAZBLS010000149.1:0-7689 GCA_037033365.1 Actinomycetota bacterium | reverse complement strand
GCTCCGTCCGACATCTGGCGTGTCGGCCCCCGGGGAAGAAAGCCGCAACGTGGGAGGCGCACGGCGGCGCGGGGTCAGACCGCGGGGACCGCCGTCGTCGTCATGACCAGCAGCTGAGGGTCGCTCAGGTCGAGCGAGACGCGGATCGACGCGAATTCGGCGAGCGACGTCGCGTGCGTGCCACCGCACGGGATCACCGCGTCCCCCTCGGGGAGCGCGCAGTGCCAGCTGCGGCGGTCGACGATCGTCGGACCCTCCACGTCCACCCGGCTGTCCGCGCCCGACGCCACCCAGGTCGCGAGTCGGGCGTTGATCGCCGCCTCGCGGTCGGTCAGCGTCGCCGCGAAGGTCTCGGTGTCGAACCCCGCTCGCCGGAGACTCTTCCCGAGGCGGTACTCGTCCACGGCGCCGTCCTCGTGGATGCGGCTGGACTGGTTGGCCCTGCCCTCGAAGTCGGGTGTGCCGAGAGCATCCGCCCCCGGATCCTTGCGCCACAGGTCGGCGACCGCCAGGTCGAGTGCGAGGGATGCCAGGTGGCATGCGGTGTGCCCGCGGCTCAGCCCTGCGCGACGCTCGGCATCCACCGACAGCTCGACGTCGGTTCCCTCTACGAGCCACGCCGGAGCACTCTCGTCGAGCGGATGCGCGACGAGCCAGGTCCATCCGTCGGTGCCGCGCTTCACGGGGATGTCCTGCCCGACCGCGAAGGTGCCGTCGGTCGACACGGCCGCCATCACGGCCTCCCCCAGGCGTGCGCTGTCCGTGCCGCGCGCGATCGCGCCGGTGTCGCCCGGCTGATCGGGCCAGGTGTGGTCGACCGGGTGGAACGGCGTCTCCTGAACGACGACGACCGCGCCGCCGTCGACGCTTTCGACTCGCAGGACGGAGGTCGACGCCGCGAGGGCGTTCCGCGCGAAGGACACGGCGGTGGGCGAAGGCATGGCTCTCCTGGAACTCAATCGGTCTCGAACTCGCCGACGACGGCGACGCGCACGGTGATCTCGGGAACCGTGAGCTCGTCGCGGGCGCCTCCCGACGATCCGCGGACGGCCGGACCGCCGCCGCCACCGGATTCCCGCAGCGTCGACACCCGCTGCACCGACCCGCCGAGTGCGGCGGCGAAGTCCGCCGCCTTGCTGCGGGCGTCGTTCACCGCGGTGGCACGCAACTCGCGGATCGTGCGGTCGCGTGTCGCCTCGGTCAGCACCCAGTCGGTCGACACCGTGGCTCCCAGAGTGCTCAGCTCCGCGACGACATCCGCGACCGCGCGGAGGTCGCGCAGCTTGACGTGGACCGTGCCGCCCGTCACGTGGTCCTGATGCTTCACGCCGTCCTTGTCGGTCCAGACACGGATCGTCGTGGTGAGCGGGTCGACCGAGTGCCACGTCGCGGCACCGGCTTCGCGAAGACGCAGGGCACGGGAGGCGACCTCGGAGTGCGCAGACGTACCGAGGGCGATCGAGCGCTCACGGTCGACGTGGGCGATGGCGATGCGGGCGGACAGCGTCGCGCGCTCGGCCGTCAGGTGCCGTTCTCCGACGCCCTCGACCGTGATCGCGGTCATGCCGTGACGACCTGCGCCGTCCCGAGGGGTGCGTCGGGACCCATGTCGGCCGCGATGCGGTTCGCCTCCTCGATGAGCGTGGCGACGATGTCGGCCTCGGGCACGGTCTTGATGACCTCGCCCTTGACGAAGATCTGTCCCCTGCCGTTGCCGGAAGCGACGCCGAGGTCGGCCTCACGGGCCTCTCCCGGACCGTTCACGACGCAGCCCATGACGGCGACGCGCAGCGGGACGGTCATGTCCTTGAGCCCCTCGGTGACGTCCTCCGCGAGCGTGTAGACGTCGACCTGCGCACGTCCGCACGACGGGCAGGAGACGATCTCGAGCTTGCGCTCGCGGAGATTCAGCGACTGCAGGATCTGGTGCCCGACCTTGACCTCTTCCGCGGGCGGCGCGGAGAGGGAGACGCGGATGGTGTCGCCGATGCCCTCTCCCAGCAGGATGCCGAAGGCGGTGGCGCTCTTGATGGTTCCCTGGAAGGCGGGGCCGGCCTCGGTGACACCGAGGTGCAGCGGCCAGTCACCGCGCTCTGCGAGCTGACGGTAGGCCTTCACCATGACGATCGGGTCGTTGTGCTTGACCGAGATCTTGAACTCGTGGAAATCGTGCTCCTCGAACAGCGACGCCTCCCAGACCGCGCTCTCCACGAGCGCCTCCGGGGTGGCCTTGCCGTACTTCTCGAGCAGGCGACGATCGAGTGAGCCGGCGTTGACGCCGATGCGGAGCGAGACGCCCGCATCCTTGGCCGCCTTCGCGATCTCGCCGACCTGGTCGTCGAACTTCCGGATGTTGCCCGGGTTCACCCGCACGGCCGCGCAGCCGGCGTCGATCGCCTGGAAGACGTACTTCGGCTGGAAGTGGATGTCCGCGATGACCGGGATCTGGCTCTTCTTCGCGATGATGTGCAGGACGTCGGCGTCCTCCTGAGTCGGAACCGCGACGCGCACGATCTCGCAGCCGGATGCCGTCAGCTCGGCGATCTGCTGGAGCGTGCCGTTGATGTCCGTGGTCCTCGTCGTCGTCATCGACTGGACGCTGACGGGAGCGTCGCCTCCGACGAGGACCTTCCCCACCTTGATCTGACGGGACTTGCGGCGAGGGGCGAGGACTTCGGGGATCTTCGGCATCCCGATATTCACTGCTGGCACATCCACAGCCTACGCCGCCCGGATGCACGCGGGCTGGATGTCGCACCCACGTCATGCGCCGATTCCGCGGGGCGCCGGTGTGATAGTTTTCACCCCATGCTCGCGAACCTCACCTGGTGGCCCGCCTCCTAGGCGGTGTGTTCGCGTTCCCACGAATCCAGACCGCCTCCGGGGCGGTCTTTTCGTTGAGCCGAGCCGGAGCCACGCACAGGAGACCCCGATGACCCTCACCCGCCTCGCCGAGCTCACCGCCGATCCGGCTGCCTCCTTCGTGCTGATCGCGCGCGACGGCGCAGACACCGTCGAGCTGCTGACGGGCGACGTCGTGGACGTCGACCTGCTCGCCGACATCCCCCTCACCGTCGACGGCCGGCCCCGCGAGGTCTTCGCGATGGTCCCGTATCGGCAGGTCCGCGAGCGCGGCTTCGTCGCGCAGGACGACGGCGCGCCGCTGCGCTGCATCGTCGTGGACGAGCACCTGCACCTGCCGACCGCCGAGCTGACCGCCGCGCTCCCCTCCGCCGGAGTCCCCCTGCGGGACGGCGGCTTCGACATCGCCGACGACGAGTACGCGGCGATCGTCGAGACCGTGATCGCCGACGAGATCGGGCGCGGCGAGGGCGCGAACTTCGTGATCCGCCGCGACTACACCGCGGAGATCGACGTCGACGACCGTACGGCGGCACTCACGTGGTTCCGAGCCCTCCTTACCCACGAGCGAGGGGCATACTGGACCTTCGCCGTCGTGACCCCCGGCCACATCGCGGTCGGCGCGAGCCCCGAGGCGCACGTCGTCGCCCGCGAGGGCGTCGTCACGATGAACCCGATCTCCGGGACCTTCCGCCACCCCGCCGGCGGCGCGACCACCGAGACGCTGATCGACTTCCTCTCGTCCACCAAGGAGACCGAGGAGCTGTTCATGGTGGTCGACGAGGAGCTCAAGATGATGAGCGCCGTGTGTTCGGACGGCGGACGCATCACAGGACCGCATCTCAAGGAGATGTCGCGACTGACCCACACCGAGTACATGCTGCGGGGCCGCAGCAGGCTCGACCCGCGCGACATCCTGCGCGAGACCATGTTCGCGCCGACCGTCACCGGCTCGCCGATGCAGAACGCCTGCGCGGTGATCCGACGCCATGAGACGAAACCCCGCGGCTACTACTCGGGCGTCGCGGCGCTGTTCACGCCGAACGACGACGGCGGCCACGATCTCGACGCCCCGATCCTCATCCGCACGGTGTACCTGCGGGACGGATCCCTGAGCGTGCCCGTCGGCGCCACCCTCGTCCGGCACTCGGATCCGCAGGGCGAGGTCTCCGAGACGCACGGCAAGGCCGCAGGGGTGCTCGGTGCGATCGGCGCGATCGATCGGGACCACGTCGCCGAGGCGCGGACGGATGCCGATGCGCCGAGCCGGCCCCTCCCGCTCGCCGACGACCCCGAAGTCGCCGCTCTCCTCTCCTCGCGCAACGCGCGTCTGGCCGAATTCTGGCTGAACCCGCAGGGCGACGACGACGCGGCACCCTTCGAGTGGCGGACCGCCGTGGTCGTGGACGCCGAGGACCGCTTCACCACGATGCTCGCCCACCAGCTGCGGCACCTGGGCCTGGATGCCGTCATCCGCCCGTGGAGCGCGGTCTCCGACGACGAGCTGGACGCGGCGGACCTCGTCGTCGCGGGCCCCGGCCCGGGCGATCCCCGAGACCCGCAGAGCGAGCGGATCGCGCGCATGAAGGACGTCGTCGGTCACCGTCTGGATGCGCGGAAGCCGCTTCTCGCGGTCTGCCTGAGCCACCAGATCCTCAGCGATCGGCTCGGCATCGACCTCACGCCGCTCGACGCTCCGCACCAGGGCCTGCAGAAGTCCGTTCCCGTGTTCGGCGAGGATGCATCCATCGGCTTCTACAACACGTTCACCGCGCGCGTCGCGCCCGGGACCACGACGGTCGCCGACGCGGAGGTCTCCGCCGATGCAGGCACGGGCGACGTCTACGCCCTGCGCGGCGAGGGATTCGCCTCGGTGCAGGGCCACCTGGAGTCGATCCTGTCGCGCGACGGCCTCCGCACCCTCGAGCGCCTGATCGCGTACGCGCTGAGCTGAGCTCGGCACGCACGAGAAGACCCCGGTCGCATCGCGGCCGGGGTCTTGTCGTCGGAGACCTCTCGTCAGCCGCCGAAGAGCTGCACGGGGTTGAAGAGATCCGCGAGCAGCAGCAGGGCGCCCATCGCGATCAGCAGCGTCGCGACGACGACCGTCAACGGGACGAGCCGGGTGGCGTCGACCGGCGCGGGGGGCGGACGACGGAACAGCTTCGCCCAGGCCCGCCGGATGCCGTCCCACAGCGCGACCACGACGTGGCCGCCGTCGAGCGGCAGGAGCGGGATGAGGTTGAAGACGAAGAGCGCGACGTTGAGGGACCCGAGGAGCCCCAGGAGCACGGAGAACCGATTGAGCACCGGCGCGTCCGTCGCGGCCACCTCGCCGGCGATGCGCCCGACGCCCACCACGCTCAGCGGACCGTTCGGATCGCGTTCTCCGCCCGTGACGAGCGAGACGCCCACGTCCCAAATGCGCAGCGGAAGAGTGACGATCATCGATCCCACCCTGTACACCGTGTCGCCCGTCATCTCGGCGCCAGCCGTGAGGGGCTGCTGCACGAAACCCATCTGGGCTCCCATGCCGACGTAGCCGACCTCCTTGACGACGGGCTCGCCGTCGTCGCCGAGCACGGGCTGCCCGCTCGCATCCGTGATCGTGCGCTCCGCCTCGATCGGCGTGATGCTCAGGGTCTTCTCGGCACCGTCGCGGCGCACCACGAGGTCCAGGGTCTCTCCGGGCGCCGCCTGGACGATCGCCGTCGCCTCGGCGAACGTCGACACCGCCTGCCCGTCGATCGACACGAGGACGTCGCCCGGCTGGATGCCCGCCTCCGCCGCCGGAGTCGCGGGATCGTCGGCCGTGCACTCGGTGGCGCTGGATCCTGCGGGGAGCACGCATTCGCTCACGGACGCGATCGTCGTGGTGCCCTGCTGCACACCGATGCCCGAGACGAGCACCGTGAAGATGATGAGGGCGAGGAGCAGGTTCATCGCCGGTCCGCCGAGCATCACGATCACGCGCTTCCAGACCGGGAGTTTGTAGAAGACGCGGTCCTCCGCGCCCTCCGCGATCGTCTCGTCGTTCGCCGACCGGGCGTCCTGCACGAGCGCGCGGAAGATCCCCTTCGCAGGGCCGGACGCCGTTGACGCCGGGTACATCCCCGACATCGAGATGAAACCGCCCAGGGGCAGCGCCTTGAAGCCGTACTCGGTCTCGCCGATCCGCTTGGACCACAGCCGGGGCCCGAAGCCGATCATGTACTGCCCGACGCGCACGCCGAAGAGCTTGGCCGGCAGGAGGTGTCCGATCTCGTGCAGGCCGATCGACAGGCCGAGGCCGATCAGCATGAACACGATGCCACCCAGATAGAGCAGTGCTTCCACCCACCCACGCTACTGCCCGTGACCTAGGAATCCGCCCGGCACCCGTAGGCTGGACCTGTGAACACCCGCCAGCTGCGTCTCGTGCGCGCCGCAGCGGCATCCACGATCGCCACCACGCTGGCGGCCGTCTCGCACACCGTCGCGGGTGGTCCGGCTCCGCATCCGCTCCTCGTGGTCGCGATCGCGTGCCTCCTCGTCCCGCTGGCCGCCCTGCTGATCGGCCCGCGGGTGTCCCGCCTCCGCAGCGCGGCGACGGTGCTCGTCGGACAGGGTGCGTTCCACCTGACCTTCCAGCTGCTCGGCGCGCCCACGCAGTCCGCTACGGCCTCCGCACCGGCGCACGCTCACCACGTGGACCTCTCCGCGCTCGGCCCCGCCGTGATCGCCTCGGCACCGAGCACCCTCATGCTGATCGCGCACGTCCTCGCGGCCGTCGCGACCGTCGCCCTGCTCTGGCACGGCGAATCCCTCGTCCGCGTCATCGCGAACTGGGTGCAGGCTGCCGCGCTGCGCATCGCCGCGCCCGCTCTCCCCGTGCGGACGCGGCCCCGCATCACGCCGTCTTTCGTCGCCGTCCTCGTCGATGCGGCGCTGCGCGCCGCGCCGTCGCGCCGCGGCCCGCCATACCTCGCCTGAGTCCCCTGCGGCTCCGCTCATCCGACCGAGCCGAGCCATCCCTTCTTCCGCGGCGTCGCGCCCTCTCGCGCGCCCGCACGAGCACTCAGGAGTACCCATGTCCCTTTTCACGACCCGTCCCTCGCGCCGCACGCTGACCGCCGGCATCATCGGAGGCATCGTCCTCGCGATCGGCGTCCCTGCCCTCGCCAGCGCCCACGTCGGCGTGAGCCCCGACGAGCTGACCGCCGGCGACCACGGCGTCCTCACCTTCTCGTTCTCGCACGGCTGCGACGGCTCGCCGACGACATCCCTGCGCGTCACGATGCCGGAGGGACTCGCCTCGGTCGCGCCGACCGTCGACAGCGACTGGGAGATCGCGGTCGAGCGCGGCGACGACGGCCTGGTCAGCGCGGTCACCTACACGGCCGCGACGCCCGTCCCCAACGACCTGCGCGGTGCGGTGAGCATGGCCGTCGGCCTCGACGACAGCACGCCGGACACCCTCGCGTTCCCGGTCGTGCAGACCTGCGTCGACGGCAGCACCGAGTGGACCCAGCTGGCCGAGGACGGCGAGGACCCGCACGAGCTCGACTCCCCCGCCCCCGTCGTCTCGGTCGTCGCCGCGGCCGAGGGCGAGCATGCGGGTCACGGCTCGACCGCATCTGACGACGCCGACGCGGACGCGACGGATGCCGAGGCCGAGTCGACGGACCCGGTGGATCTCGGCACCGTGCTCGGCACGGGAGGTCTCGTCGCGGGCCTCGCCGCGCTGGTCGTATCTGTCCTCGCCTCCCGACGCCGGGCCTGACCCGTCGGCACGTCCCCGCGCTCCGGATTCGGGTCGCGGGGACGTGCCGCACCGGGGCAACCGGG
>JAZBLS010000148.1:0-7739 GCA_037033365.1 Actinomycetota bacterium | reverse complement strand
TGTGCTGTCCGTGGTCAGTGTCCGCGGATGCGACGCGTCGCGTCCTGCACCTCGCCGACGTGCTCTTCGAGGATGTCCTCCAGGAACAGCACGGCCGTCGTCCGGCCCTGGTTGTCGCGCACCTTCGCGAGGTGCCGCCCCGCGCGGCGCATGAGCGCCAGGGCGTCCTCGAGGTCGGTGTCCTCCTGCACGGGGACCATGTGGTGGATGCGCTTCGACGGCAGCGGCTCCATCAACTTCGCGGCGTCCGGGCCGTCCGACGCCCGCAGGATGTCCTTGAGGTGCACGTAGCCGACCGGCACGTCCTCCGCGTCCACGATCACGTATCGCGAGAACCCGTAGCGCGCGACGGCCTTCTCGATCTCGTCCGGCGTGGTCGTCTGCGGCAGCGTGACGAGGTCGCTCAGCGGCACCGCGACATCCCGCGCCTTCTTGTCGGTGAACTCGACGGCAGCGGCCACGGTACCCGCGGTGTCCGTCAGCACACCCTCGCGGCGGGACTGGTCGACGATCGTCGCGACCTCGTCCAGCGTGAAGGTCGAGGCTGCCTCGTTCTTCGGCTCGACGCGGAACAGGCGCAGCACGCCGTTCGCCGCGGCGTTCAGCAGCCAGATCACCGGCATGAACACCTTGGAGACGAACACGAGCGGCGGAGCGAGCAGCAGCACCGCGCGATCCGGAACCGAGAACGCGAGGTTCTTCGGGACCATCTCGCCGAACACCACGTGCAGGAACGACACGATCAGCAGGGCGATCGTGAACGACACGGCGTCCACCACCCCGTCCGACCAGCCGATCGCGTGCAGCGGCACGGCGAGCAGATGGTGGATGGCAGGCTCGGAGACGTTCAGGATCAGCAGCGAGCAGATCGTGATGCCGAGCTGCGACGTCGCGAGCATGAGCGTCGCATGTTCCATCGCGTACAGGGCGGTCTTGGCCGCCCGCGAGCCCTCGTCGGCACGCGGCTCGATCTGCGAGCGGCGGGCCGAGATCACGGCGAACTCGGCGCCGACGAAGAACGCGTTGGCCACGAGCAGCGCGACCAGCCAGGCGAGTCCTCCCCAATCGCTCATCGGAGGACCTCCTCTCCCGGGGTGCCCGGACTCGGGACGTAGCGCACGCGGTCGACGCGGCGCCCGTCCATGCGGACGACCTGCAGGGTGCCGCTGTCGACCGAGACCTCGTCGCCGACCGCGGGGACGCGCTCCAACACGCTCATGACGTAGCCGCCGACCGTGTCGTACACGTCCCCCTCGGGGACCTCGACACCGGCACGGCGGCGCAGCTCGTCCGGCCGCAGCTCGCCGGGGAAGGTGATGCCGTCGCGGCCGCGGATGACGCCGGCCCGCGAGCGGTCGTGCTCGTCGGACACCTCGCCCACAAGCTCCTCGACGAGATCCTCCAGGGTCACGAGGCCGGCCGTTCCGCCGTACTCGTCGACGACGACCGCCAGCTGGTATCCGCGGGCACGCAGCTCGGAGATCAGCGCATCGACGTGCACGGTCTCGGGGACGCGCAGCGGCTCGGTCGACAGGGCGCCGACCGGCACTTCCGCTCGCCGATCCCGGGGCACCGAGATCGCGGCCTTGAGGTGCACGACACCCGTGATGTCGTCGAGGTCATCGTCGTAGACCGGGAAGCGGCTGTGGCCCGTGCGGCGGGCCAACTGGATCACGTCGTCCGCGGAGTCGCCCGCGGCGAGCGCGTGCATGCTGGGCCGTGCGGTCATGACGTCGGCGGCCGAGAGGCGGGAGAACGTCAGCGTCCGGTCGAGGAGGCTGGCGGTATCGGCCTCCAGCAGTCCCGCGCTCGCGGAGCGGCGGACGAGCGAGGAGAGCTCCTCGGCGCTCCTCGCACCCGAGAGCTCCTCCTTGGGCTCGATGCCCATGCTCCGCAGCACACCGTTGGCGCTGCCGTTGAGCACGAGGATCGCCGGTTTGAAGACCGTGGTGAACGCGGTCTGGAACGGGATGACGAGCTTCGCCGTCGCCAGGGGCAGCGCGAGTGCGAAGTTCTTCGGGACCAGCTCACCGAGGATCATCGACAGCACGGTCGCCACGAACATCGCCACCACCGTGGCGATCGGACCGACCGCCGCCTCGGGGATGCTCCAGGCGACGAGCGTCGGGCGCAGCAGGTTCGACAGCGCCGGCTCCATCGTGTAACCGGTCAGCAGCGTCGTGAGCGTGATTCCCAGCTGCGCGGACGAGAGGTGCGTCGACGTGTGCTTGAGAGCGCTGATCGTCAGGGACAGCCGGGATTCACCCCGGGCCTGACGAGCCTCGAGATCGGCGCGGTCGAGATTGACCAGGGCGAACTCGCTCGCGACGAAGAGTCCGGTGCCGACCGTGAGCAGAAGCCCCACGCCCAACAGGATGTAGTCCATCAGTGGTTCCTCTCACATCGGAGAGGCGGGCGGTGGGGCGATGTACTGCAACTGGGAGGGTCATCCATAGTCCCCCGATTGTACGGGATGACGCTCACCGGCGCGCAGCGGTCACCAGCTGACGGGGAGCGCCTTGCCCTCCTCATAGCCCGCGGCGGACTGCAGGCCCACGAGCGCGCGCTCGTGGAACTCCGGCACGGATGAGGCCCCCGCGTATGTGAACGACGACCGGACGCCGGACGTGATCATGTCGAGCAGATCCTCGACCCCGGGGCGCAGCGGATCCAGGTAGATCTTCGACGAGGAGATCCCCTCGGCGAACAGCTCCTTGCGCGCCCGCTCGTACGCGTCGAGGCGACCGAAGCGCGCCTGCACGGCCTTGGTCGACGCCATTCCCCAGGATTCCTTGAACAGCCGCCCCTCGCCGTCGCGCTGCAGCTCCCCCGGCGCCTCGATCGTCCCGGCGAACCACGAGCCGACCATGACGGATGCCGCACCGGCCGCGAGCGCGAGGGCGACGTCGCGCGGATACCGCACCCCGCCGTCCGCCCAGACGTGCGCGCCGAGCTGGCGTGCCGCCTCGGCGGTCTCCAGCACGGCGGAGAACTGCGGTCGTCCGACCGCCGTCATCATGCGGGTGGTGCACATCGCGCCCGGCCCCACACCGACCTTCAGGATCGAGGCCCCGGCGTCGACGAGGTCCTTCACGCCGTCGGCGGTGACGATGTTCCCCGCCACGATCGGGATGCCCAGACCGAGGTCCGACACCGTGCGCAGAGCCCGGAGCATCCCCTCCTGGTGGCCGTGCGCCGTGTCGACGACGAGGACGTCGACTCCGGCGGAGGCGAGTGCCTTCGCCTTCGCAGCCACGTCTCCGTTGATGCCGACCGCGGCAGCCACCGCGAGTCGCCCGTCGCCGTCGAGCGCCGGGCGGTAGAGGGTGGAGCGGAGGGCGCTCCGAGCGCTGAGCGTCCCGACGAGGTGCCCGTGGTGCACGACCGTCACGATGTCGGCTCCGGCATCCGTGATCACGTCGAACGCGTGGCGCTCCGAGCCGATGTCGTCGGCGTCGATCGACGGCGTGCCCGCGTGCACGAGATCGCCGAGCTGTGCGTCCGGGAGGGCGGTCGCGAGCCGCGTCGCCGGGAGCACTCCGAGGATCGCCCCCGTGTCATACGGCGCCCGTCCGGTCGCCACGACGATGCCGTGCCCCACGGCCGCGGGCATCAAGCGCAGCGCGTCCGACACCGAGGCGTCCGGCGGGAGCACGATCGGGGTGTCCCACAGCACAGGCTGCGCCTTGACGTCGCGGATCGCCGCGTCGAGGTCCTGGAGCGGGAGATCCTGAGGGAGGACGCCCAGTCCGCCACGCCGCGCGAGCACGGCCGCGAGCCGTGGTCCCGTCACCGAGTTCATGTTGGAGGCGACGAGGGGCAGCGTCGCCGGCGTGCCGTCCTGCGGCGCCAGGTCGACCTCGAGCCGGCTCGTCACCGCCGATCGTCGGGGCACGAGGAACACATCCGAATACGTCAGATCCACCGCGGGCGACTCACCTGAGAACTCCATGCCTCCACGCTACTCAGAACGCGCCCACGGCGGCGCATGCCTTGGACGTTTCCCCGGGGAAACACGTTAGGCTTGGTGGTCGAGAGTGTGCGGGCCCGGACGCATCCTGCGTCCTGCTGTGCACATGTGGACTTCAGTGATGAAAGAGGGCGATCGAGCGTGTCGAACCAGGTGACCGGCGTCGGGGGCGACGGGGGGTTCGGAGCCAATTCGTGGCTCGTCGAAGAGCTCTACGAGCAGTTCAAGGTGAACCGGGACTCCGTCGACAAGGAGTGGTGGCCGATCCTCGAGAACTACCAGCCCGATGCCGCCGCAGGCACCGCCGCGCCGGCCGCCGAGCAGCCGACCCACCCCGTCACGGCCCCCATCCCCGTGATCGGCGCCCAGCCCGTCGCGCGCACCACCACCAAGCCTGCGGCCGCAGCGCCCATCCCCGCGCAGGCACCCAAGCCCGCAGCCAAGGAGACGGCGGATGCCGCGGAGGAGGACAAGGTGACTCCGCTGCGCGGACTGCCCAAGACCCTCGCGGCCAACATGGACGAGTCCCTGACCGTCCCCACGGCGACGAGCGTCCGTACGGTCCCGGCGAAGCTGATGATCGACAACCGCATCGTCATCAACAACCACATGGCCCGCACCCGCGGCGGCAAGATCAGCTTCACGCACCTGATCGGCTGGGCCCTGATCCGCACCCTCGACGAGTTCCGCAGCCAGAACGTGTTCTACGCCGAGATCGACGGCAAGCCCTCCGTGGTCGCGCCCGCGCACGTCAACCTCGGCATCGCGATCGACCTGCCCAAGCCCGACGGCACGCGAGCGCTGATGGTGCCCAGCATCAAGCGCGCCGACACCATGACGTTCAGCGAGTACCTGGTCGCCTACGAGGACCTCGTCACCCGCGCACGCAACAACAAGCTCACCGCCACGGACTTCCAGGGCACGACGGTCTCGCTCACCAACCCCGGCGGCATCGGCACCGTGCACTCCGTCCCGCGTCTCATGAAGGGCCAGGGCTGCATCATCGGCGCCGGCGCCCTCGACTACCCGGCCGAGTTCCAGGGTGCGAGCCAGCGGACGCTCAACGAGCTCGCGATCGGCAAGACGATCACGCTCACCAGCACCTACGACCACCGTGTGATCCAGGGTGCGGGCTCGGGCGAGTTCCTCAAGAAGGTCCACGAGCTGCTCATCGGCCAGCGCGGGTTCTACGACGACATCTTCGCGGCGCTGCGCATCCCGTACGCCCCGATCCGGTGGAACCCGGACATCGCGGTCGACCTCGCCGAGCGCGTCGACAAGCAGGCCCGCGTCCAGGAGCTCATCAACTCCTACCGTGTGCGCGGCCACCTCATGGCCGACATCGATCCCCTCCAGTACGTCCAGCGCTCGCACCCGGACCTCGAGATCGAGAGCCACGGGCTCACGTTCTGGGACCTCGACCGCGAGTTCGTCACCGGCGGCTTCGGCGGACGCCGCGTCGCGAAGCTGCGCGACATCCTCGGCGTGCTGCGCGACTCCTACTGCCGCACGGTGGGCATCGAGTACATGCACATCCAGGACCCGGAGCAGCGCCGCTGGTTCCAGGAGAAGCTCGAGGTCAAGTACCAGAAGCCCGGTCACGACGAGCAGCTGCGGGTCCTCCGCAAGCTCAACGAGGCCGAGGCCTTCGAGACCTTCCTGCAGACCAAGTTTGTCGGCCAGAAGCGCTTCTCGCTCGAGGGCGGCGAGTCGCTGGTGCCGCTGCTCGACGAGATCCTCCAGGGTGCGGCGACCGCCGGCCTCGAGGGTGCGGCGATCGGCATGGCGCACCGCGGACGCCTGAACGTCCTCACCAACATCGCCGGCAAGACGTACGGACAGGTGTTCCAGGAGTTCGAGGGCACCCAGACGCCGGGAAACCAGCGCGGTTCCGGCGACGTGAAGTACCACCTGGGCACCGAGGGCACCTTCATCTCGGACGACGAGTCGGAGCTCCCGGTCTACCTCGCGGCGAACCCGTCGCACCTCGAGACCGTCGACGGCGTCCTCGAGGGCATCGTCCGGGCCAAGCAGGACCGCAAGCCCATCGGCACCTTCACCTGGCTGCCGATCCTCGTGCACGGCGACGCGGCCTTCGCCGGTCAGGGCGTGGTCGTCGAGACGCTGCAGATGTCGCAGCTGCGCGGCTACCGCACCGGCGGCACGATCCACATCGTCGTCAACAACCAGGTCGGCTTCACCACGCTCCCGAACGACTCGCGCACCTCGGTCTACGCCACGGACGTCGCCAAGACGATCCAGGCGCCCGTGTTCCACGTGAACGGCGACGACCCCGAAGCCGTCATCCACGTCGCGCAGCTCGCGTTCGAGTACCGCGAGCAGTTCCACCGCGACGTCGTGATCGACCTCGTCTGCTACCGCCGCCGCGGTCACAACGAGGGAGACGACCCCTCGATGACGCAGCCGCTCATGACCGACCTCATCCAGGCGAAGCGCTCGGTCCGCAAGCTCTACACCGAGTCCCTCGTCGGCCGCGGTGACATCACCGAGGAGGAGTACGACGAGGCGAAGGCCGACTTCCAGAACCGTCTGGAGATCGCGTTCGCCGAGACGCACGCCGCCGAGACGGGAACGACTCCGGTCGCCCCCGAGCAGCCCCCGCTCGAGGAGCAGGTGGGCGCACCCGAGGTCACGGGCGTCCCGAACGAGATCATCCAGCTCATCGGCGATGCGTTCGTGAACAAGCCCGAGGGCTTCACGGTCCACCCGAAGCTCCAGCAGCAGCTCGACAAGCGCCTGGACATGAGCCGCAACGGCAACATCGACTGGGGCTTCGGGGAGCTGCTCGCCTTCGGTTCGCTGCTCGTCGAGGGCACGCCCGTCCGCCTCGCGGGACAGGACTCGCGTCGGGGGACGTTCGTTCAGCGTCACGCGACGCTCCACGACCGCGCGAACGGCCAGGAGTGGCTGCCGCTGTCGAACCTCTCCGAGTCGCAGGGACGCTTCTTCGTCTACGACTCCCTGCTCAGCGAGTACGCCGCCCTCGGGTTCGAGTACGGCTACTCGGTGGAGGCACCCGAGGCGCTCGTGCTCTGGGAGGCGCAGTTCGGCGACTTCGTCAACGGCGCCCAGTCGGTGATCGACGAGTACATCTCCGCGGCCGAGCAGAAGTGGGGGCAGCAGTCCAGCGTCACGCTTCTCCTCCCCCACGGCTACGAGGGTCAGGGGCCCGACCACTCGTCGTCGCGCATCGAGCGGTTCCTGCAGATGTGCGCGCAGGACAACATGATCGTGGCCCGCCCGTCGACGCCCGCGTCGTACTTCCACCTGCTGCGCCGCCAGGCCTACGCCCGGCCCCGCAAGCCGCTCATCGTCTTCACCCCGAAGGCGATGCTACGACTGCGCGGAGCCACGAGCCCGGTCGAGGACTTCACGCAGGGGCGCTTCGAGCCGGTCATCGACGATGCCCGGGGCCTCGACCGCACCGCGGTCAAGCGCGTGCTCGTCCACTCCGGCAAGGTGCACTGGGACCTCAGGGCCGAGCTCGAGAAGAAGCCCAACCCCGAGATCGCGCTGGTCCGGCTTGAGCAGCTCTACCCGACCCCGATCGACGCCCTGAAGACAATCACCGACTCGTACCCGAACGCCGAACTGGTGTGGGTGCAGGAGGAGCCGGAGAACCAGGGTGCGTGGCCGTTCCTCGCGCTCGCGTTCGCCGACGTCCCCGGGGACCGCTCGTTCCGCCCTGTCGCCCGTGCCGCCTCCGCGTCGCCCGCGACCGGGTCGTCGAAGGTGCACGCGTCCGAGC